>CAYOKR010000018.1:0-27139 GCA_964404625.1 uncultured Oscillospiraceae bacterium | reverse complement strand
AATTCTAATTGGCAAGACGTTACTAAAAATCGTTAATGGATAGTTTTTGTGTTGGCGATAGCCAAAAGTAATTATTATAATATTCAGTTCTATGCTTTGTTTGTAGTAGTATTGTTTGTTATGCTCAAAGGTTATAATTCATCAAAAAAAGTGTGATTCCTTTTGGAAACACACTTTTGTATTTATATACAATGTATTGTGATTTTTTTTGTTTACAAATTCGTGTTTTTGTAATTAGATATCCACAATTTGTAACCTTACGTACAATTCTTATATGTGTAGATGATTTTACAATTTGCACAACCTTTGTACTATAAAACATTTTTTTGTATGCAAAATACCTTTGTTATTCAGCGTCTTCTACAGTGGTGTCGTCAGCAATTTTTTTATCACCGGCGTGGCACACAACGTTTGCCAAAATACCCAAAATCAATGCGCATGCAATGGACGTTATCGTAACTTTGCCAAAGGTAAGTTGCATTCCGCCTACGCCGGCAATCAAAATTACCGACACAACAAACAAGTTGCAGTTGTCGCCAAGGTCAACTTGTTGCAACATTTTCAAGCCTGATACAGCAATAAATCCGTACAAAGCGATACAAACACCGCCCATCACACAACTGGGGATTGTTGCAAGGAAGGTGGAAAACGGACCGATAAAGGAAATTATAATTGCCATAATTGCCGTGTATACAATGGTAATAACCGATGCGTTTTTAGAAATTGCCACGCAACCAACGCTTTCGCCATATGTGGTATTGGGGCAACCTCCAAACAATGCGCCAACCATACTGCCTACACCGTCGCCAAGTAACGTGCGGTGAAGTCCCGGTTCGGTGATTAAGTCTTGACCGATAATCGAAGAAAGATTTTTGTGGTCGGCAATATGTTCTGCAAATACTACAAACGCAACGGGAACGTACGCAACTGCGATAGTGCCGATGTATGCGCCGTCAAGTTTTTCAAATCCGCCAAGTGCCGTAACAAACGTAAAATCGGGGTACCATTGGATGTGTTGGAACTTTGCAAAGTCGATAACTTGCAAAGCAACGTTGTCTGTTGCCAAACCGATAACGGTAAATATCGTTGCAACGAGATATCCTGCAAGTATACCGATAATAAACGGAATCATGCTAATCATCTTTTTGCCGTAAAGCGAGCAAACGATAACTACAAACAACGTAACCAATCCGCAAACAAGTGCAACGTAGGTGTTGCAAACGGAAACGTTATCTACTACAACGCCACCCTTAAACAAATCGCCAACGGCGTTTCCCGAAAGCGACAAACCGATTATTGCAACGGTCGGTCCTATAACTTGCGGAGGCATTAATTTGTTTATCCAATTTGTGCCTGCATATTTAACTGCGATTGCAATTACAACGTATACCAAACCTGCAAAAATTGCACCAAGTATAAGTCCCAAGTAACCAAGTTGAACTGTGGTTGCTCCGGCAAATGCTGCCGTCATCGAACCGAGAAAAGCAAAGGAAGAACCCAAAAATACAGGACTCTTAAATTTCGTGAACAAAAGGTAAACAAGCGTTCCTACTCCGGCTCCAAACAATGCTGCCGCAGCGGACATACCGTTGCCTACAATGGAAGGTACGGCAATTGTCGCCGCCATGATTGCCAACAACTGTTGCAACGCAAATATTAGCGTTTTCCCAAATGGTGGCTTGTCTTTAATGTTGTAAATCAGGTTTGATTTTTGCATTTTTGATTCCTCCGTAATATATTTAGTTATGTTGTAATTTGGATTTTGAGTACCTTTGCTTTTGGTTGCTAACCTACTTTTGCATTTTCAACTATCGCCGACTGCTTATTTTGTAAAGCGGTTTTTTATTGCAAACGTCTGCACGTAACGTTCTTTGCTATACTGCGCAGTATTTTGCAATTTGTCGGTAGTGGGTTTTGCTCTTGTTTGTTAGCAATCGCTTGCATCGTTTCCCTAAAAACTCCAAATTGTCGCTATTCTATCACAAAGGATATGCTTCGTCAAACATCAAAAATGTATTTTTCGCGCTATTTTTTTATTATTTGACATTATTCTCGCATTTTCGCAAATTTGTAACGTGTTGATTTTCGTTGCTTGACATTGCCTTTTTACAATGATATACTAAAAAGTACTTCCCCCTTTTGACGGAGTGGTTTTTGTCGTAGGTCAATTTGTTGCTCAAAGGAAAAATAATCAATCATGAAAAGTCTTGTTGAATTATACAAAATAGGTTGCGGACCGTCCAGTTCGCACACAATGGGTCCGGAAAAAGCCATCAAATTGTTTTGCGAAAACTATCCCGACGCCACAAATTACAAAGTTATTTTGTATGGTTCATTGGCACTTACGGGCAAAGGTCACGGAACCGATGTCGTTCTTAAAAAAACTTGTGCAAAACCGGTGGAAATCGTGTTCGATACACAAACTACCAATATTAAGCATCCTAACACAATGGATATTTTTGCATTGAATGGTAACGATGCTGTCGGCAGTTGGCGTGTGTATTCCGTGGGCGGTGGTGCAATCGAGGTGGAAGGTCAGGAATCAATAACTCCTCCGGACGTTTATCCGCACAACTCTTTTGAGCAAATCAGTGCATATTGTCGTGCAAACCAAATCACGTTGCCTCAGTACGTAGAGCGTTTCGAAGGCGTCGCCATTTGGGACTATCTTGCAACTATTTGGAATACAATGCAACAGGCTATCAACCGCGGACTTGTCGCCGAAGGAGTTTTGGCGGGTGGATTGGGCACCGAACGCAAAGCGAAAATTTTGTACAACGGCGTGCATCCCGACGAAACTACCGCAACGCACGAAAATCGTATTGTTTGCGCTTACGCTTTTGCCGTAAGTGAAGAAAACGCTAGTGGTGGCACGATAGTTACCGCGCCCACTTGTGGTGCGTGTGGAGTGCTTCCCGCTGTGTTAAAGTATCAACAAATAACTAAAAACCTAACGGATAAACAGGTTTTGGATGCACTTGCAACGGCAAGCGTTATAGGTAACCTTATCAAAACAAACGCATCCATTAGCGGTGCGGAGTGCGGTTGTCAGGCGGAAATCGGTTCTGCTTGCAGTATGGCTGCCGCCGCCGTCGCACAAATTTGCAATATGGATTTGGCACAAATCGAGTATTCTGCAGAAGTCGCAATGGAACATCACCTTGGTTTGACGTGCGATCCAATCGGCGGACTGGTGCAAATACCTTGTATCGAGCGTAACGCCGTTGCCGCCATGCGCGCACTAAACGCAGTATCGCTGGCAACGTTTTTAACGCACACACGCAAAATTTCCTTCGATACAGTGGTAAACACGATGTACCAAACGGGCAAAGATTTACGCAAAGAGTATCGTGAAACAAGCGAAGGCGGTCTTGCAAAAATTTTTCCATATCAACCCGATTAATAAGATTTTTAACTGTTTATTAAAGGATTGCGCAAAATACCGTCCAAATAATAAATTTGTAATACGATGAAACGTAGAGTAAATGTTTTTTAGCGATTTGTTTTTCAAACTAATTTAACGTTAGAAAAAACATATTTGCTCTTTTCCTCACTTCTCAATATTTAATATAGAACCCAAAAAATAAAGAGTGTAAGAAAATCTAATCTTGCACTCTTTTTTGATGTTTACATATGCTATTTATTTGTTTGTTGAAAGATGGCGATTTGTTTAAAAGATATAATTGACTGATGTATATATCATTTATTTATTCATCGAAAACGTGTTTTTGATGACACTTTAGGTAATTTGAGTAGAGTGCGTCAACGTTGGCAACTAAAAACGAAACTGCCAAAATTTTCTTTTTGCCAACGTATATGCGTAAACCTCGTGTTGTGTTTTCCATCCGTACGTCTTTGTACAAAAACGTTCTTTGTTTTTTAATGATGTTTGTAAAGCAAAAGCCTTTGTCGTCAAACGTGATTTTCCAATTTTTTGACCACACTATAAGTACAATATACGGAAGCGTTATCATAAGCATTACAATGCCAGCAATAATATCGCTTTGAGCAAAAAGGAATATCATTGCAATTATAGTGAAACTAACCACTCCTAATATACCTACGTACAAGTAAAATGGTGGTTGTTTGATAACTCCGTTTTCAATCTTTTGATTTTGATAATTAAATTTTTTACCCAAAATGGAAGAAAGCGTTATAAAAACTATGGCAAGAATTACGCCTAATAATCGCATATATAAAATTCCTTTCAAATTTAAGCAGTAAGGTTAACAGCGTAAAGAAAAACCACATAGACCAAAGTGAATATAAAAGATAATGCGGTAATTATTTTTAATCCAGCGATTATCGATTATTTTATGCTGATATCGTAATTATTTTATCACGTTCGGTGGTAAAAATCAATATAAAATAGGTGCATATCAAACCGAATTGTCTCATTCGAAAGTATTTAACTTTTGGAATTTACATCGTTTTTATGCAAGTTATTTTATATTTTCTTTATTTCAATATTGTAAAATATGCAAAGTAAAACTTTTGCCTGAATATAAAATTTTTGCAAAACTATTGTTTAGCCATAAAAACTTTTGTTTTTGCATTTAAATGTGTAGTGCCGTGAAGTTTGCTTGTATACACCTTTGGCACACTTTGGCAAAATTATTTATAGTAATATAGTTTTATATATAGTCAACTTTACAAGTAAAATACACTTGTAGTAGTGCAACAAAAAGAGACCTTGGATGTTCCAAAGTCTCTTTGTTTTGTGCAGAATTATTCGTTTTGCAAGCCAATTATTTCTTGCTTGTAGGTTGTTTTGCTGCTTCCTTTGCTTTTTTCGCTTCGTTACGTTGAGCCTTGATTGCAGCGGCTTCTTCTGCCTTTCTTTGAGCGGCAGCCTTTTGTTCTGCTTGTTTCAAAGTTTTAGCGTCAACCTTAACAACAACGATACCTCTTTCAAGTTGGCTAACTGCCTTTGCAAGTTGAGCTTTCTTGTGGTTAGCGGCATTCTTGTGGATAACGCCCTTCTTTGCGGCGATATCAACCTTGGAGCAAGCAACTGGCAACAAAGTTTTTGCAGTTTCTACATCGCCCTCGGAAATTGCAGCGTTAAACTTTTTAACGGCTGTGTGCATTTGAGAACGAACCATTTGATTTTGAAGTTTTTTTGTTGCGGATACAGAAACTCTTTTTTCTGCGGATTTAATGTTAGCCATTAGTATCTCCTTGTAATCATAGTTATACCATATTTTTTAGCCTAATAATAGTACCACATTTTCCAACATAACGCAACAATTTAACCATAGTTTTTTAACAAAAAAATATCAAATTTCCCAACAAATTGAACATTTTAGGCTATTTATCGCAGTAAACTAAATGTACAAGGGGTTTGATAGTGCCTCAAATTTAATTTTATCACAAACGTGGCAAGTCTTTTGCCGTTTAGGGAGGTTGCATGGTAACAATAGGTATCGTCGACGACGGTGTGGGCATTTTTCCCACGCTGTACAAACTAAAACAAGTAGTGCCGTCCAACGTCGTTGGTCTAATCTATGGTAAACAACTACACCTTTTGCCTAAAAACGAGTTATGTAACGTTGCGCAAAGCTGCGTGGATGTTCTAAAAAACAAGGGTTGCGACTGCGTTGTGTTTTCGTCGGTAGATTTGTCTGCGTCGGCATACAAAACGCTAACTTCTCAAACGGACTATCCTATTTTTGGGTGCGAAGCCCCCGTTAATCACGCAACTACCTATACCATCTCCAACGTGCTTGTGTGTGGCGGACCGAAGGTCAAATACTTGCGTGTCCCTAACGTTTTGCCTTGTGTAATGGACGATTTTTCCACCCTTGCGGAAATTGGTAACGTCAAAAATATCGTGGATTACGTTCGCACCATAACTGCACCTTTCGATGGCAAGTTCGATTGCATAGCACTTGCACACTCTTCTATGAATTTGTACAAAAACTGCTTTGCAAGAGTGTTTCCCAACGTGCAGATTTTCGACAGTTTGGACGGTATGGCACGAAGATTACGCAAAAAGTACAAAAAGCACGCCACCGACGACGGTGATATCACTTTGATTGACCAAAACGGATGCGACCTCGTGGAAAAATACACCAGATTTTTGCAGTAGAGTGCAACTTGATTGTCAATATTTATCGGCATTTATCACTTTGATGGATGTGATAAATGGCGTATTTTTGTAACGTTTTGCAATTTAACGGACTATTTCTTATGTATAATAGAGCTAAATTGCTGTTGACAGTTAATTTATCAATATCAAAAGCAATAATTTTTTTAAAATTTTTGCAAGTTTTTTTCAGTTTGCTATTGAAATTGCCTTTCAAATAAGTTATAATAATTTACAGTGGTGTAAAAATTAAGAACACGCTAACGAAATTTATTTTTAGGAGCACAAATATGGCAATCTTAGCAAAAGATATTAGAAACGTTGCACTTATCGGTCACAGTGGCGAAGGTAAAACCACTTTGGCGGAAGCGATTTTGTACAATACTCGCGCAATCGACCGTCAAGGTCGCACCGACGACGGTAACACAACAATGGACTTCGATGCGGAAGAAATTTCTCGCAAAATATCCATTAGTCTTGCCGTTGCAAATTGCAACTACAAAGGTATAAAAATCAACCTTATCGACGTTCCCGGTTACTTCGATTTCGAAAGCGAAATGCTTATGGCGTTGTCCGCTGCGGATAGTGCCGTTATCGTAACAAGCGCGTCCGGTTCGTTGACGGTTGGTACGGAAAAAGCCCTTGAGTACTGCTTGGCGCACAAAATTCCTTCCATCATTTTCGTAAACGGTGTAGATAAGGAAAACTCTTCCTTCCCCAAAACGTTGGCAGCCATCACGGAAAAATTCCCCAAGGTTGTTCCCGTTGTAGTACCGCAAATCGAAAATGGCAAAATGACAGGTTCGGTAAACGTTGTAAATATGACTTTTGCTAACTTCAAAGAGAAGACCATCGACGAAAATATTCCTGCCGACCTTCGTGACGAAGTTGCATCCTGCCGTGAAAAACTTGTAGAAGTTGCAGCGGAAACGGACGACGAATTGATGATGAAATTCTTCGACGGAGAAGAACTTACCCAAGAAGAAATTGCAACGGGTATCGCAAACGGTATCGCTCAAGGTACTGCTATCCCGGTTGTTGCAGGTACTGCATTGCAAAACCGCGGTGTGTTTAACCTTATGGATATGATTGTTGATTCTATGCCCAGTGCCGACCGTCTTACAAAGGTTAACGACGGCGTTGGCAACGCTAAATACTTGCCGGCAGATGGCGAAGGCAAAGTTGTTTTGCGCGTATTCAAAACCATTGCCGACCCGTTTGTAGGTCGTTTGTCCATCTTCCGCGTTATCTCCGGTACACTTCGTAGCGGTATGACGTTGATGAATATGACTACGGATAGTCAAGAAAAGATTTCTCAAATTTACTTTATGAAGGGCAAAAAGCAAGAAGGCACCGATTGTGCTTGCGCAGGCGATATTGCAGCTCTTGCTAAACTTGCAAACACCAGCACAGGCGACGTTCTTTGCGAAGGTAAGGAAGTTCACATGGATCCCATTCAACTTCCCACTCCCGTTTACTCTCGCGCTGTTTACGCTGCTAAAAAAGGCGACGAAGACAAGGTGTTTGGCGGCTTGAGTAAGCTTAAGGACGAAGATATCGCATTTACCGTAACAAAGGATCCCGAAACAGGCGAAATGATTTTGTCCGGTCTTGGCGATACTCAACTTGACATTTTGTGCAAAAAACTAAAGTCTAAGTATAACTGCGAAGCGGTTTTGACAGATCCTCGTATTCCTTATCGTGAAACAATTCGCAAATGTGTGGAAGCGGAAGGTAAACACAAAAAGCAATCGGGCGGTGCGGGACAATACGGTCACTGTAAAGTTCGCTTCGAACCGGGCGCAGCCGACGGCGTTTTCGAGTTTGTAGACGCAGTTGTAGGCGGAACGGTTCCTCGTCAATTTATTCCTTCGGTAGAAAAGGGACTTCGCAACGCAATCACAAAGGGCGTTTTGGCAGGATATCCCATGGTAGACCTCAAAGCAACGTTGTTTGACGGTTCCAGCCACCCTGTAGATAGCAAGGATATCGCTTACCAAATGGCAGCAAGCCTTGCTTACAAGTCCGGTTGCGAACAAGCCAACCCCGTTTTGCTTGAGCCTATTTACGAATTGCAAATCACCGTTCCGGAAAACTACCTTGGCGACGTTATGGGCGACATGAACAAACGTCGTGGACGTATTATGGGTACCGACCTTGTAAACGGCAAACAAATCGTTACGGCAGAAGCACCTCTTGCAGAAGTTCTTAAGTACGCAACAGACCTTCGCTCCATGACGCAAGGTCGCGGCAGCTACTCTCTCAAATTTGCTCGATACGAAATGGTTCCACCTGCAGCAACTCCCAAAATTATCGAAGAAGCAAAGAAAATCAACGCCGAAGACTAATTTTGAAATTAACGATTGCTGCGGAAGGCATATTTCTTGTGTATAACCACAAATTGTTGCAACTTAATCAATCACAAAACAAAAGGCACTCAGTTGATGAGTGCCTTTTGTTTTGTGATAAGGTGGATTATACTTTTAAGTGCAATAGGTAACAAAGCGTTGCACTTAGTTCGACAATTTACCGAAAAATATATTTTTCAATTCGGTCTATTGGTTTACCAGTTCTACGTGGCGGTTGGGATTTACCAAAATGGTGTTGTATTCGTTGTAAACGACAAATCCAAGCGGTGCCTTGTTTGGTTTTTTTAGATTGCTTTTCGCAGTGTAGTCCACGGCAATTTTGCTTCCGTTTTGTGCTTGCGAGTAGTATGCACATATTTCTGCCGCCGTAACAATCACGTTATCGGGCAGGTCGTACCCTTTGTCGTTTACTATCACCACGTGAGAAGAGTGTATATTTTGCGTGTGCAACCAAATGTCGGTTGGTTTGGCAAGCTTAAATGTTATATAATTGTTTTGCACGTTATTTTTGCCCACGTACACAAGATAACCGCCAATGTTGTAGCAAAGTGGTTTCCCTGACAATTGTTGTTGCTTTTTGGCGGTTGCTTTTTCCTTTATCAACCCTAAGTCTACCAATTCTGTACGGATTTGCGCCAAATCGTCTTGGTTGGTGCAAAATGCAAGGTTTTGTTTGATCGTTTGCAAATATTGCAACAGTTTTGTGTTTTCTTCCACCAGCAAAATGTTATGTTCGTATGCCGATTTTAGTTTGCGATACTTTTTGTAGTAGGCATTAGCGTTTTGTTGAGGCGATAGTTGCACGTCTAACGGAATTGTAATTTGATTGTTGTCGTCGAAGTAGTTTTCGCAGGTGAGAGACGTGCTTTTTGCCGTTATGCGCCAAATGTTGGAAAGTATCAGGTCGCCGTATTGACGGTAGATTTCACGATTTTCCGCTTCTAACACGCTTTGACGTTGCGCAGAAAGTTTCTTTTCTGTGCGAGAAATTGCATTTTTAACAACGGTGGTTACCGATTTTGCTTTGTTGTTGAACCGTTGTGATTGGTCCAAAAGATAGTAAAAATTGTCGTGTGCCTCGTTTAGAGTGTGGTAAAACACGCGTTCGCCTTTTACTGATTGATAGTCAAACGGACAAACGTCCACGGGCGTGCCGTTTTTTACGATAACGCAAGGCTTTTTGCTTTGCAAATTGACTTTGTATTGTGCAATTCTATCTACAACTTTTGCGTGATTAACGATAGTGTGGTCGTTTTCGTCGATACCGCAAAGAATTTCGTTTACAGTGGCTTGACTAACGCCCAATAATACATCCGGCAAAGTTTTGCGTAGTGGCAAATTGCAATTTGCAAGATATTCGCGAATGCGTGGCAAATCGAAGGGAGCAATTTTTTGTTGCGGCAAAAAGAATTGGTATTTTGCGCCCGCCATAATTATGCGTTTTGCGTCCAAATCCTGCGGAAGATGTTTAATGCTGTCCAAAATAACGTAGTTACCGTCCGTTAAAATTATGTTGGATGTCTTTCCCGTTAGCTCAAACACAAGGTGCATATTTTTTTTGTAACCAAGATCGTCCGTTACGATAAGTGCAAAGTCTAAAACGCGTTCGTAAGGCATTTGTGTGATATTTGTGATTGTAGCATTGATAACGTACTTACGCAAAAGCATGCAAAAAGCAGGGGCAATTTTGGGATTGTCCGTTGGCATTGTTGTAAGATGTATTCTATTTACGCCGGCGTTTGCGGAAATCAGCAATTTGTGCGTTTGCTTGTTGAACACAGACAACACAATTTCATCACGCTCGGGTTGGTAAATTTTTGTGATTTTGCCACCGACCAGCGTTTCGTTCAGTTCCTGTGCAAGCACCGACAAACTTAATGCGTCAAAAGCCATTTTTGATACCTCGTAGTAATATATTACATCATTTTGTAACATTTTGCAAGCAGTATAGTAGTTTGTTTGGTATCTACTTGCTATTATCTGCTTTATGCAAATGGGTGTTTGTTGGTTGATAAATTACGTATTGAATTTCTTTGCAATGTTTGTTTAATTTTTTTACAAATCCTCCAATGCGAATTTTTTAATAACCGTCGTTACTTTGGCAATATCGTGGCGATATTGTTTGTTGCCGTGTTGACTTTTGGCATTGCTTGGGGTATAATATACAATTAGGTAGGTATGCAAATGAAAAGAGTTATCGGCTTCGACCCCGGTCTTGCCATTGTGGGCTACGGCGTTATCGACTACGACGGCGTAAACAACAAACAAGTGGTGGACTACGGTGTTATCAACACACCTAAAAACGAAAACTTCCCCACTCGCCTTGCCATGATTTACAAAGGCGTTACGGAACTTATCGAAAAGTATCATCCCGACGAAATTGCCGCGGAAGAACTGTTTTTTAACACTAATATTACCACAGGTATTAACGTTGCTCATGCGCGTGGTGTGTTGTTGCTTGCATCAATACATGCTTGCGGATGTCTGTTTGAGTACACCCCTTTGCAGATAAAACAAGCAATGACCGGTTACGGCAGAGCGGACAAAAAGCAAATTCAGGAGATGGTTCGCATTTATTTGAACCTTGCAAAAATTCCCCGCCCGGACGATGCTGCCGACGCTTTGGCTGTGGCACTAACGCATATTCAAACGGGTGGCTTACGCGACAAATTTTCCATTTTGTAGGAGGCGCAAATGTTCAATTATATACATGGCGAAGTTGCCCAAATTCTCGGTAGCACGGTGGTTGTTGACGTAAACGGCATCGGTTACGAAATTTCCGCAACGGCACCCACTATTGCCAATTTGACGATAGGGCAAAAAACAAGATTGTTTACTTATTTGCAGGTGCGTGACGACGGTATTTCGCTGTTCGGCTTTGGCACTTTGGAAGAAAAAACAATGTTTTTAAACCTTATTTCCGTATCGGGTGTCGGTTGCAAAGTGGCACAATCTATTTTGTCCGGTATCGACTCCAACACGCTTGCCTACGCTATCTACACGGGCGACACAAAACAGTTGACCAAAGTTAAAGGCTTGGGTAAAAAAACGGCAGAGCGCCTTGTTTTGGAACTTAAAGAAAAGGTTATGGTTGATGCGTCGCAAATACAAATGGACGTTCCTATCGTGCAACATCCCGACAACCCACTTACAAGGGAAATGCAAAATGCAGTTGCCGTGCTTTGTTCGTTGGGAAAGACTCAACAAGATGCGGAAAAACTTGTTGAAGCGGCATCTAAACTCGGTGCAAACACAACAGAAGAACTTATCAACATGGCATTTCGAATTAACTAACTTGCACTAAGATATAACGTAACTAACACTTGCATTGTCAAAAAAGCAAAAGTCGACGTTAATGTGCGTAAAAGTAGACGTTTAACACACATTTTGGCGTTGTTTGATAGTGCAAAAACAACAAACCATTCTTACATTTATCAAAAGGTACAAACTATGGAAGAACAATTTTTTACCAGCACCTTGACGGAACGTGAACGAGACACGGAAAACGTTCTTCGTCCCAAAAGTTTCGACGACTACGTTGGTCAGGACAAAGTAAAACAAAATATGTCGGTGTACATCAAAGCAAGTCTTGCTCGTGGCGAAAGTTTGGATCACGTACTTTTGTATGGCCCCCCGGGATTGGGTAAAACCACTCTTGCGCATATCATCGCTAACGAAATGGGCGTGCCTATTACCATAACCAGCGGTTCGGCAATTCCCGGAAAGTTCGATTTGTCGGCAATTTTGTCCAAACTTAAACCGAACGAAGTATTGTTTATTGACGAAATTCACCGTTTGCCATCCTCTTTGGAAGAGATTTTGTACCCCGCCATGGAAGACTACCGATTAGATTTTGTCGTAGGTAAAGGTCCAAGCGCAACAAGTGTAAACATCAAGTTGGAAAAGTTTACTCTTATCGGCGCGACCACAAAAGCGGGTAATTTGGCTGCCCCCTTACGAGACCGTTTCGGGGTGCAAATGCGGCTTGATTTGTACACGCCCGAGCAACTAACGTTGATTGTTAAAAAATCCGCCAAAAAGTTGGGTGCACAAATCGAAGACCAAGCCGCTTATGAAATTGCACGTCGTAGTCGTGGTACACCGCGTATTGCAAACAGATTGTTAAAACGTGTTCGCGACTTTGCCGACGTTATCGGCGACGGAAAAATCACCACGCAAGTAACTAACCACGCAATGGCGGTTATGGAAGTTGACGAACTTGGTTTGGATGCTGTAGATAAGAATATTCTTACAACTATTATCGACAAGTTTAGCGGTGGTCCTGTAGGTCTTGACACCCTTGCATCCGCCACCGGCGAAGATACGCAAACAATCGAAGACGTTTACGAGCCTTATTTGTTGCAATTAGGTTTTATCGCACGTACGCCACGCGGACGTGTTTGTATGCCAAACGCCTACAAACATCTTGGCAAAAAATTATCAAAGGAACGCATGCAAATGTTGTCTATCTACGACGACAGCACAAATACAGATGAAGACGAGTGATTTTGACTACATTTTACCGCAAGAATTGATTGCACAACACCCGGTTGAGCCACGTGATCATTCTCGGTTGTTGGTGTATAACAGACAAGAAAAAAGCATAACGCACAAGCATTTTTACGACGTTGTGGACTATCTAAACAAAGGTGACGTGCTTGTTATCAACAATACTAAAGTTTTACCGGCACGTATCTATGGACAAAAGGAACATACCGGGGGTAAAATTGAGTTTTTGTTACTAAAACGTATCGACCTTACCCATTGGGAAGTTATCTTAAAGCCGGGGCGTATCGCTAAACCGGGCGCAGTATTTTGTTTTGGAGACAATTTAAAAGCAAAAATACAATCGGTAGGGGAAGACGGAAGTCGCATTGTCGAGTTTATCTACGACGGCGTTTTCGAGGATATTCTTTCTAAAATCGGCGAAATGCCCTTGCCTCCTTATATCACGGAAAAATTGCAGGACAAATCTCGCTACAATACGGTGTATTCTAAGGTGGACGGTTCCGCTGCGGCGCCTACTGCCGGATTGCATTTTACCAACGAACTTATGCAAAAATGCAAGGAAAAGGGCGTGCAAGTGGTGGACGTTCTGTTGCATGTTGGACTTGGTACGTTCCGTCCTGTAAAGGTGGACGACGTAGAAAATCACCATATGCACAGCGAGTATTTTTCCGTATCGCAACAATCGGCTGATATAATCAACAAAGCAAAAGCCGAAGGCCGTCGCGTAATTTGCGTAGGTACAACAAGCGTGCGCACGTTGGAAAGTGCCGTAGATGAAAACGGTATCGTTCAGGCAACGAGCGGTAACACGGATATATTCCTTTATCCTCCGTACAAAATGAAAGTTGTCGATGCGTTAATAACCAATTTTCACCTTCCGCAAAGCACCTTGCTTATGCTGGTATCTTGCCTTTGTTCGAGGGAAGAAATATTGTCCGTCTACGACGTTGCAGTCAAGGAAAAATACCGCTTTTTCTCCTTTGGGGACGCAATGTTTATTTGCTAAACGTCGCTTGCAATCGCTGTAAATCAACGTGGCGAAATAAAAAATATTTAAACGTAACAACACGTTGCAAATCGCTACTTGTTACGCAATGGTTTTTCGGCAAACTGGTAATAAATAGATATAAAATTACAATTTGTATCAAATGTTGCAATTAAAAGATACAAAACTAACGGTTAAAGGCGTGGCTTAGTGCAGTTGATTGAATGGCGATAGCACATTTCTCAAAAACGAGTGTCGTTGTTACTGATAATATGCTAAATAAACTTTGCGTTTGCGTAATCAATTACGGACAAAAACCTAATACAAACTTATCAATAAAAATCGTTGTTTGTGTACAAATTTTAGATTTATGTTTTTACCAAACAACTTTAAGTAATCAAGGACTCAAATGAAACAATTCAGTTACGAAACTTTACACGTAGATAAACACACAGGGGCACGCACGGGTATTTTTCACACACCGCACGGCGATATAGAAACGCCCATTTTTATGCCCGTTGGTACTGCTGCCACAGTAAAAGGCTTGTTGCCTTCCACCTTAAAGGAAATCGGTACACAAATTTTGCTGTCTAACACCTACCACCTGTATTTGCGCCCCGGTGCAGATATCGTGGAACAAGCAGGCGGTTTGCACAATTTTATGCATTGGGACAAACCTATCTTGACGGATAGTGGCGGATTTCAGGTATTCTCGCTTGGCGCTATGCGCAAAATTACCGACGACGGCGTTGTTTTTCGCTCTCACGTGGACGGTAGCAAGCACGTGTTTACTCCCGAAAGCGTAATGCAAACGGAAGAAAAATTAGGCGCAGATATAATTATGGCGTTTGACGAATGTTCTGCTCATGGTTCCGATCACCGCTATGCTCAACAAGCAATGATGCGTACTCACCGTTGGTTGGATAGATGTGCCAAAGCACACCAAAATGGAAAACAAATGCTTTTTCCAATCATTCAAGGCAATTTTTACGAAGATTTGCGTTTAGAGTCGGTCAAATTCGTGCGTGACTACGCCGAATGTGGTATTGCTATAGGTGGTCTTTCCGTTGGTGAACCAAGCGACGTTATGTACAAAATGTTGGACGTTTTGCAACCGCATTATCCAACGGATATGCCTCGCTACCTTATGGGCGTCGGCACTCCCGACTACATTTTGGAAGGTATCGAGCGTGGTGTGGATATGTTCGACTGCGTTTTGCCCACACGTATTGCTCGTAACGGCACTGCAATGACAAGTAAAGGCAAGGTTGTTGTGCGCAATGCCAAGTATAAAACGGATTTTACTCCATTGGACGACGAATGCGGTTGCTACTGTTGTCGCAACTTTACAAAGGCGTATCTTCGTCATCTTGTAAACTGCAACGAGATTTTGGCTGGCGAATTACTTTCCATACACAATATCCACTTTTTGCTAAAATTGGTAGAAGGCGCACGCGAAGCCATCAAACAAGACCGTTTTGCCGACTACAAAAAAGAGTTCTATCAAAAATATTACGGCAAATAGACGTAAATTTAGTCGTGTGTCAATTACTTTGTTTGCTTGTCTAATGTTTTTGTTGGATATTGCAATTTAGTCAAAACGCAGTTTGTGTCTGCAACAAACGTTGTTTGTATCGTTGCAATAGTGTCGATACGTCTTTTGTCGCGTGCTTTGTGTCGAAAATTACTTAAAAATAGTTGAAAGTCGCAAAATATGCCTAACTGCTTGCAATTTTGTTGTGTATACGATATAATACAATAGGTAAAAATTGTTAATAGTAGTTTTTACATCGCAATTTTAGACGTAAATTTGCTACGTTTTGCAAATAAAATTGATAAATAATTTAAGGAGATAACTCTAATGCTACTCAATTTACTTAACTTTTTTGAAGGTGAAGCAGGAACTGAAGGCACCGGCGGAAGCAACATTGTTGTATGGATCATCTTTGCAGTAATGATTGCTTTGATGGTTGTTATGATGATTGTTCCTAATCGTAAGGCTAAAAAACAACAAGAAGAAATGCAATCAAAACTTGCCGTTGGTGTTACGATCATGACAATCGGCGGTATCGTTGGTACTATCGTGGAAATGGACAACGAATACATTTGGATTGCAACCGGTCTTGGCGAAAACAAACAAGTTATGCAACTTACTTCCAGAGCAATTCACTCTATCGTTACTGCTCCTGCAGTACCTACCGCAACGGACGAAACTCAAGACGAAGTTGTTGACGAAATTAAATAGTTTTTGCATACTTAAAGTAAAAAAACGACAGTTTTTGCGAAGATTTTACCGTTAGGTAAAATACTTATTTTTTATAGTGTATAACAACGAACAACGCATTTTCGAATATTCGAAAGTGCGTTTTTTATTATTTGTTTTAGGTCAAACGCTGTGATTTTTTTTTCAAAGTTAAAACATGATTTGTTTTTTAAGCAAAAAGTCCAACAATATACGTAGATACATAATCGTTGATGTTTTGTTTAGATTTGACGTGCGGTACTTCGGTCTGCAAAAGAATGATTGATTGTGGTTGGAATAACTATGTAAACGACTTTTTATTGCCACGCCTTGTGAACAAAAAATACATATTTGCAATCTGCCTTTCTTGATGTAGGCAAATCATTTTAAGCATAAAATTGGCATTGCCCCAATTGACGTTTTTCGCTATTTTGCATAACAGAGCAAAACTACGCATAAAATTTAACCAATCGTGGAGATTTTTTGTATGTCTAACTCAAAACAAATTTTGGTTGGTGGCGTAAAAGCCGGTGCGCTTGCGTTGGCGTTTTCTTGCATTGGCGTGCTTATTTTGGCACTTTTGGCAAAATTGTTTGGTATTAGCGATAGTGCATTGCCTGTAATCAACCAAGTGCTAAAGGTAGTTTCCGTTGCACTTGCTATGATTTTGTGCTTGCACGACGAAAAATTCGTTGCAAAAGCGGTAGTCGGTAGTGTTACGTTTTGTTTGCTGTCGTTAATTTTGTTCAGTTTGATGGGTGGGACATTCCGTTTCGGTCAAGTGTTGTTAGATTTTGCTATTGCACTTGTAACGTCCGTTATAGTTGCAGTTGTAAAAGCGCGTAGGTAAAACTTGCAATATTAAAATGAGATGTTCTATATCACCGGAATTGCAATTTGCATGCAAACGTTATCGTATATCAAAGGTTTCTCTTGTATGTTTGCGTGGTTGTACGTCGTGACTACGCTCGATTACGTTATTTTTACACCGCTTTGTGTAAGATACAAATCTTGTAGGTGTAGGACCGCTAACAACAATACAATCTTCGCTTGCTTGCTGTAACGTTGGTGTGTTGAAAATGTGGGTACTTTGCTGTACTATAAAACGTATATGGTAATTTGTGAATCTTCAGTGTTGTAACTCTATTTTCTTGATTATGTTCTAATATATTGGAACCAAAGTTATCAAGTGGCATTTTGTTGCCACTTTTTGCTTTGCTAAAAGATTTGTATGGCTACAACGGGAGTGTTGCGGTTTTTGACTGTTTATTTATTATCCTTTGCTTAACGTATTTTATTTTTGCAAAATTGTCGTAAAATTTGCGTACAATTGTGCATTTGTTGCACGATTATTGCAAAAACGATTGCTTTTTTTAGTTATATATGCTAAAATACTAAACTGTTGGAATATGCCAACATTTTGCAGTAAATTATATGTCGGAGGACAAAAATGAAATACACATCAAAAAGAAGCAACAATACACTTACAATCACCTTCAAAATGGATATGACCGAGTGGACTGCTTTTGACAAAAAGGCTTACGAACAAAATAAGGGTAAGTACAGTGTTCCCGGATTTAGAAAAGGACACGTTCCTAAATCCGTTTTGGAAAACAGATATGGTAAAGGTCTTTTCTTCGAAGACGCACTCTATCTTGCTGCTAACGAATATTATTCTCAATTTTTGGCAAAAAATAAAAAGGCACAACCCGTTGCTCGTCCTGCAATCGACGACAAGTCCATCAAAATTGACGACAAGGGCGTAGCTTTTGCAATCGTTGTTACCGTTCGTCCGGAAATTACTCTTGGCGAATACAAGGGACTTACCGTTGCTAAAACCACTCCCGCAAAAATTAAAGCTGCTGACGTTGATGCCGAACTTGCAAAGGTTCGCGAACGTAACGCAAGATACGTAGACGTTACTGACCGTGCAGTTGCCGATGGCGACCAAGTTAACCTTGACTATGCAGGCACTGTAGACGGCGTTGCTTTCGAAGGCGGTACAGCACAAGCTCAAACACTTGTTATCGGCTCTCATACCTTTATCGAAGGTTTCGAAGAACAACTTATCGGTATGAACATTGGCGAAACAAAAGATATCAACGTTACTTTCCCTGCTGAATATCATGCAGAAAATCTTGCAGGCAAACCTGCAGTGTTCACTTGCACAATCAATGGTATTTCCGTAAAAGAGTTGCCCGCTCTTGACGACGATTTTGCAAAGGACGTTAGCGAATTTGATACATTGAAGGCTTACAAAGCAGATATCAAAAAGACTCTCACAGCTCAAGCAGAAAAAACCGCTAAGGAAAAGGACGAAGATACACTGATTCAAACCGTTGTAGAAAACACAGTTATCGATATTCCTAACGAAATGGTAGAAGAACAAATCGACCAATACATCGAAGATTTCAAATATCAACTCATGTACCAAGGTTTGGATATCGACAGCTACTTCAAATACACCAATTCTACAATGGACGACCTTCGTGCAAACTACAAAGATCGTGCGCAAAAGGCTGTTCAC
This sequence comes from uncultured Oscillospiraceae bacterium, assembly GCA_964404625.1. Lineage (GTDB taxonomy): Bacteria > Bacillota > Clostridia > Christensenellales > CAG-314 > Fimimonas. Next base: position 8,419 of record CAYOKR010000018.1, on the reverse strand, counting down.
ACAAGACTTGTGTTTGAAGAAATCGTAAAGGCAGAAAAGATTAAGGCTCCCAAAAAGGATGTTAACAAAAAGATTGCCGAATATGCAGAACGCATCGGCAAGCCTGTAGACGAGTTTACTGCAACACTTGGCGAAGGTGAAATCGCTTACTTCGAAAACCAAGTTATCACCGAAAAACTTTTGGCATTCTTAAAGAGCGAAAATACAATAGCATAACAAAAACAACAAATAACGTCGGGCAACAGGTTTTTGTCCGACGTGTTTTTTAAGGGGAGGTAAAAATATAATGGCGCTTATTCCCATGGTGGTGGATTCCACAGACAAAGGCGAACGAAGTTACGATATATTTTCTCGTATTTTGGAAGATCGAATTATTTTTCTTTCCGGCGAGATTACTGACGAAGTTGCCAATTTGGTTGTTGCGCAACTAATATATTTGGAGTCGAAAGACCCCACCAAAGATATTTCTATCTACATCAATTCGCCCGGCGGTAGTGTTACGGCGGGTATGGCAATCTACGACACAATGAACTACATTCGTTGCGATGTTGCAACAATTTGCGTTGGTATGGCTGCAAGCATGGGTGCATTTTTGCTGTCTAGCGGTACCAAAGGTAAGCGTTACGCATTGCCCAATGCGGAAATTATGATTCATCAAGTGTTGGGTGGCGCAAGAGGACAAGCAACGGACGTTGCTATCCAAACGCAACAACTGTTAAGAACCAAAAACAAACTTAATCGTATTCTTGCGGAAAACACAGGCAAGGACGTTTCCGTTGTGGAACATGACACCGAACGCGACAACTATTTGACTGCTCAAGAAGCGTTGGAGTATGGTTTGATTGACCAAGTATTTACAAAACGTAAGTAAGGAGTAAAAATGATTCAATACTGTGCATTTTGTGGCAGAAGTGAAGAAGAAGTAGGTAAAATGTTGTCGTCCGCCACGGGCGTTTGCATTTGCGATGAGTGCGTGAAACTTTGCGCCGACTACATCAAAGCAGAGGAAAAACAAGCCAAAAAGAAACAACCAAAGTTTAAATTGCTTGCTCCAAGTGAAATTCATGCGGAACTGGACAAACACGTCGTTGGTCAAGAAGATGCAAAGCGCACCCTTTCCGTTGCCGTGTATAACCATTACAAACGTATTTTGAACAAAAACAAAATTGCCGACGTCGAATTGGAAAAAAGCAACATTTTGATGCTTGGACCGACGGGCTGTGGCAAAACGTTGTTGGCAAAAACGCTTGCCAAAATTTTGGACGTTCCCTTTGCCGTTGCCGACGCTACCACTTTGACGGAAGCAGGCTATGTCGGTGAAGACGTGGAAAACATCCTTCTAAAACTTATTCAAGCTGCGGACTACGACGTGGAGCGCGCGGAAATGGGTATTATCTACATCGACGAAATAGACAAAATTGCCAAAAAGAGCGAAAACGTGTCTATAACACGTGACGTTTCCGGAGAAGGCGTGCAACAAGCGTTGTTAAAAATTATCGAAAGCACCGTTGCCAACGTTCCGCCCCAAGGTGGCAGAAAACATCCCCAAGCGGAAACGATTCCCATTGATACCACAAATATTTTGTTTATTTGCGGCGGTGCGTTTGTTGGATTGGACAAAATTATCGAAAAACGCCAAGTGGGTGGCGGACTTGGTTTTGGTAACCAAATCAAAAGCGCTAACGAAGTGGACTATTCGCAACTTGCCAAACAAATTCAACCGCAAGATTTTATCAAATTCGGGCTTATTCCTGAATTTGTAGGTCGTTTGCCTATCATCGTGGGGCTTGCTCCCCTTGGCGAAGAAGCGCTTGTAAAGATACTTACACAACCAAAAAATGCCTTGGTAAAACAATATCAACACCTGCTTGCGCTGGACAAAGTAGATTTGCTTGTGGACGACGACGCACTTTGCGCCATTGCGGAAAAATCAATCGCACTAAAAACGGGTGCACGTGGATTGCGCAGCGTTTTGGAAAACTTGATGTTGGATTGCATGTATATTGCGCCAAACGTAAAAGAACCGCAAATTGCTCACGTAACGCGCGACGTTGTGGAAGGCAAAACACCGTTAACATTGCAACTTAAATCTGCAAGTTGACAAAATTTTTGCATACGTATTGCAAATTTTGTGACATTTTTGATAACAATTAGATTGTGTAATGTAAAAATGTTCTATAAAAACAATCGGTAGTGTTAAACTGCCGATTGTTTTTGCTTTTAATATATTTGATTGAGAAACATCATAAACAATTATTTTACAATATTCCGCCCGTCATTCTGGGCGTAGTCGAACTGTGAAGCAGTGCGATGGTTATGACCATCGCAGAATCTCGGGCGGTGTAATAATTATTGATTACATTTTTGACGTTGACACTCTGGTTATCTAAAATACTTGTGAACATTGTTTTAATAACGGTAGGGGCGATTAGCAATCGCCCACACATTGTGGTCCTAAAACTAAATACATTAACACTTAGATTTGCATCATCATTTTAATCAAAAACATATTTTCATTAATCTTGTATTATTACGATATTTGTATTGTAGGGCGGTGTAACACAACATCCCATCGTATTGTACTATGTATTGTATGCGTATTTGTATAATCGTGCAGATATGTCGTGTTGCAAAACAAATCAAAATAATTTTCAATCAAATATATCGTTGACAACTTTTCCTGTTAGTCATATAATATACACATAACAAACTGGAGAATGCAAAATGTTTATTATCGACAAAATTTTGAGCGGATTCGACTTTAATGCAATTTTAGTCGTTCCAATCGTGTTTATATTTTTATATCTAATCAATCTACTTCTGTTGCGAACAATTTTGACGTGGCTTTCCAAAATCAAATTTTTTGCGATCGTAATTTTTACAGTATATTGTCTTATCGCGTTAGTGTGCGCCGGTGGTATGACCGCTTTGCTTCAAGACGACAACTTCGATACCTCCACCTACACAATGATTATCACGTTTTTGGGTGTTGCGATAATGTCTATCAACTACTTTAGCTACACACCGTTGTTTCACCGTACTTACTATGGTGGCGGTTACGAAACCTACTACGACCACACCGAACATCACATTTTTTCTCCCGATGTTGACTACTACGTGGAAGAATGGCACGATTGGCAGGAAGACGGCGCACGTGTTGCCGCTCGAGTTTCGCTGTTTGTTGCCATTGGCTTTATGATTGCTTGCTTGATACTTAACGTGTGGATTGTTATCGGGTTGTATGCATTGATTCGTATCATCCGCAAAATTGCCGGAAAGGACGACGACGATCTCGACTGGAACACTTGATTTTTGTATAAAAATTTATTGAGTTAAAAATCAAAAGGATGCTCTTATTTTTCAAGAACATCCTTATTCTTTTGCATACGCTATCTTAAATTATTGCACAATAAGTTTTTTTGCATGGTCTACAATGAATAAAAATACCACTGTATAGTTGATAGTATAGTACAAGAAGTTTTGTCCGAATGCGTCGAAGACATATACAAGCAAAACTTCGATGTTTTACATACTGTGATGCCGATTTTTAAAAAGCGGTGTTTGTGTAAACAAACTTAATTTGCGAATTTTTGAGCAAATCAACATCACACGGGTTATAATATACGAATCGAATTTGCAACAAAATTGCTGACACGTTAATTTGCAAAATTGAATATCTCGTTATACAATATAAGCGTCACGAACCAATCGGACGCTTTTTTGTTGTCTCAAAGCGTTCCGTACGTCAAAAACTGTGTGTTGCAAAATATTGTTTCGCGTATTGCGATAAATCATTCGTATACGTAAAACATTGTGCATTTTCGTGACAAAACACAGTTATTGCAAAACTAACGATAGGTTGTAACCGAAGCGACGTATCGTTTTGAAACGTGCCAAGTTTTGCAAAACTGTAAAGTAAAAATCGGGATAGTGTAACAAAGCTCACCTTAAACGGCGTAAATAGTGCTATTAAACTGCATTTTATGGTGAAAAACAAAAAGCGCGCAAATAAAATTGCACGCAACTCAAAAGGAGAATTACACAAATGGATTTTGAAACTTTCATTCAGTCGCTGTTTAGTTTTATCAAAAACTGCGACAACGCCTACTTTTTGGCATACGCTGTGGTAACCTGCATCGTAACGCAAATGTGCAAAAAGCTGTTTGTAAACAAAGTGGACGTGGACGTACTGCACAAATTTGATTTTGCAGTGGTCTTGCCCTTTATTTTTGGAATGGTCTGCGCAGTGTTCGATGAATTTTGGGTTCAAAAAATTGCCGAACTGACATTCGCAACAATTATTGATTGCGCAGTTAGTGGAGCAACTATCGGCGCCCTTGCAACTGTTATTTTCAAATTTGTATCGTCTCTTTCCGGCAAAAGTATGAAAAGCATTCTAAAGGACGATTTATTTGGCGCATTCTACACCCAACTTTTGTATTTTGGCAGTTTGCGTCAAAAATTGTTAGATAAGCAACTTTCGTTGAGTGATTTTGTCGCGTCGGTAAAACTTGTTTGCACAAACGCCACGGAGATATACCGCCTAAACATTTCCGTCGACGACAAACGTCGCAAACTTGCCGAATTGCTAAAGGGTATAATCGACGACGAAAGCATCGGCGCTTGTTTGGACGTGTTGGATAAAACAATGCAAACCTTCACAGTCGAACAACAAAGCGCAAACAAATAGACAATCGAATTAGCACCAGATTGCAACAAATCAAGCATTAAATAGCAACTTTTATAATATTTAAGTGTAAGATTTGTGTCAAAAGTAGAAAAACTAAACGTTCTATATTAAACGCTGAAATACACAAGATAAGGAATATGCTATCTAAAAACATTGTCAAAGTAACCTATCTTATTTGTTTTTTTGCAAAAAAAGTAATACTTGATATTTGCGAAACTGCCCAACGTTTAACGTAGACTTAAACAAAAATGCGTGACGATTTTGCCACGCATTTCTTTATGTCGTAAATAATTTCTTCTTAACAATATATCAATTTTACTTATAACACGTCAATTTAGTGTATTGATTTCTTTTCTGCTTTTTGCATTGACTATGGGTTGTTTGGGACGAGTAAAGAACAAATGATTCCAAATAAATTTGTAACGGATGATATTTGGTTTTACTAAAAATGTATCGATTTTTAACTTAAAAAATATTTCTACAATTATCTTGTTATGATTTATGGCTATTTTTAACTTAAAAAATATATTTTTCCAAATATTCCAATTCGATTTACGTTTATTTTTTAGTCTTTCCAAACAAAGTGGTAGTTGATGCTTTCGCCACCGTCCACCAAAATGTTTTGACCGGTGCAAAACTTGTTTGTTACCGTTAAAAAATACGCCCACTCTGCAATTTCTTCCACGGTCGCCCAGCGTTTTAATGGTGTTTCGTCCATAATTTGCTCCCACAGTTGTTTGTCGTTTATCACACAATCGTTCAATGGCGTAAGCACCCCGCCCGGGTCAAGACTGTTACACGTCGCGCCGTATTTTGCAATGCGAATTGCCACGTTTTTGGTGTAGGAAAGCACTCCGCCTTTGCTTGCGCAGTATTCGGCAAATTCCGAACCGGTATGAGCGCTTGCTGAACCGATATTCAGTATCGATTTTATCTTCGGCTGAATTGCATATTTTTCCGTGATGTGCAACAGCGCCTTCAGGTTGACGTCGATGTCGTTTTCGTTTTGTGTACCGGCGTTGTTTACAAGAATTTCAACGTCATCAATTTGTGGCAAATTGTCGTAGTCGCGCACGTCCGTTTGATAGTGCAGATATTTTGCATTAGTGATGCAACTTGGTTGCCTGTCGATGCCTATAACATCGTGTCCGTTTTGCAAAAACTGTAGTGCTATTGCCTTGCCTATTCCTTGGGACGTTCCTGTGATCAAAACTTTCATTGTGCGTTTTCCTTTGATACATAATCTAAATATTCTTTGCCTACGCCTTCATTTTTCCAACGGATAGTAATTTTGTACCCAATGGGCGAAAATACCACTTCTAACAGCAATTCGACGATTGCGCCCGTCAATGCACAGCTAACGCATTGCAACAACGTCCAACAAAATCCGTCCCAAAATATGGGCGCAAATCCCATAAACACGATAACGGAAAATATCAAATTATCAAAAAATTGTCCTAAAAAGGTCGATACGTAGGTGCGAAATGCATAGGCAACCTTTCCGTCGGGATTGTTTTTGAAACATTTACCTATTAGGTGGTTTAACGTGTTGTTCATTAGTGACGACACGATAAACGCAATGGTGCTACCTACCAAAATAAACCAGGTGCCACCCAAAATGGTGTTAAGCTCGGTGTAGTCTTTTGCGTTAGAAGGTATCACGCTTACCACGTAAAATATCAAACAGGTAAGTAAATTTACTATTACCGCCAAAATAGATATTTTGTTTGATGCCTTTGGACCAAAGTGTTTTGTGATGATGTCCATGCACAGAAAGGATAACCATGATATCAACACACCGCCGTCTAACGCAATCCAATCCAGTTGTAATAGCGTTTTGTTTGCCAAAATATTCATACAGATAACACTAACTACAAACAACGTAACAACGCTTGCCGGCACACTACGAAGTAGTAGTTTTGTTTCTGCAATTTCTCTTTTTATCCATTTGCCAAAGTGCATATTTTAGTCACCTAACTGTTGCTTGTTTTTCTTTTGCCAAGCAACAAACTTTTTCCATTCCTTTTTGTATTTTTTGAACCACAAACTTGCCACAAAAACGGTATCTACGTGTTCTATGTTTGCAAGATGTTCCGGAGTGTCTCTAACGGTATCTATAAAATACGTCAACACGGCAACCGCATCGGCAATCGCTTGGCGAGATATGTCTACAAATTGCTCCGTTATGTAACTGCTTACCAGTATCAAAAAATCTTGCACAAGGTCGACGTTTTCTTCTGCGGAAAGGTCGCTAATCAATTCTTGTGCAAATTCTAACTGCCTTGCAAGTTTTTTGGGTTCGTCCATCACGATTAAAGATTCGTCGCACAACTTTGCGTATTTGTTTTCGATGGCGGATTTTTGCTTTTTAGATAGTTTTTTGCCTTTCAATCGAGCAATCAGCAGTTCGTTTGCTTCAATTCGACGCGACAGTCGTTCATTGCGTTCTTCCGCCATGCGTTGCGCCTCGTCTTTTAGCATTTGGCGAATGTTTTCTTCCTGCAATGTGTAACGGCTTTCTTGTTGCAAATTTAGTAGTTCCGTTTCCGATGCGTTAGCTTTTGCCTGCTTTCCACCAAAAAACTTCATAAAATTGGTTACAATGGAGCTTTCTTCGTAGTCCATACCAAACCCGATTTTTAGATAATCGATATATCTGTTGATGATGGACGTTACAAATTCCGCCAACACGGAAATTGCCAAAATAACACACGATACCACGTCCATTATCAAATCCCACTCGGTATGTTCCGCATTGGATAATGTTGCGTACAAGGCAAATCCCACGGTGATGCACTTCGCTAAATACTTCAGCGCCTTGGTGATAATGCCAATTTTACGCCGTTTTTCCACCTTTTGACGTTTGTTTTTGCGCGTGTCGTCCGTCGTTGCTTTTAGTGATTGCTCCACAACAAAGGACGTTATCACAACACCGAAAAGAATTACGTAGGCAATTACGTGTGGAATGGATGCGATATTGGAATAAATAAGGTAGATGTAATACACAGAAAAGAACGCCATACTAATCGTGCGCACCAACTTCATAAAAGTAGATATCTCTTTTTTGATTTTTTCAATTGCCGCCAAAGTATGTTTTGTTTCAACAACTGCCATACCGCACCTCCTTTGTGATATTGTAACTGAATTTTGTGATAAGATAACCGATTGATAGTTTGTTTGTTTGACAACTGTATCGCTAATCGATTTGCTTTATTTTTAATTAGATTTTGCGTCAACAAATGGATTTACAAAATTGCTGTTTTTGGGTTTGCTTGATATGTATACTTGACATAAATGTTACCAAAATCGCAACACGTATTTGCATTTTTGTTATCTATTGTAGTTGTAAGCGGTGTAATGTACGCTGTTTTTAGCAAGCGCTGCTTGGAACTATCGTACGTATGTGATAGCGTAAAAATATCTCTTGTTAAATTGCACTACAGTTTTTGTGCATTTTTTAACATTATATAATATGTGCGCGAAGGTGTCAACGATTTTGCAATTTTCCCGTTTGGCAAAGAATAAACGTAAGTGGCGGTAAAGTCGCTGATTTTATAAGTGTTGTATGCTGTTTCAAAAAAGGTTAAAACATTATAAAAATACTGTTCTATTGTTTTTTGGCGCAACAATTTGCGTGCAAAAAAATGTCAAAAAAATAATATAAAAATTTGTCAAAAATCAGTTGACACAAAAGAGATAGTATAGTAAAATAAGTAAGCTGTTCACGAG
>CAYOKR010000017.1:0-27263 GCA_964404625.1 uncultured Oscillospiraceae bacterium | reverse complement strand
TTGGCATCACCTACGAAAAATCCAGCGGAGAAGAAATAGGTGAAATGCTACAAGCCGGCATAGCGCGTATGCAAGCTCGCGGGGAAGATCCCAAATGCCACTTGGAAATATTGTACCGTATGTTTGTAAATCAACAAGTAAGTCTCGTTGGGTATGGTTCCTTTTTGAAATTGCTTGCAAACAATCCGATAGACGGCGCCACGCTTTGGCACTGTTCCGCAGGTAAAGATCGCGTCGGCACCTGCACTGCACTGCTTTTGCATTGTCTTGGCGCAAGCAAAGAACAAATACTTGCCGACTACATGTTAACAAACGAACAAAATAAACCCTTTTTAGATATGGTAATGTCTAAAATACGTGGAACACTTGACAATGAACAAATTTCTTTGATACAGGGAATGTTGTCAGTAAAAGAAAGTTATTTGCAGTCGTTTTGGACGGAAATTGAACAGCAATACGGCAACGTTGATAACTTTATCGCTGCATGCGGTGTTACACAAACAGACATTGCGAAACTACGCGAAAACTATTTAGAATAACAGTATAATTAAAAACGTCCTAAAGGCAAAATAGCTTTTAGGACGTTTTATGTTAGCTATACGTCAAATATTGGAGCAAAACAATCTTAACCCGACTTTTACGGAAGAACCTATTTTATTACCTTTTGAAAGGCAATAAATCTTCTTCGGAAAACATTTTGTCCGTTACCAAGTCGCAGTTGAGCATACTTGCTTTTTTGATAGCGCCAAACCCGTATTTTTTGCGAATTTGGTCAACAGACAATTCCAACTGTAAAGCACGCTGGTCGTTTTCGTCGAATATTCCCAGTTGCATTGTACCACCAACGTCACACAAACTACTCACGCCAACCGTTAACGAGCGCAAAGGCAAATCGGCAGACTTTTTCCACATATCTTTTATCAACTTACAAGCAATACGGTAAATGTCGGTAGATTTGTTTGTAGGTTGAATTTGACATTGTCTGCTTTCGTGCGTAAGGTCGTTTCGACGGATATCCAAATGCACCACTTTGCCGAAAAATCCATATCTACGCAATCGCGTTGCAACCATATCGGACAAAAACTCAATAACTTGATAGGCATCCCGAAAGGTTTCCATATCACGCAAAGTGGTTATGCCGTGAGATACGCTCTTGATTTCTCGCTGAACGTCACAGTTGCGCACAGGCTCGACATCTTCGCCACGGGCACTTTGTTGCATACGCTCGCCAACAACACCAAAAGTTTTTTTGATGGCTTCGGTGCTGGCATTGGCAAGCTGTCCCAAGGTAAAAATCCCCATTCTGTTTAATTTATTTTGAGTGTGTTTGCCTATAAAAAGCATATCTTGTACCGGCAACTGCCAAACAATTTGTTTATAGTTTTGACGATTGATTTCCGTTGTAGCATCGGGTTTTTTGATATCGCTACCAAGTTTTGCAAACGTTTTTGTAAACGATACGCCTACAGATATTGTAAGACCTGTTTCTTGTCGCACTTGATTGCGGATTTTTTCGGCAATCTCAAATGGAGTACCAAAGATTTTACTATCAGTAACGTCCAACCAACACTCGTCCAATCCAAAGCCTTCAACCTTGTCGGTGTACTGTTCATAAATTTTGCGCACTGCTTTAGAAAAATGCACGTAGCATTCGAAATGTGGCAACACGCACACCAAATTAGGACACTTATTTTTGGCTTGCCAAATGGTCTCGCCCGTTTGTACGCCCATACTTTTTGCAAGAGTGTTTTTGGCAAGAATAATCCCGCTACGCGTTTGCGGATTGCCTGATACAGCAATTGCTTTGCCCTTTAAATCAGGATTTAACGATTGCTCGACAGCGGCATAAAAATTGTTCAAATCACAATGCAGTACGTCCATTACAAACCCCTTTTATCCATTTGATAAATCTTTACATTTACCTATATTTTAGAACATTTGTTCGTGTATGTCAAGAAGAAAATAAACATTTTTCAACCGGCACAGTTTTTGCATTTATTGATACGTTATTGCTTTTTCAACCCCCAAAAAAAAATGAATTTAATTGAAAATGAGTCCGGATGTACAATACCGAACTCATTTACAAGAAATTTAATTATACTATTTTTTTAACTTTTATAATTCACAGCAGTTCCAATATTATTTGTCTAAACTTTTAGGTTCACATCAAAGCAATATTACTTTATGGTAAGCTAAATACGAGATCTATTCTTTTGATTTAGCAATAAAATATCGAGTGTTTTACAAATCAAAAAAAATCGCAAATAAATTACTTTTGGTCTGCCTGATCGAGTTGTTTAACGTAGCAACGACGACGTTTATGTTGCTTGGTATCAAATGATTTCCAAATGTTCAAAATGGAATAGTTTTCTTCCAAATTTAGGTTAGTTTCCATGTATTCGAGACCAAAACTAAACATGGTTTCAAACATAGCAAACAGCGCCATGCTAACGCCCTTGTTGCGATATTGATCGACAACACCAACGATTGCCAAATCCAACACTTTGGGGTGCTTTATCGCATTTAACAAACGAATTAAACAAGGAATAGTTAAACGTCCACCGGATTTTTGCACAGCTTTTGCAATAGACGGAAAACCAAAGCCAAAAGCAACAATTTGTTCGTTCTCATCCAAAACAACCTGAATAAAACGCATATCAATTACCATTTTGAATTGTTTGAGCATGTGTTTTTTTAGGTTGTCAGTAAATGGAACACAACCGTAAATTTGAGAATATGCTTCATCCCAAACGCGAAAGATTTGGTCGGCATACTTTTTGACAAACTCGTTAGTGTTTTTTGCCGATCCAAAATGCAAATTATATTTTTGCAACATGCGACCGCTTAAGTTTTTTAGACGATGAATATCTTTGTCTCTATCGACAGGCATACGAACTTGGTGTTCAATCCAATCGACTTCCTTTTGGTAACCATAGTTTTCAATGAGTGTTTGATAGTAGTCGTAGTTATATTGCTCCTCGAATGTAGCAAGATATTCAAAACCTTCGATAAGCAATCCTTCACGCTCCAAATCGGAGTAACCGAGCGGTCCTACAATTTCCGTCATACCAAGTGACTTACCCCACGTTTCCACGGCATCAAACAAAGCATTAGCTACTTCTTGACTGTTGATAGCATCAAAACGGGTAAAACGTATACGTGTTTGAGACCATTTTTGATTGGCTGCCATTTGCAAAATACCTTGAATACGTCCTACCACTTTGCCTTGCTCGTCGTATGCTAAAAAGAAAACAGACTTGACTTGCTCGTTATAGACGTAGTCGCTTTTGAAAATCGCCATTTCATCACCATAAAGTGGCGGAACGAAATTGGGATTATTTTTGTATAATTTTAACGGAAACTCAACAAATTGTTTGCGTTGTTTTTTGGTTGTTACCTGTTTGATTTCTACCATTATTATCTCCTTCTGTTGCCCAATGACATTTTTCCTAACAAAAACCAAATTTGACGTTATTATATTAAAGAAAAGTAAACATTTGATAAACAGTAAATAAAAGTTTAATGTTTTTGCAAAAATATCTGCTCTCTTTAATAGAAATATGTTGCATTGCATAAAAAGATTGAGTATCTTACGCAAAAAACTAAATTTCATATAGTTTTGTAAATAAACTGTAATGCAGTACCTGCCAATTGACAATTTTGTTATTTACTACAAATGACTCATTACATCAAAAACAGCCCTTAAAAATGACTGCAAAGAAAACAATCTTCACAAGTACGTTTTAAGGGCCGTTTTAGGAAATGTTTGATTTGCGAAACTATCACCTAAAAACAAGAAGTGTTTGTTTTGCACGCAATCAAAAGCATCAAAACGTTACACTTCAATCGCCAAAATGAAAGTATTTGTAGCAAAATGATAGTCTTACAAATATTTTGCCAAATGGCATAATATTTATTTTTTGCAGTTTATAATATCAATTAAACGAAAAACAATTTACCAATATTTGGTAACACTATTGTTGGTCTAATTGCTTGATATAACAACGGTGACGTTTGTGTTGCGGTGCGTCAAAATACTTTAGCATGTTTTGAATTGGATTGTTGTGTTCCAACATCAAATTGCTTTCCACGTGGTCGACTTCTTGCATCAAAGTTAGCAAGCGGTACAAAATAGCGGCATTAATGCCTTTGTTTTTATATTCGTCAACAACGCCGATAAGTGCAACGTCCAAGACTTCGGGCTTGTTGATTGCTTTTAGCACACGGAAAATACAAGGTATTGTCAAGCGACCACCGGACTTTTGCATTGCTTTGGAAAGAGACGGGAATACGACACCAAAAGATACTATATTGTCATTTTCATCCAAAATAAGCGGAAGATACTTTGTTTTTACCATCAAAACAAATTGATCGTACACACCCTTGATTATCTTTCTGCTAAACGGTACCGTGCCGTAAATTTTGGAATATGTATCTTCCCAAATGTCGAAAATTTTATCAACGTACTTTTTGAGCATTTTACGTTTGTTTGGTTCTGTGCAAAAATGCAAGTTGTACTTTTCCAACATTTTGTCGGAAATCTCTTTGATTTTAGGATCTATTCCACCTTCGGGAAGGTAGAGTTTATTACCAGTCCAATCGACGTCCTTTTGATAGCCATAGTTTTCAATCAAAGTTTGGTAATAATCGAAGTTGTAGTTTTCTTCAAAGGTGGAAAGCTGATCGAAACCTTCTACCAAAAGACCTTCGCGTTCCATATCGGAATAGCCCAAAGGACCTACAATTTCTTTCATTCCCAAAGATTTACCCCACTCTTCAACGGCAGATAACAATGCGTTGGCAACTTCTTGGTCGTTGATGCTTTCAAAACGAGTAAAACGCACACGCGATTGTCCCCACTTTTCATTAGCGGCAATTTGCCAAATACCATGAATACGTCCTACCACTTCGCCATCCTTATATGCCAAGAAAAATGCCGACTTAGATTGGTCGTTGTAAGTAAAATCGTCTTTGAACATTGCCATTTCTTCCGAATATAGAGACGGAACGTAATACGGATTGTTTTTGTACATTTTTAGTGGAAGTTCAACAAATTGTTTGCGTTGTTTTTTGGTTGTTACAGGTAAAACTTGTACCATAGATTCACTCCTCTTTGTATAGCGGCAACACATAGCTGCCACGTTAACGTGAGTATATTTTACCACTTTTTATTTCGATTGTAAACAAATATTAAATATTCTGATAGGAATTTTTTATAAAAATTGATAGAAACATACAAATTGCAACGTCTTAGATTATTTAACTTAATAAAAACCACCGTTTTTAGAAATTTGTAGGACTTGACGTATCGTTGCACTACGGAAAATGTATTTCGATGAATGTATTACAAAAGCCGTTTATCAACAAGATAAATCGATAAAGTTTTGATAAACTTTGATGGAAAAACACTTATAGTATTGACTAATTTTGCGTTGACTGTTAAAATAATATCAAGTGAATAATCACCAAATATAACTTTTAGGAGAAAACAATGATTAAAATTATCGTTGATGCTTACGGTGGCGACAACAGCCCGTTGGTTAACTTTGAAGGCACTTTAAAAGCTTTACAAAACTTGACGGACGTAGAAATCGTTCTTGTAGGCAATCAAGAAGAAATTGAGAACTATTTTGCCGATAAACAATACGACAAGGAGCGTTTGACCATTTTGCACGCACCGGACGTTATCACTTGCCACGATAAACCAACCGAAGCAATCAAAACAAAGAAAGAAAGTTCCATGTACAAGGCGTTTGAATTACTAAAAAATGACGACTCGGCTCGTGCGCTTGTAAGTCTTGGTTCAACAGGTGCACTTTTGGCTGGTGCGGTTTTGCGTATTGGACGTATCAAAGGCGTTAAACGTCCGGCATTTTGTCCAATTATGCCTACCGTCAAAAATGGATTGGTGTGCATTTGCGATAGCGGCGCAAACGTAGACTGCGATCCTATCAACTTGCAACAGTTTGCTTTGATGGGAAGTTTGTACATGCAAAAAGCTCACGGAGTTAAAAATCCACGTGTTGCGCTACTTAATATCGGAGCCGAAGCGGAAAAGGGAAATCAACTTGCAAAAGATACCTACCCATTATTGGAAAAGACAAATGGTATAAACTTTGTGGGCAATATGGAAGGTAGAGAAGTATTAGATGGCAACGTAGACGTTGTCGTTTCCGACGGATTTAGCGGAAACGTGTTGTTAAAATCCACCGAAGGCGCATGTTTGAATATGCTAAAATTGATAAAACGTGCTTTTACATCCAATTTTGTATCTAAAATGGGCGCACTACTTCTTAAAAAGGAAGTAATGAATTTGAAAGGTTTGATGGACTACAACAACTACGGCGGAGCAGTTTTGTTAGGAGCCAACAAAACAATCGTTAAGGGACATGGTAGCAGTAAAGCGGAAGCCGTTTACCAATGCATCAAACAAGCATACAATATGGAAGTTAACGATCTTTGCCAATACATCAAACAAGCCATTGCCGAACAAAACTAATTTGTTTCATTACCCTAAAAAGTCTCTATGTCAAATGTTGCGGTGAAGAAAGTTTTGCTCCAACACATAATAGTTTGAAATAGTTTTATTTGTCTGTCCTGCGAGATATCTCGCAGGACAGTTTTCTTAACATGAAAGTAGTATTCTTTTTCTAAATACTAAACCGATTAATATAAACACGCAGATTTATTTAACAAAAAAGTAAATTATACTGTTGAGTGCACTATATAGCAGCAAAAAACAGCTAACATAAATTGGCAATATGGTTAAATCGCCAAAAGTCTACTGTATTTTTTAGTACAACTATCAAAACAAATCTTACACCATCGACAACTTGCTTTGTTACTCAAAACATACTAAAAGTTAAAATAAGTAACTTTGTTAGATTTGTTTTTGAGTGCGAATATATATCTTTTGATAAGTAGCGCCATCGTCACCACAAACTCAGCATTGGTTGGTGCTTCCTTGCCTATAATATCGTGGCGAAATATTTTGTTTACACGTTTTAGATTTCCATCGTTTTGGCAGGTAATCAAACAATGACGAATAGCCTTACACACGCTTGCAGATGAGGTTTGATAACGCTCTGCAATTTTTGGGTACACTTCTTCCGTCAAATTGATTGAATGTTTGTTTTCCAAACACACCTGCACAATACAATCTCGTAGATAGGTTCGACCAACAAGATTGTTTCTAAAAGATAACGCAAGCATCAAATCTTCAACAAAATAGAAAATTGTTTGTTCGTTAGCTTTTTGTTCGTTTACTTTGCCTTTATTTTGATTTGCCATATCAAAATCTCCTCTGTTTTTTTTCTTGATTATATCACATATTATGACAGAATGCAACATTTTTGAATAAAATAATTCAAATATTATTCAAATATTTTTGATACATTTTTATTCAAAATAGTTCAAGTAGTTACATTTTGGTAAAAACATTTACATTTTAATGAAATATGTAACACTTTCGAACATTTTGCGACTTCAAAACTGTAATTTGAGCGATTTTGATGTTACCGATTTGCAAAATTTTGTATCAATGACGACCGGTACACAACCAATACGTACTAATACATGGATACATTTTCGCTTTACAAATATTAGTTAAAATGTTAAACTTACTTGTCGAATAAATAAATAATGATATAAGAAGTTTTGTCCGAATGCGCCGAAGGCATATACAAGCAAGACTTCGACGTTTTACATACTGTGATGCCGTTTTTTCTTAAAAAGCGGTGTTTTCCTAAACAAACTTGATTTACGAATTTTTGAGCAAATCAACATCACATAGTCTATATTACGTGCAAGTGTTTGCACGATGGGATTTGCAAAAGGATAATAAGGAAGAATATGTCAATTACAAACAAAAAAGAAACGGCGGATTTAACGCAAGGAAACTTACTAAAACAAATACTCTTATTCACTTTGCCCATCATTGCAACGGGCGTTTTGCAACTTCTTTTTAACACAGCCGATTTGATTGTTGTAAAAACAGCAAGCGAAACGGCAGGGGGAGCGGTTAGCGCGACCAACGCATTGAACAATTTGATTGTAAACTTGATTATGGGAATATCCGTTGGTGCAGGAGTTTTAACGGCAAAATACTTTGGTGCGAACGACGAAAAGAACTTGCACGAAGTTGTACACACATCCTTTCCGACGGCACTAATTGGCGGGCTTTTGTTTGGTGCGATAGGTTTTGTGCTTGCACGACCGCTTTTGGAGTTGTTTGATACACCTGCCAACATGATAGATCAATCTACCACCTACATACGAATTATCTTTTGCGGAGCACCGTTCAATGTTGTATATAATTTTGGCGCATCGATTTTGCGTTCGGTAGGAAACACTCGCAAACCATTGATGTATCTTGTTATTGCAGGTATTGCGAACGTGTTTTTGAATATGTTCTTTGTTCTTGTTTGCGGATTAGACGTTGAAGGCGTTGCCATTGCAACAATTATATCACAATTGATTTCTGCCGTTTTAGTTATACTTGAACTAACAAGAGCAAAAGGGCCGCACAGATTGGATCTTAAAAAAATGAGAATTTACCCTGCACAACTTGGCAAGATGATTTATATCGGCTTGCCTGCAGGTGTACAAGGAGCAATGTTTAGCATTTCCAACGTTATAATTCAATCCAGCGTTAACAGTTTTGAAGAGTTGGTTGTTACGGCAAACGGTGCAGCAAACAATATAGAAGGTTACGTTTACACTTGCATGAACAGTTTTCACCAAACGGCAGTTGCCTTTGTCGGTCAACATATCGGTGCAAAGAAGCACAAGCGCATTTTGAATATTTGCCTATGTTGTGTTTCATGCGTGACGGTAATTGGTCTTGTTTTGGGTATAGGAGCATACTTACTCGGTGCGCCATTGTTACGCATATTGATAAACGAAAACATTGTGGAAGAATCGTTAGAATTTGGCCTTTTGAGGCTTTCCATTATCGGCACTACGTACTTTTTGTGCGGTTTGATGGACGTTATGTGCGGAATTTTGAGAGGTATGGGAAAGTCCACACAACCTATGATAATTACAATTTTGTCGGTGTGCGGAGTGCGTATTTTGTGGATTTACACCGTGTTTGCAAAATATCGCACGTTAAACACTTTATATTTGTCCTACCCAATCTCTTGGGCGCTGTGCGTATCTATTGAAACGATATTCTTTATTTTTGCTTACCGCAGCATGATAAAAAAAAATAAAAGCAAATCAACAACCTTTACAAAATACTACGGTAGAAATGTAAACGAATAAATTGTTGCAAAGTTGCAAATTTTATCAAGAAAATTTTATTTGTATTCTTATCCCATAAAAATTGAATAAAAATCAAGGCTATAACATAACAAATTGTTTCGCAAAAAAAATATCAATTTACACGTTATAAAATAGATATCTAAACAAATTTAAGACTTGTTTTAGCCAAAGGAGTGCAAGGCATGAAAATCGACCTTACGAAACAAATTTTATCCTACGAAAGACAAAATGCAGTGCCACCGCGCGCCTATTACGTACCTTTTGACGAAAAGGACACGTTTTGTTACGCTCACCATATAATAGATAGAAAAGCAAGTAGCAGATTTACCTCACTTGATGGTGAGTGGAAAGTAAACGTATATTCTTGCCCGATTTTAGATTTAGACACAGAACCAACAAATAAAATTATTGTACCAAGTTGTTTGCAACTACACGGATACGACCAAATTCAGTATTTAAATACCAGATATCCTTTTCCTTTTGATCCGCCGAAGGTTCCGCATGAAAACCCGACTTTCCACTATCGCAAAACTTTTGATATTGTAGATACGACAGAAAAACATTATCTTGTTTTTGAAGGGGTAGACAGTTACTTTGCAGTATACATAAACGGCAATTACGTGGGCAGTGGACAAATTGCGCACACCACCAACGAATTTGACGTAACCAATTACTTAACAATAGGTATAAATACGTTAGACGTTATTGTTGTAAAATGGAGTGCAGGTAGTTACTTAGAATGTCAAGATAAATTCCGTTGGACGGGTATTTTCCGCAACGCATACCTCTTAAAACGACCAAACAAGCATATTACAGACTACAAAATCACTACGGATATTTGCAATAATGACGGAATTGTTATAATAAAAAACCTTAGTGACATTGCAATAGACTACTCTATATGTCGTCAAAAGGGCACTATTCAGCCTAAACAATCTATAGAAATTACGATCAAAAATGCAAAAATTTGGTCAGCCGAACATCCATATTTATATAATTTAGTTTTTTCCGCTAATGGTGAAAAAATCTTAGAGAAAATTGGGATACGTACCGTCACAATCAAAAACGGAATATTCAAAATTAACGGAAAACATCAAAAATTAAAAGGCGTGAACCGACATGAAAGTCATCCGATTACAGGCGCTACAGTTTCCTTGGAAAATATAATTCAGGACCTAAAATTGATGAAGTGGGCAAACATAAATGCCATAAGAACGTCCCACTACCCCAATCGACCGGAGTTTTATCAACTGTGCGACTATTTTGGTTTTTACGTTATGGACGAAGCAGATGTAGAAACACACGGTATTGCCACATGCGAAGGCGGCTACGACCTTGAAATATGGCGAGATTATACGAATAAAGGAATCTTTGACCAAAGCGTTTTAGATCGCGAAATCAACCTTTTGGAGCGCGATAAAAACCGTTCGTGCGTGGTAATTTGGTCGCTTGGTAACGAATCGGGCTATGGAAAGATGTTTTACGCAGGCGCAGATTACATCCATGCGCACGACAACAGACCAATTCATTACGAAAGCATTTGGGACGGACACCCGGAATACTACACAAACGGAGTGGATTTCGTTAGTAAAATGTATGCACCTATTAGTTTCTTTGATGAATATCTTGCAGACGAAAAGGAAACGAGACCCTACGTTTTGTGTGAATATACCCACGCAATGGGTAACAGTTGCGGTGACGCGCATGCCTATTGGCAACAAATCGACAAAAGCGACCGTTTTGCCGGAGGGTTTGTTTGGGAATGGTGCGATCACGCTGTAAAAGTCGGTTCTAAATATCTTTACGGCGGCGATTTTGGCGAAGCGGAACACGACGGCAACTTTTGTGTGGATGGGCTCGTAACACCTGACAGAAAGGTTAAAAGTAGTTTATACGAAGTACGTGCTATATATGGTGGAAAACGCGAAGAAACTCCCATTACACCACCATGTATAGTGCAAGAAGTAGATTCCACTACAAAAACAAAGTTTCAAATGGACGATAACGGAAAATTACTTGGTGTTGACAAAATCAAGTTTGAACAACCATTTTCAATAAATATTTTCCGTGCATACATTGACAACGATAGAAACATCAAAAATCAGTGGGACAAGTTTATAGGCTACAAACAAGTTTTAGACGAAGTTCAACAAATTAATAAATCAGTGATATATAGCGGAAGACTTGTAAAAAATTCTTTGAAACCATTGTTACACTACACTATTACCATAACTCCTTTTGCAAACGGCATCGATTTGCAGTTGGATTATCAGGTTAGCGACTACATCGACTATTTACCACGAATCGGATTTGAATTTGCGATCGATAAACAATATCAATCATTTGGATACGTCGGTTACGGACCGCACGAAAGTTACGTAGACAAGCATATAGCAAGTGATTTTGGTGAATATCACACTACCGTTTGTCAAAATTTCCAAAACTACATAATGCCACAAGAAAACGGAAGTCACTTTAACAGCACAAAGTTAGAAATTGACAATTTGTTGATTATCACTGCGCAAAAGCCATTTTCATTTAGCGTTTTGCCATACTCAACGGCACAACTTGAAAAAGCACAGCATAATTTTGAACTGAAGAAATCTGTTGCAACGTACATAAATATTGACGTTGCAATGAGCGGTATAGGTTCCCACTCGTGCGGACCGGAACTTGACAAAAAGTATCGTGCACCAAAATGCGGTTCCAACATATTTAGAATTATCTTGGATAAGCAACTAAAAAGCAAATAATACCAATGGTAAACAGTTTGTATCCTTTGATTGCGATAGAGTTACAATTATTTATATTTAAAAACTTTCACCCTGTACGAATTTTCCAAGCAATAAAAAGCAAACATGCCAACATCAAAAACGCTAAATACAAAAATTCAATCAATAGTTATGAGAGAAAATAATGAGAGTTATTAAAATTGTGAATGACGACTTTTTAGGACGTATTGATACTGTTCGACATGCATGTAGGGGAATAGTTATCAAAGAAGATAAAATTTTGATGTGTTATCAGCAAAAAGAAGATCAATACATTATTCCGGGCGGTGGCGTGGAAGATGATGAAAGTTTGGTAGATTGTTGCAAGCGAGAAATTATCGAAGAAACGGGAGTCGTTTGCCAAGTTAACGAAAATTTTGTGGATATTGACGAATTATTTGCAACAATGAACCACATCAACCACTATTTTATATGTAACGTACTGGAAGAAAATAGACAAGTACATTTAACGAAAACAGAACAAAACGAAGGTTTAACGTTTGTTTGGATGTCTATTGACGATGCACTATCCATTTTTGAAGGTTACGAACAATATAGAAGTATTAATATATTGCGTTTTGGATTGTATCGCAGAGAATATTTAGCAATAAAAACATACATTGAATTTTACAATAAGTAATGTTAATTTAACAAGAAGAGGGGTAAACATGTGGAACAAACAACTTTGTTTAGGTTTAATTCCTAACTACGGAATTTCGTATGAAAAACAATTGGAATTACTAAAGTCAACTGGGTTTGACGGATTTTTTGTGGTATGGGACGAAAATTTGAATTTTGAAAATTTAGTGAATGTATCAACAAATCTTGGTTTGCATTTTCAATCAATACATGCCCCTTGGAACAAAGCAGCAGATATGTGGAAAGACAACAAAGAAAAAGGGCAAATTGCTATTGACGAATTAAAAAGTTGTGTAGATACCTGTGTGAAATGTAAAGTTAATTTGTTGGTTGCTCATGCATTTGTTGGCTTTACCGAACACAATCCAACCGAGATTGGCTTACAACGATTCGCAACGGTAATTAACTACGCAAAAAGTAAGAAAATTAAAATAGCATTTGAAAATACCGAGGGTGAAGAATATTTGTACGCTTTGATGCACCACTTCGAGAAAGAAGAATCTGTTGGTTTTTGTTGGGACAGCGGACATGAGATGTGCTACAATCACTCGCAAGATCTACTAAAATTGTACGGAAACAAACTAATTTGCACTCACTTGAACGACAATTTAGGTATTAGTGATTTTAATGGTGAAACAACCTGGTTAGACGATTTGCACTTGTTACCGTTTGACGGAATAGCAAATTGGCAAAATATCGCCGAACGGTTGTACAATTTGCACTTTACGGATATTCTTACGTTTGAATTGAGCGTTGCATCGAAACCCGGTAGACACGATAACGACATGTACGGACAAATCCCCTTTGAACAATATTTAGCCATGGCATACCAAAGAGCATGCAGATTTGCTACAATGCTTATAAACTTAGAAAAAGTCAACGTATGGAATTGTTAAATTATTTCTCTCACCTTAAAAACAAAATATACAAAACATTTTGTAGTAATTTATTTGTTGTAGCAATCATTTTTGACTATTTTAAGGTCATGATGTTTGCTATGACTTATGTTCGAAAAGTCTTTAAAATATTATAAAAAAAATATTTTGAAAACAGTTGAAAAATAATTGACAAATGTTTGCCATAGTGGTAAGATACATAAGCATTGAGATGCAAAACTAAATATTCCTCTATAGCTCAGCAGGTAGAGCATGCGGCTGTTAACCGCAGGGTCGTTGGTTCGAGTCCAACTGGGGGAGCCATAAAATAGTACCGAGTTGTTTTACTTGGTACTTTTTTTGTGTTGCGTATTGAATTTTTGTTTTCGGTGTGATATAATAATCAATCGGTAAAGGAAATAAATCATGAAAAATATACTACAGAAAATTGATAGACATTTTCACGTAAGTGAACGCGGTTCGACTATCGGTCGCGAACTAATCGCAGGTGTAATTGTGTTTTTTGCTATGGTTTACATGTTGCCCGTAAATGCCAGCATTTTGGGAAGTATCGACGGTGCTAACATGACTGCGATTTTTATCGGTACGGCATTATGCTCGGCTATTGCCTGCTTTATTATGGGGTTTGTAGGTAACTACCCATTGGTTATATGCGCAGGTATGAGCATGAATTCGTACATTGCATACACTGTTTGCGCACAATCCAAAATGGCATTTACTTGGACGCAAGCATTAACGTTAACGTTCGTTTCCGGAGTGATATTTTTTGTTATCACAATGACGCCGTTACGTCAATGGATTGTGAATGCTATACCAAACTCTCTTAAAGGAGCGATATCGGCAAGTTTGGGAGCATTTATTGCTATGATAGGTTTGCGTGGATGCGGAATTATCAACTTTGATAGCGGACTACCAACTTTAGCATCATTTAACAATCCAACAATATTACTTGGACTTGGTGCGATACTACTATCTTTTGCACTATCGCAAGTAAAAGGTATGGTAGGTAAACTGTCGTTAGCAATAACGATGGTTACTACGGCAGTTGTAGGTTTGATATTAGGCGCATGCGGAATTGACGGAATGCCTACTTTTAGTTCCAGTTACTCCAGCATTGGTGAAAACTATTCGGCATTTTTTGATAACTTTGGTAAATGTTTCGATTTTGCGGACGTGTTAACTAATGTATCTGCATATGCGGTGATATTTTCGATGGTATTTGTAACGCTGTTTGACTCAACAAGTACGTTGATTGCCGTTGGAAAGGACTGTGGAGTACTGGATCAAAACGGTCAACTACTCGACGGCAAAAAAGTTATGATTGCCGACGCAACAGGTTCACTGTTATGCGGTGTATTTGGCACTTCTACTCTTACTACATTAGCGGAATCGTCAATCGGTGTTTCCGTAGGCGCAAAAACGGGTATTGCTACCATTGTGGCAGGATTATTCTTTGTTGTGTCGTCACTATTGTATCCCGTGTTTACACTATTTGCACCTATCAACGGGCTTACCCCCGTAACGTCTTTTGCATTGGTTAGCGTTGGCGCTTCGATGTTTACGAATTTGAAAGATATCGATTGGAAAGATCCTATTGTTGTTACAACGTCATTTGTAATAATAATTATTTCAGTTTTGTCCTATTCAATTTCTGATGGATTAGGATTTGGGCTTATAGTATATATGTTGTTGATGTTGATAGCAGGCAAGGGCAAACAAACAAGTCCCATAATATACGGAATTAGTGTATTTTTCCTTATCAACTTTGTATTGCGCGCGATAGTTTGATAACATCAAAATACGATAATACTTTTCGCAAATCAATCGTCTGTAATGCACTTTACAGAAATTAAAAACATTGTGAGTGCATTGCAATTACTGATAATCAACGTTTTGTTTACGACTCGACGTCTATTAAAATACTACATATCTCATAATTTGAATTTTTGCAATATTATAGGGCAGGTTGAACTAAATCAATCTGCCCTTTCGCGTTAGAAAATATTAGCAATGATAATAAAATTTGTAAAGAAAACTATCTTTCTTCGTCAAAGGTAATTTCGTTTGCCTTGCAAAATTCAGCGAACGCCTTTTGAGCACGATAATTTGGATTACAACGACCTGTTTCCCAGCGATTAACAGTAGCAAAAGCTACGCCCAATTCCTTGGCTAACATCTCTTGACTGAGATACATCTTTTTACGTGCTAATTTTACACAATCCTTGAATTCCACAGTAGACCTCCTTTCCTCCATTATTGGATTAATTATAACACACAATTAAAAATTCTGCAATATTTATTCGACTTTTTGTGCATATTTTTTGCAAATAATATTGCAAATTTTGTCAAAATGATACAACAATGCTTTACATCTGCAAACAACGTGCAACGTGAGATAAATTTTAATTATTGATTAGCTGTTACGAATAAGTTAACCGGGAATTTTGCATACTCCAAAAAGCAACACGCCGACGCCGGCAGAGAGCAATATCAAAAATATTGGGTGCACTTTTTTGCCAGCAATTTTTAGTCGAGAGAGCGGGAAGAACGCACACATAATCAACAAAGAAACCCAATTGAAAGGTTCAAAGCTTGTAGTCGAAAAATCCTTTAAATTTACATTAGGTAATGTAACGTTTAACGCAATATCCACCATAGCGGAAAGTACGAGTCCTACTACAACGGGACGGATTCCGTACAAAGCACCTTGTACGTATTGCGAAGTTTTGAATTTCTCCAAAACTTTGGAAACAATAATGATTATTACAAGCGAAGGCAATACTACGGCTAAAGTTGAGATTATCGCACCAAGTACACCGCCCCAAAAACCGTATTGACCGCTACCAACGGTTGTACCTACAAAGGTTGCAAGATTTATTGCAAACGGACCGGGAGTAGACTCCGCTACGCCGATAAAGTTATACAATTCGTCTTCGGTAAGCCATTGATATTTGTTGACAACTTGCATTACCATTGGCAACATTGCATATCCGCCACCGATGGTAAATAGGCCTATCTTGAAATATTCCCAAAACAGTTGAAGGTAAATCATTGTTCCACCTCCTCGTTTTGACCGTCTTGCAAGGAAATATCTTGCGACTCTGCAACAACTAAATTATCTTTTTTGTTATTTTTCGATTTGATAACGGTTATAAGCAATCCACAAACCGCACCAATCAAAATTAGGAAAATAACGTTAAAGTCAGTGAAAGTTGCAACGGCAAATGCCCCGAACAATGCTAAATAATTGTACAAATCGCGTTCTATTTGCTTTGACATCTTCAAAAATGCGTTTACTACCAAAATTGTTACACATGCTTGAATGCCTTTGAATGCGCTTTGATACCAAACATTGGATTCAAATGCATTGATAACGTAAGAAAGAGCGGAAATTATCAAAAATGATGGCAAAACAACGCCTAAAGTTGCGATAATTGCTCCTAATATGCCTCGTCGCTTGTAACCTACAGATGTTGCAGTATTTACGGCTATAACGCCCGGAGTAGACTCGGCAATGACAATCATATCCAACATATCTTGTTCAGTAATCCATTTTTTGTCGTTGACAAGTTCTTCTTGGAGAATAGCTATCATCGCATAGCCACCGCCAAAAGTAAACAAGCCGGTTTTGAAAAACACGGCGAAAAGTTGCCAAAGTGATGTTTTTTTCATAACAAATCCTTTACTTTGAAAATATTTTTTGCATTTTGTTAAGCACGACGATAACGTCGTCATCTGCGAACTCGGGAAGATAGTCAACCGTAGCAGAAGTAACGTCCTGTGTGAAGCCGTTACAAAGCCCTACGTTGGAAAAATAGTCGCAAACGCTTTGGTATTCGTGCTTAAACAATTTGCGGTTTAACTGTGGAAATTTATCGTCAAAACGTGCAGGAAAGTACTGCGACATTATGCTGACGTAGATGTTTTTATCAAAAGATGCAAGCCAATCCAAAATACGTTTACTATCTTCCACACAACCGGGCAAAACAAGATGTCTCACAATAACGCCACGCTTGATATAACCGTCTTGAAAAACATCGTTGGGGTGTTGCCTACGCATTTCCGCTATTGCCTTTGTAGCAACGTCAAAATAGTTTGGTGCAGAAGCAAAGTTGTTTGCGAGAGTTTGATCAAAGAACTTCAAATCAGGCAAATAAACGTCTACAAGCCCGTCAAAAAGGCGGATTGTTTCGACCTTTTCGTAACTGCTTGTGTTATACACCACAGGTATCGTCAAGTACGGTTTTACAAGTTTTAGTGCTGCAGCGACCTTATCTGCGAAGTGAGAAGCCGTTACCAAGTTGATATTCGCGGCACCCAAACTTTGTACGTACAAAAACACGTCGGCAAGTTGTTCCGCCGAAACGGTTACCCCATGTGGACTTACCGTGATATCGTAGTTTTGGCAAAAACGACATTTTAGGTTACATCCTGCAAAAAACACCGTGCCACTCCCCTTTGTACCGGAAATGCACGGCTCTTCCCACTCATGGGGTGCAATGCGAGAAAGGGCTATATTGCCCGTTCCACAAAATCCTTTTTGCAGTTGTCGCTCCACGTTGCAATTGCGTGGACAAAGTGTACAATTCATTTGCGTATCTGCCCAATAAGTATGCATTCATTATACACCACGTTGTAGAAATTATCAACTAATATACTGCAAAAATGGGCAAGCAGTAGGTGTTTTGCAAACGAGTTTTACAATACACTATCACTAACGGGAGTATACTGTGTTTGGATTGTTTGACATATTGAAAAAAATACTGTTTTTTACCGGATACTTTTCCAACGGAAGTTATCCAAAACCGCTTTCTACCGAAGAAGAGGCGTTGTGTTTGGAAAAAATGCAAAAAGGTAGTTCGGCAGCACGAGACAAATTGATTTGCCACAATATGCGGTTAGTAGCACATATTGCAAAAAAGTACAGCAAAAACGATTTGGACGACTTGATTTCAATCGGTTCCATTGGGCTTATCAAAGGCGTCGAGACCTATTCCGCATCCAAAGGTACAACCCTTGCAACCTATCTTGCACGGTGCATAGAAAACGAGATTTTGATGAACATTCGTGCTAACAAAAAATATCAAAATACAGTTTATTTGCAAAACACGTTGGGAGTAGATGGTGACGGCAACGAATATACACTAATGGACATTTTAGCCGTAAAGGAAGACAGTGTTTTTCATCAAGCGGAAGTGGCCATTTTACGTGATAACTTATTAAAACTAATAAAAAATCACCTTACCGAACAAGAACAAAAGATAATTTTGTTGCGATACGGAATTAAACCAAACAGCACACCGCTAACACAGTTACAAACGGCAAAATTAATGGGAATTAGCAGAAGCTACATATCACGAATAGAAACACGTGCATTGGAAAAGTTGCGAAAACACATGAACGACTAAACAGCATTTTTCAAACCAAAGTACAAAACTTTATTTCACATTGTACTTAAACGCATAATTTAGCTACATGCAAAAAGACGCATCGAAAAATTCGATGCGTCTAAATATGTATTATGTTTTTTTGATTAGTCGATATCGTCCAAAAGCTTTTTGATTTCGTCGATAAGTTCGTCGTGACTGCCGGAAGCTTTGCGCATTTCTTCAATACGGCGAAGCAAATCTGCATCGTCTTG
The DNA here is from genome assembly GCA_964404625.1 of uncultured Oscillospiraceae bacterium. Classification (GTDB taxonomy): domain Bacteria; phylum Bacillota; class Clostridia; order Christensenellales; family CAG-314; genus Fimimonas. Next base: position 8,052 of record CAYOKR010000017.1, on the reverse strand, counting down.
CGACTCGTATGTTGCACGGGGTTGTTCGGGAACTTCCGTCGGTTGTTCGGTAGATACAGGTTCTTCTGCAACAGGTTCTGCCACTGTAGGTTCTTCGGGAATATCAACGAGAGTTTGCGGTGTTTTTTCTACTTCACTGCGAAGTCGGTCAATTTCCTTGAGAAGTTGATCCATACGAGATACTTCGTCGGATACGCTTGGCTCGGCAACAGGTTCAACGGGAGCAACCACAGGTTGAGAAACAAGGGATTCTTCCGCAACAGGTTCGACCGGCGAGGGAGCAACGGGCACTTCCACTCCCGGTTCTGCCTTAGGTTTTATCGGAGCTTTGGGCAATTTGATGGTTTCCAACTTGCCACTATCAACAGTATCATCAACAAGCGCCATGGTGTTTTCATCGCCGTTGTTCAAAGAAACGATTTTTATACCTCTTTCACGAAGGTAGGCATACAAATAAACCATATCGGCAGGCAATGCAACAATGCACACCGTGTCAATTCCACGGGAGTGATTAACTTTGTCTACAACGTCAACAATGATACGATTATCAAAAACCTTGCGACCGCGTTTGCGAGTACCACGAATGACAGAGTATCCACGAGCATCTGCTTGAGTCAAGACTGCCTTATGAGTACGATCTGCAGCACCATAGATTGTTCCGCTGATAATTTGTCCCATATCTTCCAATTGTGATACGATGTTGTTGTAGTGTTCTGCAGAGAGTTCTGTGTTGAACAGATCAATAAAAAATGCAATATTTCTTTCTTTGAGCATAATACACCTCCGTGAGATTACCTTTATATTTTACAAGATAATTTACAATTTGTCTATACTTTTCTTTGAAAATAAAATAAATATTGTTGGCAAAGACCCGCATCTTCGCCAAAAAATTGACAAAAATAGGCGGAAATTTGGTTGTCGGCGTGTCCTTGCTCAAAATATTGGTGGTAAACTTTTTTTAACCAAGTGTCAACCGGGAACACATCGCCGTGCTTCATACCGAACAAAAGTATGCAATCTGCCACCTTAGGACCTACTCCCATAAAAGTTAAAAGTTCCTTTCGTGCAGTTACAGTATCCATAGCGCACAATTTTGACAAATCGTAAGTAAGCAATTTTTGAGCAGTTGCAAGGAGATATTTATCGCGATAACCTGCACCGATTCGTGTGTAAAAATCTACCGTTTGCGACGCCAACTTTTCTACGGTGGGAAAAGCATAGCCATAAGAAGTTTTTTCACCGAGTGCCTCGCAAAGACGTTGGACTATTAGTTGAATGCGTTTGATGTTGTTGTTTGCAGAAATGATAAAGCAAAAAATCATTTCTGTTAGGTTTTGATTTAATATACGGATGCCTTTGCCATAGTTGGCAACCTGATGCATCAGTGGCGATATTGCCGAAATGCGCTCCACCTTTTGCGTATAGTCGGTGTCGCAATCAAAAAAATTCCAAAAGTAGTCTTTATCTTCCGTATACACAAAAACTTCACTCTCGCCCTGCTCGATTTGGCAATACTTGTCTTGCGAAAAGACTGCATAAACGTTTTGCGAAAGTTGTTTGTATCTAAAAAGTTGACCACACTCTAACGTATCTTTTACGTTGAAAGTTTCGGTAGAATAAGTAAAAGCAAGTGGTAAGTTCATTTGTAAGTCCTGCAAAGTCGAAATTACAACGTCGTAAGAACAACGTTCTAATGTGGATTATTTATGTAGTAAACAATAGTATAATAGCGATACGTTTGTGGCACAAATTTGATTTTTTCCTAAACAAAACTTATTAGTACTTTGCTTGAAAACGGATATCTGCACCATAAAAGCAGCGCTTTTATATAAGTCAAAGTTAACTTTTATAATTCTACACCATTTTTGTCATCAAGACAAGAGTTATTGTAAATTTTTGCAAAATAAAAACCCAAGGACGTTAAAATCCTTGGGCAATTTTGTGTTGAATTACTCTGCAACAGGGTAAACGGAAACTTGTCTTTTGGTTTTGATTGTTTCGAACTTTACAACGCCGTCAATCAAAGCAAACAATGTGTCATCCTTACCGATACCAACGTTGTTACCGGGGTGGAAGTGTGTGCCACGTTGTCTAACAAGAATGTTGCCAGCCTTTGCAAATTGACCATCGGCACGTTTAGCACCAAGACGTTTGCTTTCGCTGTCACGACCGTTCTTTGTGGAGCCCATACCTTTTTTGTGGGCGAACAATTGCAACTTAATAAATGTCATATCAAATTACCTCCAAATTGATGTAGTCGGAATACTGTTCGTACAAATCCATCAAACCACAAAGCATTGTGTTCAAAACAACGTCGGCATCGTGCCTTTCTGCTGTGGTTAGGTTTTGCGGAACAATAAACCGTAGTGAGCCTGTGTTTTCGTCGATGGTGTATTTTACGTTAATTGCCACCACTTGCAGCAACCCGAGAAGCCCCGTTTGAATAAGTGTTGATACGCCTGCACAAACGATATCTTCGCCCTGTTCGCCATAACCCGTATGACCGCTGGCATCCACCTCGACAATAGAATTGTTAATCCGTTTTACTTTGATGTCTGTCATTAGGCAACGGTGATTGAAGTAACCTTCAACTTTGTATAAGGTTGTCTGTGACCTTGACGTTTGCGAATGTTCTTTTTAGCTTTGTAAGTAAAGATGTTGATTTTCTTTCCTTTGCCATGCTCTACTACTGTCGCTTGAACCTTTACGCGGTTTGCATCAGCGCCTACAAAAACTTGGTCTTCGTCAGCAGCCAAAACAACTTCAAGTTCCACGGTGGAATCAACTTCGGCATTGAGAAGTTCTGTTTCGAAAATAAGACCTTCGGTAACCTTGTATTGCTTTCCACCTGTTTTTACGATTGCATACATTGTGTTTTACCTCCCATAAATATAGAGACTCGCTAAACTAAGGTGCTTGCGTGTAAGACTTTAAAACCCCATTTACGCGGCCGAGATATATGTTACACTATTTTGCATTGTTTGTCAAACAATTTACGGTAAATTTGCATCAAAAAGAATCCATTTTTCCTACGAACAAAACAGATAATGTATTATTTACAAATGCTTAATTCTGCTGCAATTTTGACGTTTGTATCAAAAAGATAGCGAATCGTCGTTTAGATAAATTGTAAAACTAAATACAACGGTTTATCACCCATTGAACTTAAAAGTATAATTTACCATTTACACAAAAAGCCTTTGCTGTTGGGCAAAGGCAATTTTGCAGACAGTATAAATTAGCTTTTAGTGTAATAATTACACAATATTGCACGTGGCTTGATATTTATTAACAAATTTATATCGCACTTGCAACTAAGATTATTTGTAGGCAATGATTGTTTGATACTTGGATACCTGTGTAGCATTAGACAACGTCAAACTGCTTACATTCAATGTGTCGAGATACAAGGTGTAGCCTTCAAAGTCTACGGTTGTGCCTGCAGGCAAACCACCGTTAGCATGCACCACTTTGAATTCGCGTCGGGCACCATCGATAACGCCCTTGAAAGTCAACGTGATGAGCGTATTTTCTTGAGTTGCATCCGCAGTATAGCCATCAATATTGCTTACATCAAGATGTAAGCCACTTGCATTTTGTTTCAGCCAAATAAGTTTTTGATAATTTTGAAACATATCGATATGCTTAACTTTTAGCGCATAGTTGAGTTCGTTAACTTCATAGCTCGATTCGTACGAATTGTGATTGCCACCTTTGGTGCGCAAAAATTCTTCCCCGGCAAGCATAAACGACGTTCCGTTAGAAGTTAGCACTACCGAGTTAGCAAGCATAGCCATTTGTTTGATGATAGTTTCGTCCTTGATACCTGCAGCTTTGATACGGTCGTACAAAGTATAGTTATCGTGACAGGTTACGTAGTTGACTGTTTTTTCCGGATCGAAAGTTGCCGCAAACGTGCTACCTTTTAGCGCCGCCACCAACTTAGCAACATCTTCGCTGTTAGCTTTTTCACCTGTTATCCAACCCTTTGATGATGCAGAGTTAAGTCCCCCTTTAATCAATGCGTCGCGTCCTTGATCGTTAAATTGACCATAGCCTTCATAATGACTGGCGTTTGTTTGAGTTGCCAATACTTTGTTTGTAGCCGTTGACAAATTCCAAGGTTCACCGTAAACAACAATGTTGGGGTTAATTTCTTTAAGAGCCGCTACAAGTTGGTTCATTGTATCAATGTCGTGAAGTCCCATAAGGTCAAAACGGAACCCTGCAAGATTATACTCCTTTGCCCAGAAGCAAACGGAATCAATCATAAATTTGCGGAACATGTAGTTTTCGCTTGCAGTATCGTTTCCGCAACCGGAACCACTCGAAGACGTGCCGTTTGCATTGTAACGATAGTAATAACCGGGCATCAAAACGTCAAAATTACTACCAACGTTTGTACTTGTGTGGTTGTATACAACGTCCATGATGATACCGATACCGGCATCTTTGTAAGCTTGAACAAGTTGTTTAAACTCTTTAATACGAACATAACCATCGTCAGGATTTGTACTGTATGCCCCCTCGACAACGTTGTAGTTTAAGGGATTGTAGCCCCAGTTAAACTTACCTGACGTTTCGTCGTTATCTTGGTCGAAAATAGGCAAAAGTTGAACTGCATTTACACCTAATTCTTTGATATGGTCAAAACCGGTTGTTACTGTTGTTTTTCCCTCGGTATACGTTGTACCTGTTTCAATCATACCAAGGAATTTTTTACGGTAACTTTCGGTTCCGTTCCAGGTGGAAGAAGAGGTAACATCTGCAACGTGAGTTTCGTACACTACCATAGATTTACGATCTAATTCGAGATAATCGTCCGTCCAACCGTCAACTACAATTTCGTCAAAGTCTACGATTTGACCACGTTCGCCACTACGTCCTGCACTCTTGGCATATGGATCGACAATTTCGCAACCTTCGGGGTATTTGCTGTTTGTAACCGTGTAAGTATAATATTTACCTGCAAGATTGTCATTTTCTGTATGATACCAAACACCTTTTTCTCCACGAGTCATTTCTATCGTTTTGAAAGCAGCAACATCGTGTCCTTGGTTGTAAAGGTTAAGTTTGATACTTTGAGAAATTGGCGACCAAACCTTGAAAGTGGTTGTTGCTTTATCTGCGCTAAGTATAGCACCGAGATCATCGCCATCGTAAGCATATTTAGCATTAAAGCTATCCAAAGTATACAACTTATCTACAGAAACAGATCTTGTTGACGTTTTGCCGTTTGCAAAAGTCGCTATTGCAGTATATGTTTTGCCAAGATCCAAATTAAAATTTTCGAGTAGGTCAATAGTTGAAACGTCTTCAAAAATATCCGTAACAGTTTTTATAGATGCATTATTTTCTAAAATCTCTATGCTGGACATATCTGCCGTAGCCGTTACCTTTATGCTCGTTTCATTTATAAACGTAGCAGCTGTGATACGTTCAGCAAGAGCCTCTTGTTCCGTCTTATACAATTTTTCGTCCCCTTGCTTTATATAAACGTGATAGCATTTGTCGTTGTCCATTTCGTAGTCGGCAAAATTTAACATACGATCGGTGTCAACGTCTTTAGTCCAATCGCTGACTTTACGTGGAATTATACCGATACCTTTTTGTAAAGCATCAGCTCCTATATCTGTAAGTTTATAACGTGCTACACCACCAAAGTTGTCCGTTGAGTTGTGCATAAAAATATGACCGTCACTGCCTTGTACCCAAATCCAATAACACCAAGTGGTATAATCACCATCAGTGCGTTGGTAGTGAATAGCAATCGACGTATTATCGACAACCGGCGTTGGTGTCGGTTTATTTGTGTCATCGTCGTCGTTATCCTTGTCGGTACTATCTTGATTACAACAAACAAGCATGCACGAAAAAACCAGCAACAATGCCATCAAAAGACAAAGCAATTTGATCTTTTTCTTCATAGTTACTCCTTCTTAGGGTCATACCCCACTTTATATTTTAGCCAATGATAATTTTATCACGAAAGTAAACAAAAGACAATACCAAATATAAAAATTTTGTAAAATATCTTTAAATAATTGGCGAAATCACAAATTATCTATAACTAAAATAACGTTATCTTAAAAAGTGTTTGGTAGGTTATAACATATAATTTCGGCACATCCGTATAAAATGTCTTTCATTCTCACCGCAACGGGAATTTTTATAAACATCAAATTGCTAATTAAAACGGTTAATCTTGGAATTGCGTAGACAAACAAAATGTTTTGCAGAAAGATTTTTAATAGCTCTATAATAAATGCTGGGGTGCAAGAAAAAAATAAAACGAAACGCTTTCTCTAATGTTGATATAAACCTCAAAAGTTGGACACTTTTGAAAATGCATTTTTAAAGACAAAAAAGGACAGTCAAAAAGATTGTCCTAAATTGTAGTTTTAAATTTTTACTTAAGTTGTTACGAATATTTACAATAAAGCAAATGCGAAGTCTAAAGAATACAAACGTAACGAAACGACAATTTGTTGCTGCAGTTACTCTTTTTACTACATTAAATTGCTGGTGCTAATTACTATTTTGTTTAACAAATTAGCGGAAAATTACAACAAAACGTCGGCGATTTCTTTAGGAGAATGCACCACCGCAATAGGGTTTACCTTGAGCAAATCTTTTAGTTTGCCAAAGCCGTAGGTAACAGCCATACCGTCGATGCCGTTATCAAGTGCACCTTGCATATCATGTAAAGTGTCGCCTATCATAAGGCATTTTGATTTGTCCCAGCGGTTATCGGCAACAAGTTGGCGCAAAACCTCTGCTTTGAACCCGCGCTTTTCCGTTTGACCATACACGTAGTCAAAAAAATGACTGATTTTGTGATATTCCAACGATTGAATTGCATGCGGTTGATACTTGCTGGATGCAATAGCCAAAACGTAGCCGGCATTTTTAAGTCGGGTGAGAGTATCAACAATGCCGTCGTACAAAAAACTGTTTTGTGCAGCGTTAGTTTCGGCAAAAACTTTAACGTGTTTTGCGATTGCTTCTTGACACCGCTCTGCACCTACAAACTCCGTGTATGAAAAATCTAACGGCGGGCCGATATGGTCGTCAAAATCCACGTTGGAATAATCCACACCATAGAAATCTAAAACTGCTTTGAACGTTGCATAGATGCCCGGCGCGGTGTTGTTGATTGTACCGTCAAAATCGAAAATTAGGTATTTGTATTTATTGTTTAATGATTGCATAATATATTTTCCTCTCAAATTACGTGCAAAATTATGCATATAAGCGGTGATATGATATTGGCGAATAAATATAGAAAAGAAATACATCTTTAACTACACTGTCGCCAAACAATTTTTATCAAAGCAGATTTTTACGCCATGATATTTGACATAAAGCAAAAAAATTGGGGGCAGAAAATCTGCCCTTGATTTGTTATTTTTTATTCTTTGCCGTCAAAAACCGTTCAAACTTGGTAACGGACGGACGAATTGCGATAGCATAGGTGTAAGTTAGGTAACTTTTTAGTTTCATAAGCGACTCCACCTTGTCGCTTTCGCACTCAAGTTCGTAGTCGGTAACACCAAAATACTCGTTTTTGTCCAATTCCAAAGTCCATTCGTCCAATACAAACTTGGTACGATGGGTGGTGAGTTCTCCAATATAGAAAAAGTCTTGTGTGAAATCCGTATGGAAAAAGTCGGTTGCTTCCTTGGCGGTGATACCTCTTCGAATAAGCGTTTGAGCGTAACTGCCCTCTAACTCGCACTCCTTTTCGTCACTCACCATAACTCCGTCAGCATGGGTGATACGTTGTTTGAAACACGCAATAAAGTTATTATCCTTTTGACGCAACCGCAACATAACGTTTGCATTGCAACGTTTAGGTGCAAAATAGTAGTTAATTTGTTCCACAGGAGAAACGTTTGCAACCTTTTGCAAGATATTGTACTCCCGCTCGGTTAGTTGCAATTTTAGTTCTTGTTCAAGATTTCGCATGATTATTTCTTTTGATTTACAGTTGTAGAGTTAAAGATTTTTTGCATTTCTTCGAAGAAAGTTGCACTATCTTTGAATTGACGA
>CAYOKR010000016.1:0-27458 GCA_964404625.1 uncultured Oscillospiraceae bacterium | reverse complement strand
ACCAAGACTCAAAACCAGCGCGCCCGTGATAAAACTTTCGTTAGATTTCTTCATAATACATATAGTATGAGAGTTTTAACGAAAAATATCTTACCTTGCGCCCATTTTGATGAGAATTAGGGTGCAACGAAAAAACTAATACGATGTTTAAGTAATGCTACAACAAATAAAACAAAGCTTGTCACTTGCAATTTACTGCTATCTCGATGTGTTTTGGAATTACTACGGCAAGCAAGAGCAAGCAACATTAGTCACATGTAGAAAATTATAAAGATTAGCACAACAAAAACCGCCTTCGAGCAGAAAGCGGTTGTGATTGTATTTGGTTGAAGGTTTGCACAGTTGAAATATCTTGCTTTGTGTAGTCGAGATATATTGCTTTATGTAAAAGTATATTCTCTATGCCGTTGGAGTATATTTTTTTGCACAGTTTGGAATTATATCTTCCTATATAGTAGAAGTATTTTTGGATTTGTGGACGTCAATTTGATTTTTTGCAAAACATTAATTGATACAACACTACGAATACACAAAAATTGTGCTTAAAGACTACAAAAAAACGATGCTTAAAGTACGCATTAGCCTTCGATAAGCGGTTCGTCGTGGTCGTAGTCAAACCAAGAGTAGTTTTGCCATTTGCCACCGTTTGTGCGGTAAATTTCTTCCACCGCAAAGGACCAACGCATGCAACTTGGCGTATCTGGAATAAATTGCAAAAATTCTCCGCTGGCATAGGTGTAGAAGAAGCTTGCGTCCATAGGCAAACAAATTGTGTTGATAGCGTCCCACTTGATATGCACTTGCCAAGGTTGGTTATCGCGCGTGCCGGTGTAGGTAAGTCCTGTTTTGTCCAAACGCAACGCGCCTTCGCCAACGACGTCGCAAGTTTGGTAGTTTTTCATCATTTCGTACCGTTTCATCACGCCGATTTTCACGTGTTCTTCCATTACAAAGTTTGGATCTTCACATTTGCGACGCATATCTCGACGTTCGTTGTCGAACCAAGCACGAATGTTTTTGGGAACGCGGCTGCCTACAAAGGGCACAAGATTGTACTTGTCATCCAAGGTAGCGCCATTACCACATTTTTTGCAAACGATTGTATCACCTTTGCCCTCCATTTGCATTTCTTCTCCACAAACAGGGCATTTATACAAAATTTGGTGCAAATTTTTGGCGCATCCGTCGGTAGATTTGTAACTGTGTTGTTCTGTAGCGTTCCATTCATAATCGTCGGTAAACAACGCTTCGTCCATTTTTGTTTGAATGGTATCTTCGTCCAACTCGGCAAGTTGTTCCGGAGAGAACAATTCGAACAGTTCCACTTTGATTTTTCCGTAACGTTCCTTAACGTCGAATTTGGGGCTTAAAAGGTAACCACCATGTACTCTAATGCCCAAAACAGGCAATCCAAAGTGTTTTAGCATTTTCCCGCTACCCAACATCGACGGTTGTTGCGCACCGCTGGCTGTACTCATTCCACAAGGGTAAATGCATACGCAACCGTTCTTTTCCTTGCGCAAAATACGCGTCATACCCTTGATTGTTACAATATCGGGAACAAAATTCTTTTTGGGAATAACTTGACCGATTTTGAACACAAATTGCAAGTGCGAACGATGAAATTCGTTCTCTGCCGCAACAAAATTGATACGACGTCCCTTCATCGCCATAGATGCAAATGCATAGTCCATGCGTGAAGCGTGATTAGAAACGATAAGCAACGGAGTATTTTTGTACTTCTTGATGTCTACTTGACGGTCAACTTCTACCTTGCACTTGTAGTAGTACAACATACGCACTAAACGGTAGAACACAAAACCCACAAGCGGACCTTGTTTGTGCGGTTTTCGACGTTTGATTTTTTCGTTAAGTGTAAGCTTCATGATAACTCCCCTTTTGCATTATATTAGCAAACAGTAGTATAACACATAATTGAATTATCTACAATACTTTTGTTAACATTTGTTTACTTTTTGCAAAATAGCACATAGAGGAATTAGTTTTGCTTAAAAAAACGTGATAAAAGTTTTGCAAAAATTACAACAGCATTTGCAACTTTTGATACAAATAACGTTATAATCATCCCGCTGTGTGTTTTGCAAATTAACACTTTCCAAAGTCCATACTGCACTGTGCCCCTTTTAATGAAAATGACGAGAACAAAATGTAACAAAAAACTTCTTTTTGAAAGTAAGGGTGGTTAGATATGTTTTATTGCAAATCCGCAGTTGGATTATTTGCAAAATATTGTACGAATTTTTCACTTTTCCACAAAAATAACCACGCGTATGATATAATACTGTAAAATTTTATTGCTGATAAATAATAAAAATTGTTTACGAATAACGAAGGCTTACGCTTTCGACGGAGGAAACAAGAAAATAGCATTTTTGCACAATAGCAATACAAATTTGCACTATCACAATAAAGGAGTAGTTCTTATGGCAGAAGCAGTTTTGAAGCAACAAATATCTGCAGAAGACAAACAGTTCAACAAAAACAAGTGGCTGTTTAGCGTGAGCGGTATCGGGCGAGATATGTCCTACCAGCTTATTGCATCCTTTTTGCTTACCTACATTCAATTTGGTGTTACGCTAAGTTTGGTACAATTTACCACACTAAGTTTGCTAATTGGTGTTGCGGGCAGAGTTTGGGATGCAATAAATGATCCGCTTATGGGTGCGATTATCGAAGGAACACACATGAAGTTTGGCAAGTTCCGTCCGTGGATTTTGATAGGCGCAGTTTTGACGGGTGCAATTATCATTACCATGTTTAACATACAAAACCTTGTTGGTTGGAACTTTGTAGTGTTTATGATATGTATGTATCTGCTGTGGGAAACGTCCTTTACCATGAACGATATCGGCTACTGGTCCATGTTGGCAAGTCTTTCGTCCAAAAAGGAACAGCGCAATTCAGTTACCATGCTTACCGTTGTGTTTGCCGGCATTGGTGCGTTTATCGCGCAAGGTGGTATTTCTTTCCTTTATCCAGGCAACGTACAACAAGCATTTAGATGGATATCCATTGCCATTGCCGTTATTTTTGTAGCGATGCAATCTATAATGGTAATTTTTATCAAAGAACGTCCACGCGATCAAATGGAAAAGAACGAGAAAGTTTCCGTAAAACAAATGTGGGACACAATAAAGCACAATGACCAAATTTTATGGATGACGTTGGTTATGCTGTTTTATAACGTTGGTAGCAGTATGCTTGTGGGACTTGCCTACAACCTATACTACTTGGAAATCGGCTACGACGGCAACGCTATCGTGTTTATTGCCATATTCGGCATATTCAACATCGCATCGCAAGTGTTCTACCCAAAACTTTCGGCAAAGTTCGGTCGAAAGAAACTACAAAATTTATCCATCGCACTTGCTTGCATAGGTTATCTCGGCATTGCGTTGCTTGGCTGGATGTCCATTTTGCCCTTTAACCTTGTAACGTTGAGTGTGTTTGGTGTTTTGGTATTTGTTGGTCAGGCGTGGTACTATATGGCGTGCATCATCAACATGACAAACTGCGTGGAATACAACGAATACAAGCGTGGCGAACGCAACGAAGCGGTTGTATCTACTTTGCGACCATTTATGGCGAAGTTTGCAGATGCAATCAAGTACGCAGTTGTAACCATTGTGCTGGTAGCATCCGCCGTGTACGGACTATCGCAAAACATTTCAACAATGGAATATCAAAAAGGACACTTTGACCGAATTGAAACACGCGAAGAACAAGTATTGTACGTACAACAACTTAACGAATGTTTGAACAGATTTGTTATCGACGAAAACGCCGATATCGACCAAATCAACAATCAAATTGACGAATACTCTGCTTTGAAAGGCAAGCAAATCAATGCAGAATATCTTGATGCGCTTGGCGACGTGTACGTGGTTATGTACAACAACAGCGGTGACATTGTTGCATCCTTTAAGTTGAATGAAGTAACGGAAGCAAATTACACACAAATGACGTCAGCAAGCAAATGCTCGATGCTTATTTCCAACTCCGTTGAACAAAGCAATTTACCCGTGTTTAATGCGGCAAACGAAAACTTTAAGGAAGGTAGCAAACTTAGTATGCGCATTTGGGTGCGTGCAGGCGTTACCGTGTTCCCTGCGCTGATGTTGTTTATTTCGCTGATAATCCAAAATAAAAAGTTTATTATTGACGAAGACTACTACGATATGATGCTTGCGGAAATTGAAAAACGCAAACAAGTCCAAACAACGGCAGAATAGTACGCAACAAATTTGGGGGATTTGACAAAAGTCAAGTCCCCTTTTTTGTGGCAAACAGCTATGAATTTTACTCTACGTCAAATATTAATGGAAACAAATAGCTATAGATTTTTGTTCTACATCAAATTTTGGTGAACGCAAACGGTTGCGGATTTTTACTATATAAAATATTGGGTGGCGTTTTTACAAAAGTATGGAAATAAGATTGCACATTTCGAACAGGCAAACAACAAATCCTTTACAAAAGCTTGTACGTTGTGTAATTATGCTCGTATTATTTACAAAGCGACGTTGATGAAAAAATCATTTTAGTATAGGTTTACGGATTGTTTCTACCGAAAGTAACTATCAAGCAAAACGATTTTAGAATTTTTAGGTCATCAAACGCATTTTATATTGATAATTTGCGTTTGATATTACTTTTGGCATCGTCCGGTACATCGATAAGATAAATCCATTTGCCAATGTTGCGACACAGCGTTTCGGCGTAAGTATACGTAGCGATTTTTCTTTTTGTATAAAAATTCAACGTCCTTCGAAAATTTTATGGCAACAATAGTATTTGATGCATATAATTTTGGTATGAAAGATATTTGTTTGCCCAACAAAATATATATGGTGGGAATTGGCGGTGTTAGTATGAGCGGTATTGCACAATATCTGCATGCGGCGGGGCATTACGTTTGCGGAAGCGACAGAGTGCAAAATTGCTACACCAAAAAATTGCAACAACTGGGCATTGACGTTCAAAGCGAAAGCCGTTCGATAGAAGGGTTTGATTTGGTAGTACGGACATCGGCGGTGAAAGATGAACATCCACAAATTGTGCAAGCACGCAAATCGGGAATTCCAGTTGTGTTACGCGAACAAGTTTTGGGGGAAATTTTCGACAGTTTCGACGTGCGAATTGCCGTTTGCGGTACCCACGGAAAAACCACCGCGACGGCGTTGTTGCACCACGTTTTGCAAAAATGCGGAGTTGGTCACACGGCATTTATCGGGGGAAGTTATAAAGACAACAACTACTTTGGCGGCGGCAAAATCGTCGTTGCCGAAGCGTGCGAGTACAATCGCAGTTTTTTGCACCTACATCCCACCCACACGTTATGTTTGAACGTGGAATACGACCACCCGGATTGTTACCCTACTTTCGACGACGTACGGCAAGCATTTATGAGCTTGTTTGAACAGTCGCAAAATGTGATTGTGTCACGAAAGTTACCGTTTAAGTACACCAAAAGCGTGTTTTACGATGATTTTTACGCTAAAAACGTGTATGCTACAAGCAAAAGCACCACATTTGACGTATACTGCAAAAGTCAATTTGTGGGCAAGTGCAACTTGCCGCTTGTGGGCGAACATAATATCTCAAACGTCCTTGCGGTGATAAGTTTGTGCCAACTACTAAAACTACCATTGTTGCAAGTTTTGCATGCTTTTTCCAGTTTTGAAGGGGTTAGACGGCGGTGGACGGAAGTTCCCTACAATTGCAAAGTTATTTGCGACTACGCACACCATCCAACGGAAATTACTGCAACCATTCAAACGGCAAAAAGCCTTGCAAAAGGCAAAGTTTTTTGTATTTTTCAACCGCACACCTACACGCGCACGCAAGCATTTTGGCAACAATTTGCCACCTGTTTTGACGGCACAACAGTGGTTTATTTGCCTATTTTTTCTGCACGAGAAGAACCTATACTCTGCGTTACATCGAAAAATTTGCGAGACTTTGCCACGTCTATCGGCATTGATGCGCACTACTGCGACACCTTTTCGGATGCAAAAAAATTTGTTGAGCAACACATAACGCCTAACGACACTCTGTTGATACTTGGCGCTGGCGACGTTGTAAATCTTGCACAACTACTAAAAGCCTAACGATTATTGCAAAAAACACACTGCAAATTTCATTGAACATAAAACCATAGATAAAATCTAACCTTATGTAAAGACGCCGTTGTTGACATCACAAACCTGTTAACAACGTAACGATTCTTGTAGGATAAAAATACTCCATAAATTTGATATACCACAAAAGTTAGATACTTCCATCGAGCATTTCAAACACTGCAAATCAATCGAATTTATTATTTCACAAAACAATTTACCTGCAAAACGATGCGTTTCAAAAGCGGTAAATAAATCTAATTCTACACAAACACAACGTTAGGCTCTTACCTATCAACACACAAATTAACATTACAAAAAAGACCTTGTATGCAGCGCAAATTCGGGAGCAATGCAAGGTCTTGTTTTTTATCTAACGGAAAAATGTACGTACCCTGCACCGTACGATGTATCGGTGGCTAATTTTACCGTCAAACAATCGTATTGTTCGTCGGGACTTTCGTAAGGAATATATCCTACCGTAGTGCCATTTGCCGTTACTACCCAACGGTCATGTAAGCATTGCGGAATAAGCTGCAAACTGTTGTACACTTGCTTAGACAGGTTAATTTCTACACCGTTTAACGTAACAGTGGAAATCAAACCGCTTTCCACACCGTTCTCCGCTTGTGAGTAAGTATCTTCATCCGGACTAACAATCAGCTCTACGATGCGATCTGCAACGTCGTCGATAACGCAATAGTCATCGTGATCCACTTGATAGGTATCGCCAAAACAGGTCGGTCGAGCAAATCCATCCAAAAAGATTGCGGTATTTGCCGATTGGTTAAGAGTGAACGTCCCCTTTACAACACCGCCCTGATACACGGTGATTTTTGCGTTATTAGGCGTTACGGTACCGCCACTTGATGATACTTCCGCAAGATTGATAGTTACACTTTCTGCCTGATTAATTCTAAATTTGCCCACTTCCACATTGCCTTGATAAATTGTTGCTGTGCTTTTTTCGTAGACGGGTACGGTTACGATATGATTATCGTTGTCGTTTAGACAAAACTTGCCAAGCAACTTATCTTCCGCCGTGGTAATGGTAATTTCTCTGGTGCTTATTTCATCGGCGGTAACGTAGCCTACATCATTTTCCAACTGTCCCACCCTTGATGGTAACAACGGCGTGAGCGTTTCCGTAGTGATAAATTCCTTGCTTTCGATTTCGTGCAAAATGCCTATTGCTTCTCCAAAGAAATCCTGCGACTTTGCAGACGTTTGAACGTTTACGCTTTGAGCAACGAAAATACCGCTTTTGGCACCAATAGTAGATTTGTACAACTCGGTGCAATCAGCTTTGCTACGTGCCACAATTTGCACGTACACAATTCCTTCTTCCGCAAGAATATTTCCGCCCAAAACGTAGGTTATAACTGTTTTTTCTTCGTCCGCCACCGATGTTAACTTTGGAGAAACCCAGTTGTGATACGGACAGGAAAACTCAAAGTAAAAATCTGCATCCTGCGCAAGCCTGTTTGGAATTGTTACAGACAATTTTGTGGTTGCATTTTCCCCTTGATTGCAAGTCGGGTTACCTTCAAACACCAAATTTTTGTTCTCATCCAGTGTGCCATAGATTACAAATTCGGTCAAAATACCTCCTTTAGTAGTTTTACGCAACACTATTGTACCACCACAATATACAGTTTGCAAATAAACCTGTCAGGAAAGATACTGCATTTGACCACCACAATCAGTACAAACAAAACACTGTTTTTGTGCACAATCGACGCACTCCGTTTTACCGCAATCTTGACATTTGCAGTAGTTTTGGTCCATTTCCTTGTTACATTGCGAACACTTCATTCAAAACTCCTTTTTGAATAGTGTTGCAATATAACCACAAAAATAAACATGCCGTAGGTTATTTTTGTATTCGACTATATATAATCACTGTATTATCGTATAGAAGTGCTTGTTATCGCCGATACCACCGCCAATACAAATATAGTTAATTATTTATTGTTATAAAATGAGTGCCGACGTCGAAAAGATACCATTCTCCTTCTCGAGATTCTGCTCAGTCTACGACTTCGCACTGCCTCCCTACGTTCGTTTAGAATGACAAGCAAAGAAAGCTCCAACAATTATACAACAAACAAATATTTATAATAGGCAATATACCCTGTCACCCTTAGCGGAGTGCGTGGCACGTAGTCGAACACGAATGACGACACGACAGTAGCGGGGTCTATATTTCTATTAAGCAATAACGAAAAAACAAAGCCACCGACAAATTTGCCGATGACTCTGTTTTTAAGAAGTAAACGTTTTAGTTTTTGTATGTGGTGTGCCGAATATTGGCTACGTTTTGTTATTTTTTGGTGGAATTATTGCACGAAGACTTTGCTTTGGAGGAGCATTGCTTACAGTAAGGACAACCGGCACATTTTCCGCCTTTCTTTTTGGATTTGCGCAAGTACAAAACTATACCGACGACAATAGCCAGTACAATAACTATAACAATGACGTCTTCGATTTTCATAATCAATTTCTCCTTTTAAATTTTTAGTCCAGAGCGTACTCTGTTTTGAGTTTTCTATTATTACGTATTGCCATTACGGCGATTACTCCGGCAATAGCAAGCACTACTGCAAAACCGATAAGCGCTGCAACAACGTTAAGCGACTTGGGTGCTGTGATAAGAGTACCGATTGTGTAAACAAGATAGCCTACGGTAAAGCCCGTACCAAATTGCAAACCGATACCGCCCCAAAGCCATTTTGCACTTTTCATTTCCGAGTTCATCGCACCAATAGCGGCAAAGCACGGAGGTGTGTAAAGGTTAAACATCAAGTAAGCAAGCGCCGCAACCTTTGTGATTGCCAACAAACCTGCAACTTCGCCACCTGCACCTTCAATCATAGCAAGTTCGTCCATATCGATAAAGTTTTCCAAACCGACTACGCAAACTGCAAGCGTACCAACGACGTTTTCCTTTGCGATAAATCCTGTAACTGCCGCTGCGGCAAGTTGCCAAGAAACAACACCCACGATAGGTACAAGCGCATAAGCAAACGGGGTTGCGATAGACGCCAAAATAGATTGGTCGGCAGACTCTGCGACGGTAAAACTCCAAGTGAACGTTTGCATAAGTTGTACTGCCATGTTGCACAACAAAATGATTGTTGCTGCCTTAACGATATATGCCCAACCACGATTGCACATAGATTTGAATGCACTCCAAAGAGAAGGTTTTTTGTACTCGGGCAACTCGATAATAAAGAAGGATTTGCGTACTTTGTAACCCGTTACAAGGTTTACAAGCAATGCTCCAAGGAAAATGAGTGCGATACCTGCAAAGTACATCAACGCGCTAACCCACCATGCATTATCGAAGAATGCACCTGCAAACAATGCGATTACTGGAATTTTTGCACCGCAAGGCATAAATGGTGCCAACATTGCCGTTGCTCTGCGTTCGCGCTCGTTACGGATTGTACGGCTTGCCATAATACCGGGAACAGCGCAACCTGTTGTGATAACAAACGGAATAACCGATTTACCGGAAAGACCTACTTTTTTGAAGATTGGGTCAAGCACTACTGCTGCACGCGCCATGTATCCGCAGTCTTCCAACAATGCGATAAGGAAGTACATTACCATTACCAATGGCAAAAATCCTACAACTGCCGAAATACCGCCGATAACACCGTCAACAAGAATTGCCGATATTACAGGATTTGCATTTTCCAGCAGACCGCCAACCCATTCTTGGAGCATATCCAAAAGGGTAACAAGTCCGGGAATCGACCATTCGTTTGCTTCGCCTTCGTTAAACACGATACCTTCGGCAATCCAAGTACCCAAGGTGGATTGAGAAATGAAGAACACCAAAAACATTACGATAGCAAAAATGGGAATACCTAACCATTTGTTGGTTAAGATTGCGTCAATTTTGTCACCGACGTTTTTGTCTTTGGTAAGTACTTTACGCACTTCCACTTTGCTTACGATACCGTTTACAAAGTCGAAACGTTTGCGGTCGGCTTCTTCCACAACGGCTTTATCTGTAAGGTCGATATCGCCTTGCACGTAGGGTGCTTTTTGCACTGTACCGGCAAGTTCCATTGCCGTTTGTACAAGTTCTTTAAGGCCCTTGCCTGACGTTGAAACGGTTTCGACGATAGCGCAACCAAGTTTTTCCGCAAGTGCTTTTACGTCGATTTTTGTGCCTTTTTTCTCAACAACGTCGCTTTTGTTTAGCGCAACGACAACGGGAACACCAAGTTCCAACAGTTGCGTAGTAAAAAACAAACTACGGCTTAGGTTGTCTGCATCCACAATGTTGATGATAACGTCGGGATTTTCCTGCTTAACGTAGGAACTAGTGATACTTTCTTCGCTGGTAAAGGGCGACATCGAATAAGCACCGGGAAGGTCGACAGCGATAACTTCGCTATTGCCTGTGTACGCCTTTTTGATTGCGTGTTCTCTTTTGTCTACGGTAACACCCGCCCAGTTGCCGACCTTTTCGTTACGGCCGGTAAGAGCATTGTACATGGTGGTTTTACCGGAGTTTGGGTTGCCCGCAAGGGCAATACGAATGTTCATATTTTCCTCCTATATTTAATCCAATTTTGGAATTATTGGCTGTTTTGAGTGTTGTTGGCACAAACGACGGCAAATTTGACGACTATGGCTAACAATCTAAAAATATTGCCGTCGTACCAATCAAAAAACGAACGAATTTTGCAAACGCAAAAGAATAAATTCTTATTTTTGCACAACCATAAAACAAAAATTTTGCTGTGCGCGTCTTGTTTGCAATTTTGATTTAGCAAAAACTTAACTATACAGTCAAGTTTTTACGATTTATAAAGACGTAAGCACTACGTCGATAAAACTCTTACGCATCGGCTACGCTACCACTTGCTACAAAATTCGCTTGATTTTGTGGTTAGCCATTGCTAACCACTCTGCTAAAAAATTGACTTGCGAACAAGTCCTTGTAAGAAAACGGCACGATTGTATCAATTTTTGATGGCAATGCTATTTTACAACTGCCAAAATGCAAATGCGGTAAAGTTACACGATACGCGCATTAAACGGAATGCTACAACGATATAGCAACTACGAACTTGGCAATTACAACTCGACGTCGATAAAATCAAAAACTTCAGCGATTTTTTGCGACCGACTTTTGCAAAAATGCAACTATTTCGGCAATCAACCTGCTTAAAGATAGAACACTGCAAAAATTATTCTACAATGATTGCTTGTGCAAGTTGATTATCGATGTTGTATCTTCCGTCCTTGATGGCTACAATGCAACCGCCCTTTAGGTGGCGCACTACCGTAATTTTTTGACCGCTGTAGCAACCAAGAGAAAAAAGAAAAGCGTTAAGGTCTTCGTCGTCCGTTTGGATTTTGGTGATAACGTATTCAACGCCGTCTTGCGCTTGTTTGAGATCCATGACCTTTTTCCTCCTTTTTGCATTGGTTAGCCACTGCTAACCGTGATATAGTATACTCGCCGTATTGCTTTATGTCAACTAATTTTTGCAAATATTTTCAACTTTTTTTAAGATTTTTTGTAACAAGTGCTAAACGGTAACGGAAATTATATGTGTAACAAGCCACAAGTTAAATACAACGTTGTGCGATAAACGCCATTTGATACGGCACAAATCAAAATTATTAAACAACTTCGACCTACTCGCCTCTCTGTTGAACAATACGAACCACAAACAATATTCACCTGCAAATATCGTTAGTTTTGCACAATATCACCGTATTTTTCGCAAAAAGGATAAAAATTGCGTTATCACTTGAAAAAATGCAATAATGGTGGTATAATTACTTGGTAACTCGCAAAAGGAGGAATATCCGCATGACTTTGCACGAATCGGGACAAATGTATCTGGAAGCAATCTACGTGCTAACGCAAACAAACGGCAAAATACGCGCCATCGACGTGGGGGCGTATCTTGGATATTCCAAACCGTCCGTTAGTCGTGCCGTTGGCATCCTAAAAAAGGGCGAATACATTTTGGTGGACAACGACGGATACATCACTTTGACGGACGCAGGCAAACAGTTTGCGGAAAAGGTGTACGAACGCCACACCGTGTTTACAAATATGCTGATGAGCCTTGGCGTGGACGAAAAAACCGCCACGGAAGATGCTTGCCGAATGGAACACGTAGTTAGCGACACTTCCTTCGAGGCGATAAAAAAGCACTACTTAAACTACAAGAAGTAGACCACTGCAAAACTTTGCACAATTTTATTATCAATTAAATTACAATGAGATAATTAGTTGCAATACTATAACTGCCAACGCTTATCAATAATGATAAAATTGCGTTAGTGTACTTGATTAACTATCGCACGACTGCATTACTTGGATTACCGCATATCGCGTAAATTATTTTGATTTATCGACCAAAAATATACTTATATAAAAAAGTAACTTATAACAACCTTATAAAAACACAAACCACCCGACAAAATCTCGTCGGGTGGTTTTACGTGATACGTAGTACAGTATAAATTGTTAATAACTTTTGTGCAAATACAAAGAATTTGTTAACGTTCTTCAACAACAAAGTAATTTACTTACCACTATATTACAAAGATAAAATCATTATTTTAATTTGCACTCAAGTGAATATCGTTTTGCCGTTAGCAGTACCAAGGGCAAGTTGTCATCAAACGACTTCGACAAATGAAACAACCAACGTCTTGCAGTACGTTTGTATAGTTGCAACCGCAGTTGACGCGGCAAAAACTATCTTTTTTGTTTGCGGATTTTGTTGATAAGGTCAATTTCCGCCTCGTCGATAACGGTAATGCCTTGTTCTTTGGCAATATTAACCATTTGAGTTAATGCCGCTTTCAAAAATACACGTGGAATTTTGGTAAGTTTTGCGCACGCTTTTTCTGTAAAGGTAACGTCCGGATCGATACGCTTGGTTGCATACAATACCGATTGAACGTCGCCTTCCTTGGCTTGGATACCTACGCAATAAGGCGCTTTATGGCGAGAGCACCAAAAGTTTTTGCTATCGCGATAGCCGTAATCAACAGGTACCGGTGGGAAAAGTCTGGGATGAGATTCGTCGATAATGCCACGTCTATATTTTTCCTTCATCCAAATTTTGTCAATTTTCAAAATAAAATGTGCACCGAACTTGCTCGTTATACCGTTAAAATCGTGATAAGGCGGTTCGTAACCCTCCAGTTGACCGGGCAGGTCTGCGGATGCGCCGTCAAGACTGTCGTCCCAACTGCACTCGAACACTTGGTAACTTTCCTCCACAATTTGCGGTCTATCTGTGCCTAAATCGGAGTCAACAAGGGTAAAAATGCAATCTTTCATTTTTTGTTCCGTTGTGTCACCGGGGAATCCAAGACGAACAGCTTCGGTAAAGTATTTCTTTTCGTCAGTGATAAAGTTTAGCGTGCATTTTTTTGTGCGCAAAATGTTTTGTGCCGTATTAGAACTGTTGCGCGCTTCCAAAATCATTGCGTAGTAGTCCTTACCGGCAATATAGTAAGGAAAACACAACGAATAGGAACCTAAATTGGTTTGTCCGCTTTCCGAAACGGTGCTAATCAAAATAGTCGGCATGGGAAAGTAGGACGACGTTTGATAAAAGTTATCAACAATGCGAACGTCTTTGAATTGTTTCATGACTGTTACCTCGATTTGATATTATTATATACTTTTTGCGATTGCGCAAACGTTTGCACCACAACAAGATTACCTTATTATTTTACTACCTTTTAGGGAATGTGTCAATGTTAAATTGATTTTTATGATTTTTACATCGTACGTGATTCTGCGATGACACGTACCACAACGTCACCCTGAGCAAGTGGCACAGACCGAAATCAAACTCGTAAAGCGATACGGCAGTGTATACCATACAAAATTAATCTTTTGCCTAATGGCAAAATTTTTGCAAAATTTTCGCTTTGTCACAAAAACTCTCGTTTTTGTGCTTCAAGTATGTAATACGGCGATGCTTCTGCTCCTCGCAAGCAAAGTAAAAAAGTCTTGTGTTATCGAGATCTATACTTTCAATAAACGACAAACAGAGTAAGAAGATAGCGGAATGGATTGCATTATCGTAAGGCAGCGATTTTAATTCCGCCGACACTACCACTAATACAGATAAAGCTAATTAATTATTGTTATAAAAACACTTTCTAATTACAGTGTCTTCAACAAAAAAAATGGTTATTTTGATAGCCCCAAAACAACGCATACGCAACACAAATTTAAAATTTTTGTGTCATTTTTTTTGATAGCGTATTCTTTTTTGAAAACAACTGCTTGTTTTACTGCATTTGACACAATTTCATCGCATTATATTGCACATCACTAACTGCATTGCTATTGACATCGTTGGCAAAAATTGTTACAATGTACAAAAAGGAGACGTAAAATGAAACTTAGAGTTGTTGGTTGGACGGACTACGATTTTTTCGAGTTTAAGGAAGGGGAGAACACTTGGGCTGTGCGTATGGCTTTGGTGGACGACATCAAGAAAAACAGCTATTTGTTTTCCGGTTGGGATCATCAGGAGTGCGGTGGGTGTGCACCCGTTTTTAACGATGGCAAAATGCGCCGATTTAGTCAGCGCGGATTTGGCGATATCATGGCGGAAGCGCACGGCGAAACAGGTTACATGGCGTATGCACAATATGCGTTTCGACTCAATCCAAAGGCTTGCAATTATCCCCAAAACGAAGTTTTCAGGTGGGATGTTCAAGCGGAAAAGAACCTTGCTGAAACCTTTGTGTTGAAAGTGGACGAACAATTTTTCAACAGTGCACCTACTATGGAGCACGTGGTTTTAGGAGAAATCAAAAGCACCAAAAAGACGTTAAAACTTGCCGATTTGCCACAACTTCGATATATCGACAAAGGCGATACTTTAGTGCTTGAGTGCAACGGCAAAAACAAGGCATTTGGCATTGTGGATGTTGACCGTGGTCGAGATCTTACACACGAACAACGCATCGACTATATGTCGAAATTGAGTTACAGTAACGATCCTAACGTGTACGAAAAGGCGCGAAAGGAATATGAGGCGTTACCCGTGATTATTACTTTGCAAGTAACACAACGTCGTAAGTGGCAGTTAAACGATTAGTTTAGTGTTGTTAAAGTGCCATTTTTGTGTATTTAAATCGTCGCTTAATTTACGCGAAATATTTTTGTGCAATAAATAGGTGGTGTTATGGTGTATTATTGTGAGTCGTGCAACGTGCAAAGTAAAACGGACGTTTGTCCTAAATGTGGGCGAAAACACTTGCGAGAAATTCGCGACGACGACTTTTGCTTTTTTAGACAAATGGATTCGTTGTCTGCTGAAAACTTAAAAAACAAATTGGATGCCGAAAATATCGGTTGTGCATTGATTCCGTTTGGTACGGGTTTTCGCACCGTATTTGGCATGAATTTGGAAGACTACTTGGTATTTATTGAGTACAAGCATTTGGGTTGCGTCGAAGATTTGTTTGTTCAGGAATCGCAACGCAAAATGCAAATTCTCAAACAAGAAGTTGCCGAAAATGTCGATAAATTACATATTTATCCCAAAGAAGAAAAAACAATAAAAAGAAAACTGAAATTAGCGCAAACACTTGATTTGATACAGTTGTGCAACGAAATTATTTTGACTGCTACAAACGTTATTGATGCGGGTACTGTTATTGACGACGATTTTGCCGATTACTGCAACGAAAACGACGGCTATGTTTCTCCGCATTACTATCGTGTTAGCAATAACGAGTACGAAGTAGGACTGTACGTTCCATCCTATCGTGTGTACAAAATAACTAAATTGTAGATAGCATTTGTATTAAATTGATTTTGGCGTATTCGCAATGATTACAAATGAAACTATCGTTTTCGACGGTATTTTTAGTAAGTTGGGTTGTTAATATACAATTTAGCCGTTTGTTATTTAGTAAAGTGCGATTCGTCTATTATAATTAAGTTTAATGTGGTAATTGTTTTAAACAAAAATCGCCCATCCGCAGTTGGATGGGCGTTGTTTATTGTATGTGGTTTTTAATTGTTTATTGTAACTATCATATATAAGTCGTTTCTACAATTATTCGAAATTACTGCAAATGCGATTATCAAACGGTTTTGTTTATCACTTAATGTTTGTTTGCTGTTAACTTCTTACCTTATTTTCTAATGGCTGTACCGCCGACAAGCACAATCATTTTGATTGCGTCAAGAGAAAACGCATCCGCTTCCACCGTAAGTACTTTGTCTAACGTTCCTCGTGCCAAAATTTTGATTGCAACTTCTTTTTTGGGTACAATTCCCTTTTGCTTTAATGCGTCGATTGTAACAACGTCGCCATTTTCAAAATTTTGCGAAAGGGTGTCGATATTTACTGCAAATTTTTTGCCTGCGCGTGCGCCAACGCTTTCGGCGGAAGACGTCTTTACCAAAGTGGAAGCAACCTCGTCGGCAATCATGTTGTGGGCTTGTTCTGCAGTTACGCTTGCAACGATACCGTAACCGGCAGTGCGAAGAATTTTACCTTCTTCAATTTCACGACCGTCTACAGCGCGAACTTTGATTAGTCCGTTTTTGATAAGATTTTCCGTAGTGTCGTAGGGGTAGTCGTCCACCTTCAAAAGGTCAACAGGTGCATCGTATTCAACACCTTTTGATTGCATCAATGTATCCAACAAGGTTTTTGCCTTGCGTAGCGATAGCGCGGATTTAACTTTAAATAGTGTTGGTACGTCATGATAACGTTTTTTGTCGGAAACGTCCTTTATGGTGCCTTTAATTGTTTGTTTTGCAATTTCGGGGTCCATTGCCAAGTATACATACAAGGTTTTGCCTTTGATTGTTAACGTTGCAAGTTTTTCGCCAGGGCGTTTGATTGTAGCCGACGGCCAACTGATTTTGTTTTTAACCTTTTTGTAGCCAAGTGCATAGTTTGTTAAGTCAATGTAGTAACCTTTCAACTCGTCGCTCGATTGCATAAGTTTTGACATGAACGAGCGATTGTATTTTACAAGCACTTCTTCTTCGCCGATAACCAACACGCCTTGCGTTTCCGTTTCTACAACGGCAGGTTTTTGCGGTTCTTCTACAACGGTAGTTGCCGATACAACGTGTTGAACGGGTGCCGGTTCGATAATTTCCGGCACGAACGGTTCGTTGGTTACTTGTGGTTCGATAGTGGGTTGTGCATCAATCTTTTTTGCTTTTTTACGACGTTTTTTACTGCAAATTGCAATAACAATAATTGCAACCAAAACTACAGCTACCGCAATAACTACGTATATCCATGGTTTTTGCGTAAGCTTGTTCAAGATTTCCGGGATGTTCATAATGCTTTTCTCCTGTGTTGTAATGTTTAGTTAAAATTTATGCATTTGCAATATGCGATGTTAATTTGTACTTTGCCCTACTGTTGCAAAAAATTTGCTTGCAACCAGATCGAACAATCTATCGTATTTAGCAATGCGACTTAAATTTTTACATAGTATACCACAACCCAGCTGTTTTCGTCAATACGAAATACACAAATTTTACATACGTATATGCTTTTTTACGACAAAAGTATTTGTTTGTGCTTTGTGTAAATTTGGCATAGAGGTGTTTTGCGTAAAGTAAAAACGGTAGGACATTTTGTTTGTTGCTACCGTTTTGTGTTGTTAAATTATATATTGATATTCAGTTTTGTCGTTTTGCACTGTTGCCTGCTCGACGGATATTTTGAGTGTTGTGTTATGTTGTTTGTTAAATGTTGGGTTTGGATTGTCCTACAAAGTAAGCAACAACAGTGTTCGGCCCGGTACAAGCACCCATAATGGGGTTAAGTATGCCAATGGTTATCTTGGCATCGGGCATAAGTTCCAAAATTAGTTCTTTCAATTTTTCCGCAAACTCAACGCTGTCGCCGTGAGAAATAAATATCTCGTCAATTTTGTCGCCGGTGTAAAGTTCCTTTGTCATTTCCGCCAGGCGACGTAAGGATTTGATTCGACCTTTTACTTTTTCGGAGGATACGTTTTCTCCTTTGGTGCTGGAAAGAATTATCGGCTTAACGTTTAGTAACGAACCGAAAATTGCCGTCGTGGAGGAAATTCGTCCTGCGCGTTTTAGGTATTTTAGGTCGTCGACCGTGCTAACTTGGTTGATGTTCATTTTGATATCTTCCACAGCTTGTGCGGTTTCTTCGATAGATTTACCTTCCGCACGAAGTTTGCTTGCGTAAATACACAAAATGCCGATTCCCATACCGCAAATTAGCGAGTCGATGCAGTAAATTTTCGCATCGGGGTAGGTTTTTAGCAATTCGTCACGCGCAACCATACTTGCTTTGATAGATGCGGACAGTGCCGACGAGCAAGAAATGGACAAAATATCGTAGCCGTCTTTGATATATTGTTCAAAACGTTCTTGATAGTCCAACGCAGTTACCTGTGCAGTAAAAATTCGTACATCGTTACGTAGCAAACCGTAAAGGTCTTGGTAGGAAATTTCCTTCCAATCGACGTCGGCATGCAACGATTTGTCGTCGTAGGCAAGATACATCGGTATGTAGTCTACGTCGTACTTTTTGCGTAGCGCCTCGTCCATTTCGCAACACGAGTCGCTAACAATCACAAATTTTCTCATTGTATATATCTCCTCAAAATTATTAGCGTTTTAAGGCAAATTTCCTTGTCAGTAGATAAAGGCTTGCGCCAAATAATAGAGGAGTTATGTTTCTGCCGACAAGGAAATCTGCTTTTGTAACGAACGCACAACTTTTCAATGGCGTTCTGTACCCAAATTAGTTAATTGTACCCTACAAGCAACTAATTTCGGTGGTATTATATCAACGTTACTTTAACTTTTAGTAAACAAATTGATATTTTTTTGCAAATTTTTACGTTTTTTTTGTGATGCACTTGTCAAATTTTTTTGTTTTTTACGTTGTTGAGTAGTTCAATATGTGATTGTGCGAACGGGTTACCGCGAAGTAAGTTGCGCAACTTTAATTATCGAAGACTTTAGCGTATATCATATGCGAGTATTATCCCGAGTATTTGCCATAACTATGTCGGCAGGAGAGTTATCGAAGATTTTAACATTTCATTATATAAAGTGAGCAAAAAACACATTGTCCCAAAATAAGCGCGTTACCATCTTTTGCTAATTAAATATTGCAACAGTGCTATATTCTCCCCTGTTTCGCCGCCGAAACCGTGTTTTGTCGTTTAAGGGTTGACATTGGCAATCCAAAGGTGTATACTGCTATTGTTAACTTTTGTTGAATATTTTTCAACAGCAAAACGGAGACAACATGAAAACAGATTACAAACAAAAATTGTTAAATCGTCCGCTCAAACGTCCCGGAAAATTGGCACGTATTTTCTTCCGTTGTTGGATGGATTCAAAATGTCGCAAACATCACGTAAAGTTTACCTACGAATTTGACAAAAAATCGCTAAAAAACAAACAAATTTTGTTTTTGTCCACTCACGCATCACGCAACGACTTTTTCTATTCCTTTTGTGGTCTCGGTCGTACCGATGTTCATATCGTGGCGGGCTACCAAAACTTTTTTGCCAATCGCATAAACTATATCGGTATGTCGTCGATAGGTGCAATTCCCAAGATGCTGTATCAACCGGACACCTACTGCACACGCCGTATGCTAAAGGTTATCAAAACGGGCGGAAGTTTGTCGCTTTTCCCTGAAGGTATACAATCCCTTTCCGGTAGTACACACCCGATCAACCCGGCAACGTGCAAGTTTATCAAACGGGGGGGGGTAACGGTCGTTTTGGCAACGTCCAAAGGCACTTATCTAACCAATCCGCGTTACATCAGGGAAATTAAAAAGGGCGAAATCACTATAAACTACAAAATTTTGTTCACGTCGGAACAACTAAAGGAACTTTCGGAAGAACAAATTTACCAAGAATTGCTCAAAAACTTTGCCTACAATGATTTTGAAGCGCAAAAAATCGACCACGTAAAGTACGTTGGCAAACATCCCAACGTTGCAGGAATCGACAATATTTTGTATATCTGCCCCAAATGTAAAGGCGTACATACGTTAAAAGTACATTTAGACAAGGGGAACGAGCGTTTGCAATGTGACAACTGTGGTTATACTGCCACCGTAAACGAGTACTACGACTTGGAAATCTCCAACGGCGAACATTATTTTGACAATATCGACCAATGGGTAAAGTGGGAACGCAGTTTGGTGCGCAAACAAGTTGCAGAACCAAATTTTCAACTTGTCGGACATGGCAAAATCACCCAACTTAAAACGGATAGTTGGAAAAAGTATCCCAAAAATCGCGTAACGCTTATCGATGGTGACGTCACTTTAGATAAAACGGGATTAACAGTAACCAATGGCGACAAGAAAATGTTTTTTGATATCGCAGGATTGTACTCTTTAACAATGGCTACGGGGAGATTTCTGGAATTTTACCACAACGAAGACTACTACAATCTTGTGCTGGACGGCCCGACAAATCACATGATAGAGTGGATGCTTGCCAGCGAAGAATTGCACAACGCTATCGACGAAAAGTGGGATTCGCCTTCTCGCGACGTTTTTGAATACGATGCATGGGAGAACATCTAATGACGACAACTGCAAATACTACCCCTAACAACTCTACCAACGACGACAAAACCAAAGTGCAAATAGGTGCAAAAAGTTTTATACTTATGGTGTGTATCCTGCTTGCGGTAGTTATCGCAGCAGGAATACTAACCTATGTGATACCGGCAGGCAAATACTACCGCTACGAGTACACCGAAGATACAACTTTGGTGGGAACACAAAACGATAGTTTATTTTTGTTTTACACCGACGACGAAAGTAAGGATGGGCAAGTTGTGCCCGATAGCTATGTCGAAAAGGAAAGTTCTACTCGTCTTGCCGTTTGGCGTTGGATAACCGCCCCGTTCGAATCGCTAATTTGGGGCAATACCGACAAAGTCTTCCCTGCATCAATCAACGTAAACGAAATTTCTATCATCGCATTGTTGTTAGTGCTTGGCGGAACGTTCAAAGTGTTGGAAAAAAGCGGTGGTCTGGAAGCACTCGTTCGAATGATTATCAATAAACTTTACCAAAAACGTTTTGTCGCAGTTTGGGCAATCACGCTAATGATAATGTTGCTCTCCGCTGTGTTCGGTCTGCAAGAACAACTGCTAATTTTGTATCCGTTATTGGCAATGCTTTGCTCGGCAATGAATTGGTCAAAGTTTACGGCAATCAGCTTTGTTTTGATGACGTCCGGCGTAGGCTTTACAACGGCAATCACCAATCCGCTAACAATAGGTCTTGCATCACAAAACGCAGGCGTGCCCATTACCGACGGATTGTGGTATCGTTTGATTATCTTTGCCGTAATGTACATCGTAACGTCGTTGTATATGACCTATCTGTGCAAACGCGACGAAAAACAAGCTATTCAAATGGCGGATATTTCCAAATTTATTGTAGACGACCCCGAACAAAAACGACAAGATAAAAACAAAGCGTTGCTTGTTAGTTTGTTGTTTGGTATCGCATTGCTTGGCGTTATCGTTGCAATCAGCATCCCCGCGTTGCGCAGTTCCAGTATGATTATTATGGGCGTGGCGTTTATCGTGGGTACGGTTATTGTGGGACGCATTTTGCTTGGCGGTTTCAAACCAATGGGCAAAGCATTTTTGGAAGGTGCCAAAGATATTGCTCCGTCGTTGCTTATTATCGTTATTGCATTTGCCGTACCGTACATTGCAAAGAAGGGCGAGATTTTGGACACGATATTCCATTTCTTCTATGGCATTGTTACAGATTCCAGTCCATACGTTGCCGTTTTAGTACTGTATGCATTCATTCTTGTGTTGGAATTTTTCATTCCAAGCGCATCGGCAAAAGCAGTGCTTATAATCCCAATGCTTACACTTGCACCTATCGAAGGATTGAGTATCAACGTAATTTTGTTGACGTATCTGTTTGCCGATGGTTACACAAACGTACTGTTCCCTACTTGCGGAACGTTGCTTATCGGTCTTGGCCTTGCCGACCAAAGTTTGGGCACTTGGTTCAAACGTACAATTTTGTTCCAGCTGTTGCTGATGGCACTGTCTATGGGATTTTTATGCCTTGCTATTGCAATCGGTCTGTAAAAATATTAAGAGCAATTACAGAATGTTTTGTGTTTGCTTTTGCATAAAAAACAACCTACTTTATACAAAAAGAAAAAGGTTCGATACTTGTTGTATCGCGCCTTTTTGTATTCCACCACTTTTTTGTCATAATTTGCGTACACTTTGTGCGTAACGTAGAGTAACGGTAGAACTTGCTCACGCCGATTATCGACATAGATAATAATTGGGACAAGTCTTGCCAACGTTTCAATGTTAGATATGTTGTTGCATCCGTTTTTATAGCCAAGTATTGTTATTCGACCAAAAGAGTTTGACTTTTTTCAGTCAAGCTCTTTTTATATTGTATAATATAAACTATGCAAAGTAAATCTTTTGCCATTCGGTAAAATCTTTGCAAAACATTCATTTTGCTTCAAAAACTATCGTCTTTGCACTTCAAGTATGTAAAACATCGAAGTTTTGTTTGAATTATCAATACCCCGCCCAATCAACTGCAAGTGAACTGTTTTAATACGTTTTTAGCAAAGATACATAATCTGCAGGAAAATATCAATGCTAAAGGTATCACAATTGGCAAAAACTCGGTCAAAACATACTATCACAAGGAGAAAAATTGAAGAACAAATTTTTATTAACAGTCCTTTGTTGTTTGATTGCATCAGCGTGTTTAGGGGCGTTGTGCGGTTGCGCAAAAACGTATTGCGATGCACCACAAGCAGACGAGACACAACAGAGCATATCCTTTGGCAAAAAATACTACGTTTTGCAAAATAACGGTTGCAACAAAAATCAGTACTACGTTTTTAACAATGACGGCACTGCAACGTGCAACATTACGCTGACGAACGACGGCGTAGTAACCTATCAAGCAGTAATCAACATGCGGTGGTTTGACGGCGGTAACGGACAATACATTTTGCTACACAACGGTACTCAAATTTTGCAGGGCAAACAGGACGTGGTGTTTGGCTTTGGCGGAGTTGCACGAATAACGGAATGTATCATGCAATGGGACAACGCCTACTACGTTTGCGAAGATTGTCTAACCACCATTCCCAACTACGCACAATTTGTAACGAAATAAAACCGTTTAGTGAAAAATCCGCTCTATCGCAAGTGAAATGCACCACAAAAGTTACATGCTTTTCTGGTAACAATAAAGGAACGACAAAAAAATCGTTCCTTTTGATTTGTGACTCTCAAGCGAGCCACCATATGCGGTTGGAGGACAATAAGCCTCATTTTTCAAAAAATCATAGGGGTTGAAAGACTATTTGTCCCAAGTCCGAAGCCCTTCAAAAATTTCATTTCCTAATACCTCCGTATTCTTGAATTCTTGACGAACAAAACCATAAAAAGCACCGTATTTCCAAGGGTTTTACCCATTTTTAAGAATCACACCCACTCCCCTTTTTGCATCCTAAAATCCCCTAACAAAATGAAAAAAAGGTCGATGGATTTTGCTCCACCGACCAAGTTTTTATATATTTATATTTTTACTAATTCCTACTTTAAAGTTGAATGTCAATCTCCTATCTTTGATTATCACATTATCGATTAGCCGTCTAAACAGTTCTCCGTCAAATTTTTCCGTTGGTGTTATTTGGTCGATTACTTCGAGAATATCCTTTAGTCTTTTCGTTTCGGTCATTCGATTTTCTTCCGCCGCCCGTATTTGCTTTTGCTCCTCTTCGAGTTTTTCAATTCTATCTGCAATTTCCTTTGCCCTTGTAATATACAGTTCATAAGCAATTTCGCCAGCACGCTTCTTTCGATTGATATCAATCATTTCACTTTGTAAGTTGTGCAGTTCAAGCAGCACCTCTTCGCCTTTATTATCTTCCTTTTCTCCAAGCGTTTGCATGACGTTGTCTTTCAGGATTTCTTTTATTTGTTCCATATCACCCGCCAAGGATTGCAGAATCGTTTGAAAGGCTTGCTCTATTTCTTCTTCCAACACGTATTGTTGAGAGCAATAATCCTTGCCTTTAACCTTATGCGTAATACACACCCATGTTCGCACGTATTCGCCTTTTTTATATTGCGCATGCCGACGGAACGGCATTCCGCATTCACCGCATATAAGTTTTTTACTGAATGGGTATTTACTGCTGTATTTTCCGTTACCAGATTCCGAGCAACTTCTATATTCTTTTCTTCGCACCATTTCCACCTGAACCAAATCCCAAGTATCTTTTGGTATAATAGCAGGATGGCTATTCTCTACGTAGTAAACTTCATCGCTTGCCACCCTATCTTTACTCAAGACATCCCTTTTACATGTTTTCCCAAGATAGGCGCTTCCATAATATTTTTCGTTTGTTAAGATACTTTGAATTCCCGTCGTTCTCCATTGTTTCTTGCCTGTTACCGTCGGTATTCCGTCTTCCATCAGTCTTTTGGCAATTGTTGCGCACGAATAACCGCTTAAAAACTCTCTATAAATTCTTCGCACGATTTTTGCTTGTTCTTCATTGATAACGATATTTTTATCTTTGTCCCTATCGTAGCCAAGGAATTGTTTGCAAGCCAACATCATTTCGCCTTCCTTGAACTTTTTCTGGAATGCCCACTTAATATTCTCCGACATGTTCCTACTCTCTTGCTCTGCTATCGCCGCAAGAATTGTTATAAGAATATCGCCACCCGCCGTCATTGTATCAATGTTTTGTGTTTCGAAGTATATGCCGATTCCCAGTTCTTTCAGCTCACGAATATACCTCAATGCGTCCACTGTATTTCGTGCAAATCGACTTATAGACTTACATAATATCTTTTTAATCAATCCTGCCCGACAATCTTTCAGTAATTCTTGAAAACCTTTTCGTTGGTCTGCTCGCGTTCCTGTCACACCGGGGTCGCTATACACTTTTACAAGTCTCCACTCGGCGCGATTTCCTATGTAGTCGGTATAGTGAGCTTTTTGTCGCTCAAGGCTGTCTTCTTGTTCTTCGTTGTTTGTGGACACTCTCGCATACGCAGCAACAGGTAGCCTTGTATCAATCATCTGTTCTCGTATCGTTTGAGCTGTCATCGGCGTCGATGGTACTTTTCGCACCACTCTAACAACCCTTTGCTGATTTGTGTTAGTTATTTCCATTATTCGCTTGAGCCTCCCTTAACAATTTCTTTTCCTTCCAGCCTTTTTGATTACCGCTTGGGCCATTTGTATATTGTCTACTAATTTTTACACCATTATAAAATTCGAACGTAACCACCCAATCTTGAATTGTGATTTGCCGTAGCATTCTGCCTACAAGTTCCTCATTACATTCCGTTATCGGTTTTAAGTCTTCTTTTTTTAAGTGAGCACGACGATAGTCTTGTATTTTACTTTCAATAGAACGCCGTGCTTTTGCAATTTCCGCCCTATCGTTATCAAGGTCTTTCTTTCCAATTAGTCCTTTGACCGCCAAAACCATTAATTCATTTTCATCTTCATTCAGTTTTTTCAATTCGCGTTTCAGCTTATTTTCTTCCGAGCCATACCTCTTTTTTTCTATAAATTCGTTATACGCCTCGATAAATTTTTCGTGGAGAACGGAATCCTTTATCCCTGTATTAGAGCACTCATTTTTTCCGTACTTTAATTGCGTAGTACATCTCCATACGGGACAAGCATACGGCGTACCGCTACTATTGATTTTATGTATATACGATTGACCACATATAGGACATTTTATAAGACTGGTAAACGGATACACCTGTAAGGTTTTTCCTCTTAATTTCATATTACCTTTCTTATTCAATACCTCTTGCACCTTATCCCATAATTCTGGCGAGATAATTGCCTCGTGACTATTTTCCACATATATCATATCTCGTATGCCACGATTTATGGTTTGCTGTCCGTTAACGTTTGTTCTTTTATAAAGCAACGCATCGCCTTTATATTTTTCATTGTTTAATGTGGCAAGAACCTGTTGCGAAGTCCATAAACTTCCATGTAGTGTCCTATATCCATAGCCATTCAGCAAGTTTGCAATATCCCGTGTGCTATACTTACCCGTTGCGTATAATTCAAACAGTTGTCGAACAATGACCGCTTCGTGCGGGACTATCTTGAATTGCTTATTTTTCATCGCATATCCAAGCATTCGTATTCCCACGACGCTGATATCCCCTTTTTCGAAATTGTCTTTAATCGTCCACGCAACGTTTTGTCCGTAGCGATTTAAGTCTTCTTCCGCAACCGCCGCCGCAATCGTCAAGTACAATTCACTCTCCGCAGTAAGCGTATTGATATTTTCCTTTTCGAAATATACCGCTACATTAAGTTCGCGCAGTTCTCTGACTGTTTCCAATAACTCAACGGTGTTTCTTGCAAATCGCTGTACAGACTTCGTGAAGATTATATCTATCTCTCCGCGTCTGCAAGCATCAAGCAATGCCAACATTTGCGGTCTATACCTTAAATGTCTTCCGCTTATGCCTTTATCCGCAAATAATCCCACATACTCATACTTTGGATCATAAGCAAGTTTTCTGTTCCAATAATCGCTTTGATTTTCAAAACTATGCGCTTGTTCCGTACTATTTGTAGATACTCGGCCATATGCCGCAACCCGCTGTTTTTCCTCCATTGTCGAACCTCCTTTTAGACTTATTGTTGTTTTTTCCCTGTTCGCTTGTAGGACTACAAACCGATAAAAAAATTTGTGCCACCCCATTGCGTCAGGGTAGCACAAACAATAGCGTAAATATTCAATTAAGTCCAGACAAAACCATTGATTTTACGAAAGAAAAGAAACTTTATTTTTGCGTATAATTTCGTCCCTTTCTTCC
Organism: uncultured Oscillospiraceae bacterium; assembly: GCA_964404625.1. GTDB lineage: Bacteria > Bacillota > Clostridia > Christensenellales > CAG-314 > Fimimonas. The sequence goes on along the minus strand of CAYOKR010000016.1, from coordinate 413 downwards.
GTGTTTATAAGGTCTTTCGTCCACAACATCATAACGATCGCATCCGCCATGGCGCACCTTATTTCCTTACTTTCCATTCGCATCGTCCTCTTTCTTTCCGAGTTGTTTAATAATTTGATTCGTACCCGTTGCGGTCAAACCGCTTGCACCGCCGATAACGATTGCGACAAAAATATTCTCCGCCGGGATAATGCTCGGCACGGCGAAATAACAAACAATTCCGCACGCAATACCAAGCCCTGCCGCAATAAGCGGAATAAATCTTTTGAACGTTTCTTTCTCTCCTACCGCCTGCTTGATAATATTGATTACCCAATACACGATTGCTGCAATCGCAGGCACGCTGATTAAATTCAAATATTCTTCCATTTACTTTTCCTCCGTTTTATAATACTTATCGCCTAATTTCGTTG
>CAYOKR010000015.1:0-30019 GCA_964404625.1 uncultured Oscillospiraceae bacterium | reverse complement strand
GTTAAAGATTTTTTGCATTTCTTCGAAGAAAGTTGCACTATCTTTGAATTGACGATACACAGCAGCAAAGCGGATGTAGGCAACTTCGTCTAAGTCTTTTAGTTCTTCCATTACCAAATCGCCGATTCTTTGTGAGGTTACTTCCTGTTCCAAACTGTTGAACAATGCTTTTTCGACGTTATCTACAATGGCATCAACTTGCGCCATAGAAATCGGGCGTTTTTCACAAGAACGCAAAATACCGTTTTTAAGTTTTGTGCGTTCGTACAGTTGACGGGTTCCGTCACGCTTTATTACCAAAAACGGAATCACTTCGACCGTTTCAAACGTAGTAAAACGTCTAGCACAATTTGTACATTCGCGTCGACGGCGAATACTATTTCCGTCGTCCGTAGAACGGGAATCGATAACTTTGCTGTCTTCACAGCCACAATACATACATTTCATATAAACTCCTATCTAACAAGCACGTTGTTAGACAATCTTTTGTTACTTAATTTTAGTAGAAAAACCTTGGGTATTGATGAGTTTTTCCAACCTTTCTAAAATAATTTGATATTCCAACTCGGGGTTTTGTCCGTCGTTATCTAAACGTTTTAGGGTATTTTTGTCCCAAAAACGAGCAACGTTTGGTGTGATTTCGTCTGCAACAACTACCCAGTTACGAATACGACCGAACTCTAATTTGAAGTCGGCAACCACAAAGCCAATTTGATCCATAACGTCGCAAAGCAGTTTGTTAATACGCGTTGCTTGGTAGCACATAACGTTCATTTCTTCCTGCGTGCAAAGTTGCATTGCATAAGCGTGATATTCGTTGATAACGGGATCGTCGAGTTGGTCGTTTTTGTAGCAAAATTCCAAAACGGGGCTTTTAAGTTTGGTTCTCTCGGGAATACCTAAACGACGATACATACTACCTGCAGAATAGTTGCGCACTACTACCTCGACGGGAATCATATTGGCTTTACGAATAACGGTTGAGTTTTCCGAATAGAGTTCCACAAAGTGAGTATTGACGCCGTTTTGTTCCAACAAGTTCATTAGCAATGCGTTGATTTTGTTACACAAAATACCTTTGCCGTCAAAATATTGCTTTTTCTTTGCATGGTACATTGTCGGGTCGTCGTAGAACTCGGCAATCGCATGACGATCACTTGTGGTAGCCCAAATACGCTTGGTTTTACCTTCGGAAATAAGTTGCTGTTTTTGATATGCCATAAGTCACCTCGTTAGCACTTGTATACTAATTCTATTTTTTTGTTTGCTTGCAGTTGGATTTCTATAATTTTGCCCTTAGGCGCAGGTTGTAAATTGCAACTTACAAGACGTTTTACGTTATCGGGCAGATGTAGTATCAACGGTCGTTCGCGCTTGGTTTCCAAAGAAATTTTCAAAACACCTTTAGTTTGATTGTAGTCGCAAGATACAAAAACGCCGTTTTGCGTAACGAAATTGCTAAAACGTACCGTTTTCCACTCTTTAGGAAGGGCGGGGAATATCTTAACAACGTCGTTGCAAGAATACATCAACATTTGTTGAAGATCGTTTGCAAATACCATATTTGCATGCAGTTGAACAGGCGTCCAAACACCACTACCGCAAATACCCATACCGCGCCAATCCTTATCTACAAACACAAGATTGTTCATTGCGCAACCACGCACGATATTTGCAAGGCAAGTTTTTGCACTTTCACTTTGACCGAGACGTGCGTACACAGCGCCCAAAATTGCCATATAGTAACTGTTTTGTGACGCTGGCAAACTGCGTTTTTTGTCGGCAGTTGCTAAATAGCGTTGAATAACTTCGTCATTGCTACGGAAACTAACTTGGTCGCCAAAGTAGGCAGGATACAACGTTCCTACGGAAATACCTGTATAGTCGGTAGAAACAAGACTATCTACAAATTCGCGTAGAGTTCCGTCTCCGGAAATTTGCGGTTGCGGAATACTATCTAAAATACTATTCCAACGGACAAAATCGCCCTTGACACCTTGATTACGACAAATAGTAATTAGATTTTGGAAAAACTCGCGCGCTAAAGCACAATCAAGAGCACTTGTTTTTGATATTACGGGACGATCGGTAATTTTGTAGCCGTCGGCAATGCGCATTGGCATAGCAGAAGGACTAAATACCGCCTTGCCACTTTCCGTTTGAATAAAATCGCAATAGAACCTGGCAACTTCTTTCATAAAAGGCAAAATGCGTTTTTCAAATTTGACATTTTGACTTGCCTTTGCGTATTTGTAGTAGAAGTTAGCCAACCACGCACCACAACCGGTAAAATTTAGCGCGAAGACATCTTTGGTACCAAGTCTACCTGTGTTTGGCGCACAAACGGTAGGAACGAAAATTCCACGACAATTAAACAAACGTTGTGCGTTATTTCTAAAGTCGTCCATGTTTTGCTCGTAAAAATCAAAGGTCTTTTCGATGTTGGCAAACATGTTTCCCTGCAGTGCGTGCAGATAGGTCATTTGCAAAATGCCGTCGTTGTAACGGAATGCTCGATACGCTTTGTAACAGCCGTTCCAAAGTCCGCTGGGTGAAAGTGATACACCGTCGTCCGTTGTACCGGCAACAAGCAGATACCGAGAGAATTTGTATATTTTTTCCGCAAGCAAGGGCGGAATATTATTACCGTCAAATGCAAGTAAATCTTCTGTGTACTTATCGTCTGTGCTTAAGCACAAATCCGCAGTAGCGTACAATTTGTTGTGTAATGTTGCATGTGATTTGAAAAGCTTATCGTAACCATCACGGATACCACTTAACAGCAATTTTAAGTCGGCAAAAGCACGTTCGCGCTTGACGTTTACAAAGGTTTTTAGCAAGATTGTTACTGCTTGAGCATTGTGAACCACCAATTTGTTGTCGTCAACACGCAAACTTCCGCCCAAGTTCGACACTTTTGCCACCACTCCGTAGTCGGTTGTTTTTTCGTCGTGATGGACGGCAAAGTACATAAAAGGTTTTTCACAAGTAAATTGACTTTCCGTAGGCATCGGGCAAACGCCTTCGTAAGTACGTGCATTAACTCTGTGCGGAAGATCGATTGCTATTTTTGCATTTATGGCACCATCGCCTTTTTTTGTAAATCGCATAACAACAACGTCGTCGGCACGAGATACAAAAGTTTGACGTGTATAGATTGTTTCGCCAACGTTGTACTTTACGATAGCTTCGCCGTGCGCCATATCCAAAATACGTTGATAGTTGCTGGTTATTTCGTTTTGAAAGAACTGCACCGACATTTCGCAAAGGGGAAGGGGATACTCTGCTTGTGGTCGGAAGTCATGTTCGGTAAGCATTGTGGGGATAACTTGCTGTGCGCACATAAACTGGCCGTCTTCGATAAGTTGACGAACCGTTTGTAAGCCTTGAGAGATATCCGGAACAACGGTGGTACGTCCCATCCAATCAAGTCTCGCGTCGTTGATAAGTATTTTTTCTTCCGATGCACCGCCAAAAACGTTGGCACCGATTTTTCCATTGCCAAGATACAAACCTTCGCGCCATTTTTCGCCCCACCAACCGGCAGGAGTACTAAATTTTAAGATGTCGGAATTTTTGTTAGCCATACTTCCCCTTAAAAATATGCAGTTACAAGTCGCTACATTATCTATCAAAAACAAGTTGACAACCGCTTTGATATGTTTTAGACAAAAAACTTTTGTTGAAACATGACACAAAAGCCTTTGCAGGCAAACCTTAACTTTTATATTATATCACTAAAATATGCCGATGTAAATACAATTTAACATATCGAAAGTATCAATTTTGCCCCTTGCAAATATCATGCAAAGGGCAACAGATATAATTATTGTTAAGTATTACGCAAATATCGTTGCCATTGCGTTGGCGATATTAGCTAAATATTGGTCGAACTGCTGGTAATTTTTTATCGTACGTTTGAAAGCAATCCAAACAATCCACAAAATTTTGGGATTTTTTAGATACAGTGCATTGGAGAAATATTCGCACAAAACGGAAATTTCTTCCACAACTGATTTGGAAAAATCGTCGCAATGCACTTTTATATTGATTTGCTCGACTTGGTGGAAAATTGCCGTCATCAGTTTTGATTCGATATACATTTTTTCCGCAGAAAAAAACTTTTCGGCACGAGCGGTACTTTCGCCGTCGAAACTTTGCGGATCGACATTGGCAAGCAAACTTACGCCCGCTTGTTTGAAGGGTTTTAGAACTTCATTGGCAAATTTTTCGTAACCAAGGTTAGAATCGGTTGGATGGTAAAACTCCTTTAGAAAGTCTAATAAGTTTCGTCTACCACTGTCTACTTCGGTAAGCAAACACACGACAAAGGAAAACAATCTGTTGCGATCGACGGGCAGTTTAAGTTGGCTAACCACACGTCCTTCGGTGGTTGTCCAAGTAACCTTTGCTCGTGAAAACTCCGTAGCGTAGGACGTGTTTTGGACGGTATCGGAAAGACATTTGCACAACACAGGTGTTGTTGCAACGCATTTCAAAACGGTGGCAATATTCTTGTCCACCAAAATCAATTTACTTTCGATTAGATTGTTTACACCGTTGGTAAACTCTGCCAACTGATTGAAACTCATACAGATCACCTCTGTTTTGTCTTTATCCGCATTATTATACCACACGCAACACCTTTTTGAAAGTATTTTTTGCAAAAAGAGTAAAATCTCTTGTTAATAACGGGAATTTGTTGTATAATAATGACACTTTGAGCGGAGGTAAAGGCTATGCAAGCAGGAATAACACAAGATAGCACTATAAACAAACTTATTTTGTTGTTTGTGTTGGACAAGATGGAAACTGCTTTGACGGAAGCCACAATTTTGGATTTATGCAGCTACAAGAATAACTGGATAGACTTTACCAACTGTAAACAAACTTTGTACGACGTTGTACAAAATAATTTTGTATACAAAAGTGTACCAATGGGTGGAGGAGCGGAGTTGTACGACTTGACTGCGGAAGGCAGATGGTGTTTGAAAAACTTTTACGCTCGTATACCTTCCAGCGTGCGACAAATTATCGCTGACGACATCAAAAAGAAGCGTATTGAGTACCGTCGTCGTCAAGACTATGTTGCCACCTACGAAAAATGTCCCGATGGCAGTTACGACGTAATTTTGAAGATTGTTGAGCCGACAAAAACGACGTTGGAAGTAAAATTTAATGTGATGACGCGCAATATTGCAAAGTACATCGAACGCACTTGGCAAGAGAAAGCGCCCACCATTTACGGTAAAATTAGCGATACGCTTATTGATTGACGGTATAAAGTGAAATTTTGCGAAAAAGTTATGTTAAAATAATTGACAAATTTTTGGATATGCACTATCATAGATAAGCAATGCGAGATTGGCGGAATCGGCAGACGCGCACGTTTAAGGGGCGTGTGGGAGACCGTGTGAGTTCAAGTCTCACATCTCGCACCAAGGTGAGCCACACATTTGTGTTGGCTCTTTTATTTTTAATTTACCTAATACGACTAACAAGACAATCTCTACATTATTTGGTTTACAAATCAAAGTTTGTCTTGTAAAAATGCAGCCTTGCTCTACTTGCTGCAAATATCACAAACAACTACATTGCCGATCGCATTGTTCATCAATTTCGAAAAAACAATTTAACATCAGTTTTGTTGCTACGTTGGCACATCAAACAATAATATTGAAAAATCGCTATGAAAAACACAACACAAGACATTTTTAACTCTTTATTTGAACGCTATCCACAACTTGACGTTTGCAAAGACGAAATTACGCAAGCAGCAAAAACATTGATAGACACCTTTGCAAAAGGCAACAAGTTGCTCGTTTGTGGCAACGGCGGAAGTGCTGCCGACTCCGAGCATATCGTGGGCGAGTTGGCAAAATGTTTCCGTAAAAAAAGAAATCTATCTGCATCGTTAATAGAACGTTTGTCTAACTATGGCGAATATGGTTGTAATCTTGCTAATAAACTGGAACAAGGCTTACCTGCCATTGCTTTGACGGGCGAAATTGCACTTTCTACGGCGTTTATTAACGACAAAGATCCGTTTATGACCTTTGCACAACAGATTGTTTCCTACGGCAAAAACGGTGATACTCTCATCGCTATTTCAACGTCAGGCAACTCACAAAACTGCTTGTATGCGGTTATCACTGCAAAAGCGCTCGGAATGAACGTTATTTTGCTTACAGGCAAAGACGGTGGCAAAATTAGACAATATGCCGACGTTGCCGTTGTTGTACCTGCAAATGAAACGTACCTGATACAAGAACTGCACTTGCCAGTGTACCACACGTTGTGTTCGATGATAGAAGAAGAACTGTTTGATTAGATGTAGTCTGCAAAATAATTCCGCACGACCACCACTGCGGCATTTAATGTTAAAATAAATATTAAAAATCAAGAAGAGAATTGATAATTCTCTTTTTTTGAAGACGAGCAGTTAGCGTCGGCTAACTGGGTTGTTTTTGATATAGTTAAGGACAATGTTAATGTTGCAATAATTAATATGGATTTTTTTAATAAAAAATTTCACAAAAATTTGATACCCGAAATTGCTCATTCAAAATCTGCAATATTAAAATGGGTAGAAAATAATGAATATCGTGGTTATTCTAATTGAAATTGCCATAATGCTGGCAAGTTTCACAGTGTTAGTTTCTGAAATACTTTTGATTAACCTGCTGACATTTATCAACGACTATCCGCCGAAAATTCAAGCGGAATATTACCGCTCTCAGTGTAAAGAAAGACCCAAAAAAGAAATTACCCAAACTGATGCTTGCAAAAAAGTTGCTTGCCATGGTTCTATCCTTGTTTCTATTTGCTTGGATGTTACATTTAGCTGAAGCAAAAACATTTTGGCAAGGCGTTGGTCTTACGTGGATTTATATGCTAAGCGTGTTTGCGTGGGACACTTTCTTTTTAGATTGGGTACTATTTGCAACCATCAAGCGTGTTCGACTTCCCTGGACAGAACACATGGAAAAGGAATATCATCAAAGGTGGTTTCACGTTAAGGTGTGTTTGCCTATTTTACCATTTGTAATTTTGGCAGGTTTTATCAGCAGCGAACTTATGCTTTTGATTTGATAAGGAGATATCGATATGAAATACATAATTGCTTTTGCATTTTATTTTGTTTATTGGTTATGTTGTTTTCTCTGTACTGGAACGGACAAAAAGAATTTAATCGGACTGCGTCCCTATCCCGACGAGGTGCAACGCATTGTAAAAAACGAGCCGTCGTTAAAGCCGTATTTACCCAAAGAAAAATCTATTTTGTCGATACTGTTTGGAAATATTTTGTTGTTTACGGTTGTCTTTTCCGCGCTCGGAATTGCGCTTAAAAGCGTACTTGGATTGACAAATTATTTGTCTGCATTTGTATACTTTTTGCTTTTAGGCGAAGGTTTAGGCGTGTTCGATTTGCTTGTAATCGACCTACTATGGTGGCGAAATACCAAACGCATTAGATTTAGCATCCTTCCGCAAAACGAAGAATATCAAAATCCGTCAAAACACGTAAAATCTTTTTTGCGCGGACTTCCGTTGTTTGCCGTCGTTGCGGCAGTTGTTGGGCTTATCGTAACATTGATTTAATTAGAGGTGTGTATGAAATACATATGAATGCCCTTTTAATGCCGAACCATATTTGATTATTATAAGCGGTATGGAAACAGAAAAATATTTGTTGATTATAAAAGGTTGCATGAATGCTTTTTTGATTATTGAAACCATAACAACTATGTTCGGTCTATTAAAAAAAATAAAGAGGATAACTAAACAATGAAGACTATTTCAAACCTAAGCACAGCACTTATAATTGCAGCTGCAATTTTATTAGTAGGAAATATGGTATGTTGCAACTTAACTGTTATAACATCGGCAATCATGGACTTTTATGCGACAAGCACGCCAACGACATCCACCGTTTTGTTATATTGCTTAAGTGCAATTTTATTTGTATTAGGCATTGCACTTGCTGTTGTTAGCTATGTTATCGAACGAAAAAACAAATAAATATTATCAAAGCCGTCCGCCACCACACATCAAAGACCACTAAATAAAACTATTTCAAACTACTTTTTAGTGAAGAAAAACTTTCTTCACCACAACATTTGACATAAAACAATTAAAAATTCACCTCCAAAAGTGTCTAACTTTTGGAGGTGAATTTCATGTGCCAAACTCATTTTGTTAGATTATTGATTACAGCGCATTATATCTTGGCAAATTGCACGGTTTGTAACAACAAATTGCCACTATAATTATACTATTTTGCAACACGTTGTGCAAATCGCAACATAATAGCACTTACACGCTAACTATTTACCTGAAACAGTCAAAGATTTAATCTTTAACGTGGGGCTTGCAACACCTACAAAGCGTTTTTCGATGTCGTTACCGATACATTCGACGTTGTTCATCATTTCGTAGAAGTTACCGGAAATAACAAACAAAGTTACGGGACGGTCGATTTTGCCGTTTTTAATTACAAATCCCGTTGCTTGCACGTTAAAATCACCGGAAATTGCATTAAGTCCTGCGTGCAAGCCATTAACTTCGGTGATATACAAACCGTCTTGTACAGTTGCGATAATCTCATCCTTGGACAAATTACCTTGTTCGAGGTACATATTTGTTGGTGCGGAACCAATCGAACTACCTGTCTTAAAACCGTTGCCGGTTGGTTTTACTCCAAAGACATTTGCCGTTTTGAGCGTGTGCAAAAATCCGTTGAATACGCCCTTTTCTACAACCTTTTTAGCAACGCAGGGAACACCTTCGTCGTCGAATGAACTTTTGATAAGAGCTATATCGCAGAAAGGATCGTCGTGAATGGTAATATTTTCACCAAATACTTTTTGACCGATTTTGTCCATCAAAATTGTCATCTTGCGCAAAGCACTATCGCCAAGAAATACAGAAGAGAATGCCGACAAGATTTCGCTTGCAACGTCACGTTTGAATACGATTGGGTATTTGCCCGTTTCGATACTGCCTGCGCCGAGTTGATCGAGAGCGGACTTTGTACTTTCTTCTACAATGCGCTCCACTTCCAAATTTGCAAAATCCGTGTTGATATCGCCACTGACGCCCATTGCAGTTTGGTCGCCTTCGGCAGCCAACGAACCTGCAAATGCAGATATGTAGGAGTAGGCGCGTTCAAGATTTAGTCCCTTTGAGTTGATAAGTTGCACCTTTTTAGAGGTTTCACTATATTGGCAGTAGCCGACTTTTACAATTTTATCGCTAACAGCCAAACAGCCTTTTTCTATTTTTTGGAGCAATGCAACCTTTTCGGCAACAGTATGGGATTTATAGTCGGAAGTAAGTTCTTCGACAGGTTGGTAAGTGCTACCACCTTCAAACATAAATTCCGGTTCGATTGCGTCCAAGTTATCTACGTTGCGAACAAGTGCTTGCAACAAAGGTTCAACAACGTCGTCGTCGAGCGATTCCGTAGTAACGCTTGCCATTTTGCCGTCCTTAAGTCCACGAATTGTTACGCTAAAAAGTTCGCTCATGGAGTAGGAATCCAATTTTCCTTCGTCAAGTTTAATGGAGTTGCTTTCAGTTGTGGATGCGTAAACTTCTACCGCTTCGAGACCGAGTGCTAAACCGCGGTCGATAATTTGTTGTAACGTCATTAGTTGTTACCTCCTTTTCCGCCTACCGTCATGTGAGAAACACGGATTGTCGGTTGTCCTACGATTGTGGGAATAGATCCGCTTGCAGATCCACACATACCATAGCCGTATTCCAAGTTATTTGCAATCATATCGATATGCAACAAAACGTCTTTGCCGGAACCAACAAGAGTCGCTCCCTTTACAGGACGGGTGATTTTGCCGTCTTCAATCATGTAGGCAACGTTAACGGCAAAGTTAAATTCGCCCGTTGCGGGATTGACAGAACCACCACCCATTTCCTTTGCAAACAAACCGTATTTGGTGTTGGCGATAATTTCTTCAAAGGTGGATTCTCCCGGTAAGAAATAGGTGTTTGTCATACGGGAAGTTGTTTGATACTTGTAGGACTCACGACGAGAAGAGCCGGTGATTGGATGATCCATTTTGGGACTGTTGCGTTTGTCTACTAAGTAAGATTTGAGAATACCGTTTTCGATAAGCAAATTGCATTGAGAAGGCGTACCTTCGTCATCGACGTTGATAGAACCCCAAAGGTTTTCTTGTGCACCATCGTCCACAGCGTTTACAATATCGCTTGCAACCTTTTGACCGAGTTTTCCGCAAAATACGCTCATTCCCTTAGCTACAGAAGTTGCTTCAAGTCCGTGAACGCACGCTTCGTGCAAAATTACACCACCAAATCCGTTGTGGATTACTACAGGCATTTCGCCACCTTGCATTTGTTCGGCGTGGAGCATTTCTACTGCATTGAAAGCAGCGTCGTGACCGAATTTAACCGCATCGAAACCATCGAACATTTCCATACCTTGGTTGCGACCAAAGGAACTGAAACCGTCTTGCATATCGTTGCCGTCGCTTGCGATAGCACTACAAATAAGACGTGTATTGCAACGGTAATCGGTTTGCCATGTTCCATCGCTTGCAAACACAAAAATATTGCGTTCTTGTTTGGTTAGACCTGCGATAACTTGAATAATCTCCGCACTATATTCCGTTGCACCGCGAGTTGTGTCATTCAAAAGAGCAAGCTCTACCGAGTTATCTGCACCACGAACATGTTGTGGATGCACCACCAAATTTACATTCTTTTCTACAAAAGGAGCAACTTCGGCAACTCTTTCACCTTCAAAACTACCTGCCAAAGTTTTTGCTGTTTGCAAAAGTTTTTCTGCTGTAGCAATGGTAACGGATGCACTGACTTCCGTTCCGTCCTTTATTACACGCACAGCTGCACCACGAACGTTAGAAACATTAGTACTTTCCAACTTACCTTGACGCATTCTAAATACTTCGTTTGTTGCATTTTCCATAAATACTTCGGCAAACTGTCCGCCGGTGGAAAGAGCAACTTCCAAGATTTGTTTTGCAACGTCTTGAGTGATGCCGAAAACTTGTTGATGTTTAACACTCATTTAGATGTACCTCCTATACTAAACTTGCATATATTTTATCATTTATGCTTGCGATTGTAAAATAATTTGACATAAATTGTTATAAAAACCAATATTTTTGCGTATTATATACAATTTGTTATTAGCATCAAAACTATTATACCCCCCCCCGAAAAAGTCAACGAATTTTGTGTAGATTTTTAAAAAATTTTGACTACTAATAATTTTACTAATATTTGCCAATAAACTTCTTGAAGAAAGTGGCGATTATATCGATAAATTATGCAAAAAAATCATCACATCTTATAGACGTGATGAAATTGTTGCAAATTTACGTTATTGAGATTAATTTTAATGATTTATCTAAATAGTTTTTTAAAATTTAATTTAATTTACCTTAACGATTCGCAATCGGTAATGCAATCGAGGTTTAAATTTGACGACTTCAAAGCGTACAATATCCACTTTTAATTACAGTGCGTTTATTTTTGTTTTTACGGCGTCTTTCAATATAAAACAAGAAACTATTGCCGACAAAAACTCTGCAATGGGAAACGTCCACCACACAACGTTGACCGCATTTGGAGACATTGTAAACAAATAAGCAATGGGAAAAACAAAGAGTATAAGTCTACAAAATGCCGTAAAGAAAGGTTTGAAAGCATATCTAAATGCTTGAAGTACGCCTTGCACCGCTACTGAAAAGCCCATAAACAAGTAACCGATTGACGCGATTCGTGTTGCGTTTTCGCAAACTTGTATTAGTTCCGCAGTGGAATTACCCGAAAGAGCAAACAATTGTGAAAGTGGTTTTGCTATTATTTCGAACAATACCATTATCACCAGCATAACTATTGACGTATCGACAATACCATACTTTATACACTCCAGCGAGCGTTGTTTATTTTTCATGCCATAGTTGAAAGATAAAATCGTAATAATTGTGTTGGAAAGCCCGAAGCATGCAAACAATGCGATTTGTTGAATTTTGTAGTAAATACCAAATGCACCCACTATTATGGTGGAATCGGCGTTTGCTAAGCCCAAAATTCCATTCATACCAGCCATCATAACGGAAAGCAATCCTTGCATTAACGCTGCCGATATACCTATCGAATAGATGCCTTTGATTATATTCCTTTTCGGTTTGATATACTTTGGATTTCCGCTGACTTCTTTGTTTTTTGTGTAATGAAAAATCATTGCTATAAACAACGAAACGAATTGTCCCAAGACAGTTGCCCACGCAGCACCACTTACGCCCATATTTAAGGGGAATATAAACACGTAGTCGAAAACGACGTTTACAACCGCACCTGAAATTTGTGCAATGGTAGAATACATTGTTTTACCCGTTGCCTGCAAGAAACGTTCGTAAACGGTAAAACCTATTGCGCCCAACGAAAGCGACGAACATATCGTTAGATATTGTGTACCCATTTGTATTACTTGTTCCTTATCGGTAAAAAGGGAAATGAACCATTTGGAACAAAACAATCCAAATAGCAAAAATACTGCATAAATAACCAAGCATAAAAATATGCCGTTGCCGGCAACTTGATTTACCCTTTCGTTCTCTCCTTCGCCAAGGCTTTTGGATAGCAAAGCGTTTAGACCGACACCTGTGCCAACGCCTATTGCGATTATCAAAATTTGTATAGGGAAAGCGTAAGTAAGCGCTTCGTTTGCGATAGCCCCGACGTCTTGCATGTTTGCGACAAAAATACTATCTACCACGTTGTACAATGCTTGCAATATCATGGATACCATCATTGGTAAGCCAATTTTCCAAAACAATCCTTTTAAGGGGCCCGTTGCCATTTTGTTTTGCTTTGTTTCTTGCATATTTTTCTCCTTAAAACAAAAAAAGTGCAAGCCCGAAATCAATCGGACTTACACACTGTTTGTTGCTCATTGATGAGAATATATTAACACGTTTTGGAAAAAATTTCAAGCAAAAATGCTAAAATCGTATTAAATTTAACTGCAAACACTACCGGGAATATATTATTACAAATCAATATCAACTACGTAGTTATCTTCAATAAGAACATAGTTTAGATTGTACTTTTGTGCGAAAACAAGCATATTTACATTGTTAGCAATTAACTCTTCCATTGTATAATTGTCGTCCAAACGACTTTCTACAACGTTTGCGTATTGACTTATCTTATCAAAATTATTACGAATATACTTTTCGCTCATTACAAGGCAATAGTATTTGATGTTTTGGATATATTCGTTATCAAAATCCTTTTGCCAGTCGAAAGGAATATAACATCCTTCAACAATTAAATTTTGATTGTTCTCGATGGCTGTTTTTATTATTTCGCGAACAATCGGCCACAAGTATGCAGTCAAATCACTTTCGCTGTCGGAGGGTGTGAGATGAGTATTTCCGCTGCGAATTAGTCCCATTTTTAAATGGTCGATAGACAAATATGGATATTTGTATTTTTCTAACAATTTTTGCGCCAATGCCGTTTTGCCAGTGTGGGATGCGCCTGCAATCAAAACTATCATTTTTCACCTACATTATTATTTCCGTTTTGAAAAATTTTTCTTGAAAGTGCACTTGTTTTTCAATTTCTTCTTTTGTAAGAGTTACGCCGTTAGGCACTACCACCAGCTTGTCTTCTATGTTGTCAATTCGATGGATTACGGCAATAACCTTGGCGGTAAATTCCTTAAGCGGATGTTTTACACCCAAAACATAGGCATCTTGCTCTTCGCCGTCGGCGGAAATAATACCCGGCACGTATCCATAATTGACAAAATAATAGATATCTTTATGTATATGGTGGTAGGTTCCTAACGGTCTATCCACAACGACTTTAACTGTTTTACCTAACATTTTCGCTCCGATTTTTTATACATTCTAACGTGATAGTAGTCTTGAAACACACGCCTAAAGTGTTCAGCTTTTAGGGACGCATCATCTTTGATACCATTTTACATACAAATCAAATAATAAGATATTTTACCACAAAATGCCGCAGATTTCAATCTTTATTAAGAAATCAAAAAAAAATATATTATCTAAAACAAAAAACTTGCAATTTTTCTGCAAATTTATGTAATAAACTATCACGAAACCTTTACCATACTAAACCGCCCTACAGTGAGACACGACTTGTTGAAAAAATGCTATCACTAAACGTTTTTAGATCCAACATCAAACAATTAACAGGTGTTGATTTTACAAATAATAAAACAAAAATGTAGAAAATGACTGAAAAATTTCGATTTTCTTTTCTGCATTTAATATTACACTGTACAATTTAATTTTTTTTGCAAAAAAGTTGTGCAAATAGTTGCAATATTCCAGATTGTGTGATATATTATCTAGGCTAAATTGTGCTGGTGTGGTGGAATGGCAGACGCGTCGGACTCAAAATCCGATGTACGCGAGTACATGTGGGTTCAAGTCCCACCACCAGCACCATACAAGAATAAAACGAACCTTGGTTTTAACTCGAGGTTCGTTTTATTTTTCAATAAAGAGTGGTTTGGGATAATTGCTTAATAATTACTTCAATTCAATATCTTCTAAATAAGAAAAATCTGCTTTTGGTTTTGGGATTGTATTTGTATTAAATAGTTTAATCATCATTAAATCAATAGATTGATTGGATGGAAAAAATTTTCTTTTGTTGTATCCCAAAAATTCTCTTATTTTATTAAAATAGCAATGTAAATATTGACAGTTTTTTAGCATATCGTAAACAGGAAGTTTATATTGATTTGAAAAATGCTTAAATTTTTCTTCGTCAATCCCTTCTATGTCTAAATGAGCTATGTTAGACAAGTCTACCTATATGAAGATAAAATAACCATATTATTCAACTTTACAACACCGCCAGACAAGCCAAAACTAACACTTGAAGAAAACCTACAAACCTTAGAGTAGATAAACTCTGCTTTATCTAATCCCCAAAGTTCGTGCATTGAACTCCAATCCGCACTATTTTCATTTTAGAAGGTCTAAAACGGCTTAAAACCTTTTTAGACCTTTATTTTTACGTACGCCATTTATAACATACTGATTGCATTTATGGATGATTCGTCAACAAAAATATGAGTCAAAAATACAGCTATTTTTTCTTTATATTTTAATTGCTAAAATCGTTGATTTTGTCTGCCATTTTTTGTTTGTAATCGTTGTTAACGTGCCTATATACGTTTAAAGTCATTTCAATAGTTGAATGCCATAACAGAATTGAACAAAACTGATATTCCATAACACTTAACATAGACATCATAAACATTAGCCTCGATACATATCAATCGTATCGGGGCTAATGTTGTATTTTTAGATATTATCGTTCTGTGAGACTCATAAATCCAAAATGATATTCTTTACGAACAGTTTAGTTGGATTTTTTAATGACAAAAGTATGTTCGCCGACAGACAAGTTACAATCACAATCTATCGCATAGCCGTTTGATATCACCACTTTGCCGTGGCAACAATCGGGAACTAAAACGCACAATCGAATATCTTCGCCATTGCGTTTCCACGAACATTTCAAAACACCATTGCCATAGTCGTAGGATGCTTCAGCAAATGAAATGGACGCTGGAAAAGTGGGTTGAATAATAAATGAATTGCAATCACAACAAGTTGGGTTAATTCGCAAACCTGCAATTCGTTCTACCATCCAACGGCTAATATCACCTTGAAAATGGTGATTACAAGAGTCTTGAACTGTGGCATATGGATTGAAGTTTTCCAACAGAGTGGTATTGTTACCATCTACCCAACCGCCATAGGACGTAACATCCTTGCTAACGACAAGGTTTACTGCCAAATCCCACTCGCCCATATCGGAAAGCAAGTCAAACAAAACACGTCTACCAATAATTCCGCAAGTAAGAAGTTTGTCGTGACGTATCATTTTTAGTAATATTTGTTTTGCATGTGGTTGTTCGTCATCGTTAAAAATGCCTGTGGCAATGGCATATGCCTGCGTTGTTTGACAATCGCCATAGACCAAACAATCATCATCGATAAAGTTTTTGCGGATATTTTTGCGTAGTTGTTGTGCCATATGCTGGCATTTTTTTGCAAAATCGGTCAACTCTGCACGATCGAACAATAACGCTGCACGTGTTTGCATTTCGTAAACGGCAATAGACGAAGTAACTTCTTCCGGAGCGTTGGTTAAATAACCATCACGATAACGGCGGAAAGGATCCGTCCAATCGCCAAGTCCGTGTGTGTATAATCCACGATTATCCAAACGTGTTTGTAAATATTCGAAATAACGCATGATCATATCGGCATATTTACGAATATAGTCGACGTTACCAGTGTATTTATACAAGTAGTACGGGACGTTTACACAAACGCTATCCCACACCGGTCCGGCATACGGTGCACCATAGCCCCAAGTTCCGGTTGGAATAATTGCAGGCAAATCGCCCTGCTGTGTTTGAGCTTTGCTCACGCTGTACAACCACTCGTCCAAAAAATCCACACAATCGGTGTTAAGCAGAAAATGTTCGGCAGAAATCGATACATCGCCCGTCCAACCGTTTTTCTCACGATGGGGACAATCGGTAGGAATATGCACCATGTTAGACAAGGTACTGTTGCGAGTCATTTGAAACAACGAATTTAATATTTCGTTAGAAGAATTAAATGTGGCACGCTCACGTACATTAGAATTTTGTACAAGATAGGTCAAAGTGTCGTCGCCCAACTGATCCGGCAAAAGTCCTTCAACATAGGCATAGCGGAAGCCGTTGTAGGTAAACTTCGGCACAAACGTTTCGTCACCGCCTTTACAAATAAACTCGTCGCATTGACAATACTCCAAGTATCTATCAATCCACTCTTGCGATGCCCAAGTGAACATAATGTTAGATATGGAAAACTCGCCATTTACAAGCAATTCGCCATGACGTACCGTGATTTTTTGACCGGGACGTGCGTTTTTTACGTGTAAAGCCGTTATACCGGATAAGTTTTGACCGAAGTCGAAAAGGTAAATGTTTTTGTGGCGAGTGCTTTCGATAATACGTCCGTCTTGGACGGCAGCATAGTGACCGAAAGGCATTTCTTCGTGGAAAGTTACCGATATCGGTTTTAGCGTTTTGATAGTAGAAACGGGTGGAGCGTTGCAAAGTTTTGGTTCACCAAGTGGCGGTTTTTGACAAAATTGAACATTATCCCAAGACAAATCATCAAAATCAGGCAAATTCCAATTGGGCAATTCCAAACGAGCATCGTAGGCATACCCCATACGTAAATCATTGCGTAAAATGGGAGACGGATGAGTTTTGAAGGAGAGATCACTCTCAAAACAGGTACCGTCAATTTCGCAAGAGAGAGCAAAGGTTATAGCACCACGACATGCCGCAGTATGGAAATCCCATACAAAACCGCCATAAGCATTGCGAAATCCGTTGCCGAGAATAACGCCTATCACGTTTTTGCCTACTTGCAAGCAATCTGCGACGTTATAGGTATCGTAGTAACAAACTTGATCGGGGTTGTAGATATAGGGGCTCATTGCTCCTTTTGTAACGTTTTTACCATTTACATAAAGCTCGTAAAATCCCGCACCGCAAATTGTGATAACTGCACTTTGAGGGATTTTGTCTAACATAAAAGTTTTGCGAAACAACGGGGCGTTTATTTGGTTATCGAAATCAGCGACCTGTTGATTTGCACAAATAAATGATTTTGAAAACTTCATACTTTCACCTTATTTACATCTAAATAAATTTTTTGCGGTGGAAATTTTTCGTAACCACTTGGTCCAATGGTAATCGTTACGTTGGGCGCAATTGGTTGAATAAATCCCAGTTGAGTATAGTCAACGTTAAAAACTACCTGCTGTTTTTGATTGGCTTGTAATAAAATTTTACTGAAAGCCTTTAGTTGATTTACACGCATTCGACAGGCGTCTCCTGATGGCGTTACATATAACTGCACGACTTCCTTACCTGCCATTTGCGAAACATTTTGAACGGTACAACTTACGCTCAATCCGTTATCTGTAGCAAGACAACTTAAAGTTGAATAATCGAATTGAGAATAGGACAATCCGTAACCAAAAGGTAGAAATACAGGTTATTCACAATCGCGATAACTATGTGGTTTTTCGTACAAATCGTGGCAAACGGGCAATACATCTGCCAACGTCGGCAAAGTTATAGGAAACTTACCAGATGGATTTACATTGCCTACCAAAATATCGGCAACAGACGAACCACTTTCTTTCCTACAATACCAACTTACAAAAAGCGCATTACTAATTTCGGTAAATGGTTGTAGCAAATATGCTCTGCCCATAGCAACGACAGTAACCATCGGTTTGCCAAGTGTTTTGAGCGTTTGCAGTAACTCGATTTGGCATTGTGGTAGTTGTAAATCAGCAAGATCGGCACCTCCACCACAATCCATAAAGTTTTGACTGTATGCCAATGCACCGTTATCTAAAAACTTTGTATTAAAATCGCGTTTGCTTGTACCACCTACAGAAAACAGGATAACATCCGCCTGACTGCACTCGTGCATTACTTCATCAATATTTTCGATACCGCAATATAAATCTCAACCTTTAACAAAAGTTGCGTTATCAAAGGCGTTTGCAACGGCTTTCGCAAGAGTTGAGCCTTCGTTGGGAAGTTTATAAGAAGTGTAATCGCCCAAAACGTGGTAGATATCGTTAGCATTTTCGCCGACTACAATAACTTTTGACTGATTGGAAAGAGGCAATACACCGTCGTTTTTGAGCAGGGTTATACTCTCACTCTCATCCGCCATTTGTTTTGCAATTTGCTCGCAATGACCGTCTGCCTTAAATTTGTAAAAAGCATCTTCCTCCACGTATCTATTTTCGAACAAACCCATTTGCAGCTTCTTTTCAACCATACGAACACACGCACGGGCAATATACGAAACATCCAAAAGTCCCGAGTGAACGGCATTTTCAAGCTAAACAAAACAACCTTCGTCTTGCAAACTTAAATCTATGCCTGCTTGTATGCACAAAATAGCGGCATTTTGTTGGCTAATTCCCAAATTGCTTGAAACAGATCGTGCGCCGCTCCCATCGGATATTACAATACCGTCAAAGCCAAGTTTGTTGCGCAAAACATTTGTAAGCAAATTTTTGTCGATATGCACGAGGGACCAATCGATGCTATTGTGCGCAACCATAATCATATCGCACCCGACATCCACACAAGATTTTGCCGTTATGAGTGCAACGTCGTTGATGTTTCGTTCATCAAGATGCAATTCTACCGAATTGATACCGCCTTCACACGCACCTGCGCCCAAAAAGTGTTTTGCACAGGCAAGAACGTTGTTTTTCTTTATTTCACGAACGGCAGCGGCAGCCATTTTTGTAGCGAGAAATGGAGCTTCTCCAAGACACTCTTCACTACGTTCCCAACGTGGATCACGAACAAGGTCAATCAGCGTTAAAAATGCAACGTGATTGCCGGAAAGTTCTATCTCCTTACCAACTTGTTGCATCAATTGTTCGTACAAATCGCAGTTGAAAGAGACGGAACACGCAAGACCTGTCGGATAGGTTACACTGTCTAACGATTGCAAACCATGTGAAGCTTCGATTTCGATTAACGTGGGAATTTTAGAGTTGGTATGCTCGTCCATGTAACGTTGTAAAGCGTTGGCAACCTTTCCACGAAGTTGTACTGTGACGCCATTTTGATAGTTGCGTCCCGTCCACGGATCGGCACGAAGCAAACCACTTATTGTGCCGATTGCGCCGTACTCCTTACAGTATTAACAAACTGTTGCAAAAACTCTACTATACCGTCATTTATGGTATAGCAATCGTATCCGGCAACAATTTGAGATATTTGCCCTATTATTTCCTTTAGAGTAAGTTTGCTTACGATTTCTTCGGCACACTTACGATTTTTATTTCACATTTTAGTTAAAGTCCTTGGAATTTTTATCTAATTTAGATAGAAATTGATAAATAATTTACAAAATAATGCGACATATTGAAAATATAACCATCAAAAAAAGACAATATTATTCTACAAAATTATCAAAAAGACTATTTCAAACTATTGTGCGTTGGAGTAAAACTTTATTCACCCCAACATTTGACATAGAACCAATAAATTTCCGACATAACTGTTGCAATGTCGGAAATTTATTATTTTATGATTTACTTATTCAAAATGCCGTCCAATGGGGTTAAGTGCCAAAGGTCTACAAGTCCCTGCAAAACTTCGTCGGGAATAACGTTTACAACGTGACCAAGTGTAAGCATATACACTTGTGCGGTTTTTTCCACAGTTTCGATAAGACCAAAGGTTTCGTCGATATCTTTGCCAGTACCATAGATACCGTGGTTTGTCCATACAACAAGACGATAATCGTTCATCTTTTCTGCAGTGGCAATACCGATTTCGTTAGTACCGCACAACATACAAGGCAAAACGCCTACACCATCGGGGAAGACAACAATAGCTTCGGTGTTGCTGCGCCACAATTTTTCCGTGAACTCGCGATCGCCAACAGGTACTACTGCCGACATGCACATTGTATAAGTTGGATGAGTGTGCATAACAATACGGTGAGCAGGATCTTTTTTGAGACGTGTTGCGTGCGTCATGAGGTGAGCAGGACATTCGCTTGTAAATTTACCACCGTCTTTCCAACCCCAAAGCAATTCTGCATTTTGACAATCATCGGTAATACGGATGATACCAAGGTTTGTTTCGGGATCAGTGATTACGTTTTTGAAGTATTTGCCTGTGCCGGTAAACAGGAAATATTTACCTTTAAGTATTACGTCTGCTGTAAAATTGAGCGGAATAGTACGCAAAACCTTGTGAATATCGAGATACTCTGCCAGTTCCACCTCGTCCAAAATAACAGAAACGTTACCGCCGTTGCGTTCGTCCCAACCTTGACGGTACATATTTGCCGTAACGTCGCACATTTCTACAATAAATTTAGCTTCTAAAATATTTTTCATAGTACAAACTCCTTATTGCAACTAAAAATCAGTTGCATTTTACAAAATAGATGACTTAACAATACAAATTATAATTGTTTCTATCTACAAAACATTCGCAAACGCAGATTCTATCACAGGTATATCAAAAAAATATGTTGATTGTATAAAATCCGCAAAATTATTGCTTATTTTCGATAATCTTGTTGAGTTATCTATTAACGTTTAGACAAAACTTCCGTTTCGTAGCGAGCGACTTCGGTGTAGTAGTCTTCGACAACGTTGCATTGTGCCAAATATTGTTGCCAAACTGCACCAAAATCCATTGTTTTTAGTTCTTCTTGCAAAACCATAAGTTTTGTAAGGTTGTTTTCGTTTTGAAGTTGTTTTAGTTGGTCTATTGGTTGCAACAATGCGTTGAGCAATGCTTTGTGTACGTTGCGAACGCCCGTTACCCAAGCGGAAATACGGTTGATACTTGCATCGAAATAGTCGGTTGCAATAAATACCCTATCTAACGCATCGTTGCGAACGATTTCCTTAGCAATTTCCTTTGTTTCATCATCCAACAAGATAACGTGGTCGCTATCCCAACGGACACCACGAGTGACGTGCAATGCGATGTGGTCGTTAAACAAAAGCAATGCGCTGATTTTGTCCGATACAAGTTCGGTAGGATGATAGTGACCGTTGTCCATCAAAGGCGTGATACCTTTGTAGTCGGCATAGGACAGACAAAATTCCGCACTGCCAACCGTGTAACTTTCCAAGCCGATACCAAAGACCTTACTTTCCAAAGTTACGAATACCTTGGATTTATCGTATGGTTCTGCTAAAATTTCGTCCATACTTTGTTTGTATCTTGCACGAGGAGAAAGTCTATCGGCAGGAATATCCTTGTATCCGTCGGGAATCCAAAAGTTGATTACGCAAGGAACTCCCGTTTCGGTTGCAAAGTATTCGGCAATTTTGATACATTGTTTGCCGTGTCGTACCCAGTAAGCACGAACTTGCTCGTCAGGGCTGGACAGAGTTAAATTGTCTTTTACCATTGGATGTGCAAAGAACGTGGGGTTAAAGTCAATACCCATATTGCGAGCTTTAGCGTATTCTACCCATTTTGCAAAATGTTTTGGTTCGATTTGGTCTCTGCCAACCGATTCGCCGTCGGCAAAAATAGCATAACTTGCATGCAGATTAAGTTTTTTCTTTCCGGGAATAAGGCTAAACGCTTTGTCAAGGTCTGCCATAAGTTGTTCCGGAGTGGTTGCCTTGCCCGGATAATTGCCTGTTGTTTGAATTCCGCCGGACAACGACTGTTTGCTATCAAAGCCAACAACGTCGTCACCCTGCCAGCAATGTACCGACACGGTAACGTTTTTGAGCGTTTCGATTGCTTTGTCGGTATCCACGCCGATTGTAGCATAAGCTTGTTTTGCAAATTGATATCTATTCATAATTCTCCTTTTATCCTGCCGTACAACGGCAAATTGATTAGTTGTTTAGTTATTTAAACGGCGCATTTGCACCAACAAATTGCCTATTGCCGTTGCTTCGATAGGTAAAGCTATTACCTGTTTACCGGTATATTGCTCGGTTAGTTTGTTGAGAAATTGATTTTTTGCACCCCCACCGACAATATAAATTTTGTTAAACTTTTTACAAAGTGTTTTTTCCATACCGCAAACTGCATTGCCATAGCTAACAGCAAGACTGCGGTAGATACTTGCATACAAATCTCCGTCGTTTTGTGGTAAATTGTATTTTAGCAAATCACAAATTGCACTTTGCATATCAATTGGAGAAAGCAAACTTTCGTCGTTGACGTCAAAAACTTCCGTATAGGAACTTTGCTCTGCCAAAGCAACGATTTCCGTAAAACTAATAGATTTTTTGCGTTGAACTTCGTTGATGAGCCACATTCCCATGATATTTTTTAGATAACGGAAATAACCAACGCCACCTTCGTTGCTAAAATTATCTGCACAACTTTGTGCGGACGTATCTGCGACAGGAAGTTTTGCCCCGATAAGAGACCACGTTCCGGAAGAAAGCACGACCGAATCGGCATCGCAATCAACTGCTTCGTAGGCACTTGCGGTATCGTGAGATGCACACAAAACAACCGTTGTTTGACCGCCAACTTCGTTAGCAATATCGTCTTTTAATTGTCCAACGACTGTTTGTGGCATATCTAACGTATGGAAGATATTACGTGGCAAACCAAGACGATCGATAATATCGAAATCGTATTGTTTTGTTACAACGTTTACCATACCACCGGTGCTGGCTTCGGTGTACTCGTGCTTTTTAACACCCGTAAGCAGATAGGAGAAAAATTCAGGCATAAGAAGAAAATCCGTTACGCCATCCAATCTGCCATGTTTATTATCGTCAAACAGTTGATAAATTGTATTGAAAGTTTGGAACTGAATGCCCGTTTTGGCATAAAGTTGTTCAAACGGCACTATCGAATGTACCTGGTCGATAACTTCAAGCGTACGTTCGTTACGATATGCTCGGCAAGGCAAAACAATTTGGTCGCCCTTTAACAACACGTAATCCACGCCCCAAGTGTCGATTGCAACGCTTTGAATTGTATCGTACTTTTGGAAAGCACACTTGATACCCTGTTTGATATGCGAGAAAATTTCGTTAACGTCCCAGATTAGACCATCGGCGGTACGTTTCATTCCGTTTTGGAAACGATACACCTCGTCCAGCATAATTTGTCCATTTTGGCGATATCCAACGATATGTCGCCCACTGGACGCACCGATATCTATTGCAAGAAAATAGTTTTTGTTCATAGTTAGTCACACAACGATTTAGGCCGTTGTTACCTTTTATATTTGTTCTGCAAAATTACTTCAGTAAGAAAAATCTTGCTTGATTTTTTTGCGTAAAATACACTGTAAGTTGACCGTTATTCAAATTAAAGTTTAGATGATTATCTTTTGGATAAATGCACTCCGCCGTAGATACGTCGCCAACTTTTATTATTCGCGTAAGTTGATCATCTGCTAAATTCCACACAGCAAGATACTTTTTATCGTTTGCGATAAAACCACTTGCAACAACGCTATCACCAAAACGAACAAAGCCATTGGGAAAATACGGCAAAGCGATATTTTTGATTTTCGACAGGTTATTATAGCACATAATGCCCTCATTGACAAGTGCTAATTGATGTAGCGTGAGCATTTCCAAGTGGCTTGCCAAATGCATACGTCCCAAAAATGAGTTAATCATATTCATTACAACTTGTTCGTCGGAAACGTTGTTTTTAATCCACTCGGCATCGGGTTGAAAAACGCCATTGATAACGTAATCGCTACCTACGGGATAACTCCACACTGCCGCCTGTTCGGGAAGTACTGCAGAAAGCACGTTGCCTGCAATGTATGGATATTTGTCGTAATGAGTTTGGTCGGATGTTGACACGATGGAAAAGTGTTTTAGCGTTTGATAATCCATACGCATACCGCCGGAACTACAAGTTTCGAACAGAACCTGCGGAAAACGACCGCGCATTTGATCTATCCAATTTAGATACGCTTGCGCGCACTGTTCGAGACCTTCGCCAAAGGAATCGCTGTCTACGTCTGTACCAATACCTAAATCTTCGTTGTAGTCGGCTTTGATGTAGTCCGCACCGTAATCTTCTACCATACGGCGGATTGTCTCGCTCATATAATCTACAACTTTTGCGTTGCGGAAGTCCAAAAAGTAACGTCCCATAACACACACACGCTTGCCGTTGCGACGAATAAAACAATCATCATCGTAGTAGTCAAGCATTTCAGCACAATCCTTACCGATAATTTCCGGCTCGATCCATAATCCGGCTTTCATACCAAGGGAGCGAATAAAATCGGTAGTTGCCCTTATACCATTTGGGAAACGAGCGTTACTTTGATTCCATTGACCAACATAGGGGTAGACTGTTCTGCCATCTTCTTCGTTGTGCCAACCACAATCGATAACGTAGTATTCAACACCGAGTTTCGCAACTGTTGGTGCGAGTTTTTTTGTATTTTCTTCCGTGGGACAATCCCAAGAAAGGTGCATATATTCGTTAAAAATCGTAGGCAAGTTAGCATCCGCTTGACAAGTGCCTTTTATAGTTCGACGGTATTTTGTGATTTCTTGAAGAACGTCTTGTAATGAATTACCAAAACATATACTAATGGTGTCTGTTAAATAACTTTCACCAACATCCAACCTTTTTTGCCAACCGTTGAAAGCAAGATTTTTGCCACCAAGATACAAATAAAAAGCCCCGTTATCTTCACTAATTTCGTAGTACCAACTATGATTTGACTCAATTTGGAACATCAACCAATTACCGCAGATATTCAAAATACCTTGCGGTAAAAACTCTTTAGTAGACCAACTGCCAACATTGGCAAATGCAACACGACGTTGACTAACGGGCAAATCTGCACAAAAACCATATTGCGCAAGGGATTGTACTTGCGGCTGACACTCCTGATGATGACTTTGAGCAAAGGTGTACAAATCTGTTTTATCTGCAAGAGTAACGTTGGCAAAACCGCCTAAAACAAATGCCGATACTTCTTCCAAAACGAGTGGTTGATTGGAAATGTTTTTGTAAGACGTGTTTACAGCGTAGCCGTTGTACTTGCCAAAAGCAAACGTTGTGGTTACTTCCAAACGGTTAGAGCGTTGCACTATTGTCAGTTTTCCGTCTTCAAAACAATGCTCGACGTATTTTAGTTGACGACCTTCCGACGAATGAATCATTTTTGCGCCAAGATGGCTATCTTTGTCATCACCACTAATCTGCGCTTCTACAAATGGAAAACCGCCTATTGTGGCACGACCGTCATCGATATTTATATTAAGTTTTTTTATTGTTAAATTAAGCACAATATGAGACTCCTAACATTTTATTTTATCGGCGTATCCAAACGATACACACCTTTGTCATAAAAATCGGGAAATTGAGTTTTGTTGATATATTGGTCGAAAATGCTGCTACTAAACAAAAACCAAAATATCAAATACGCAGGGTTAAGCAAAACTATCACCAAAACAAAAACAATGTACTTTACAATGATGGAAGAAATTAGTGTGATAAACCATATAAGACATGCAACAACAACAATTGCTAATGTTTGCAAAATTGTTTTGCCGTAAAAGGCAACCCCGTTAGAAAAGGATTTTGCAAACCCGACTTTGTAAATTGTTGATTGCGCCAACATCCACAATGCGACGGGAAGTACAATAAATATCAACAAAACAAATGGAACAAACGCCAAAATGGATATATCAGTCAGCCAACGCTGACAGAACTCGCGAACAAAGTTTAACAATGCGCAAATGACAAAGATTGCAACAAAGCGCAAAGCATTATCCCTTATGCCTTGTTTAAAATCACTAAAGAAAAATATCGGTTCACCCCAAGCAAGTTGACGAATTATACGAGTAACACCTGCAATACCGACAGCAAAACACGCCCAACAGGGAATATCTATTAGAGCAACTACTACTCGTAGCGAGTTTAGTGAAGCAACTGCTTCCGTTTCGGTGATTTCTTGCTTTAGCATGCGGTCATATATGCTTGTGCCAACAACGTCAGTAAACATTTCGGCACAAAGAAGAGGCAAACAAAAAATTAAAACAATCAGGCCTATTCCTATAATTGTGTCCCAACGCATTTTGTAGCAATCGACAAATACTTCCGCTCGATTGTGCGGAAGCTGTGCGAAAGTAAAATCTTGTTGTGACTGTTTAGATTTTTTCATAAGTGTCCTTGCTTAATGCTTGCAGAAAATACATTTACTTTGTTTGCGCATTAGTTGCATTGTTTTGTACAAAAGTTTTAGATACGTTAGTTGTTTTTTGTGACAATAGCACTTTGTTTGAGCGACTCCACAACGGGATTTCCGCCATTGTAGACATCGAGCGGTACACCACATGCTACCACTTTGCCTTTATCCATAACAATAAGTCTATCAGCCATTGCCATAGCTTCGGTCAAATCGTGCGTAACGTATACCACCGTGCAATTGCAAGATAACAAAGTTTGTTTTACAAGCACACGAGAGCGAAAACGTTGTGTTGGATCGACATTAGAAAAGGGTTCGTCTAACAAACATATCGAAGGTTGTTTTACCAGTGCTTTCGCTAAGGCAACACGCTGTTGCTGTCCACCGCTAAGATGTTTGGGCTTGCGTGTTAGACAAGCGACCAAATCTAATTGATTAGCAATATTACGCACTGTGTCGATAATCTGCGTTTTGGGGAAATTTTGCACTTTTAAAGGAAAGGCAATGTTATCGAAAATCGTTTTGTTTGCATACAACACAAATTGTTGCGAAACAAAAGCTAAATTGCGCTTTTGTACGGATAGTGATGCAACATCTACGCCATCAAAAGAGATGGTGCCTTTATAGGAAAGTTGTCCTGCTACAGTACGTAGCAGGGTAGTTTTTCCGCAACCGGAGTATCCCACGATAACGTTGAAACCATTTGAAAGCAACGTTACCGAAAGGTCGTCCAAGGCAACCACCTTGTCCTTTCCGTTGGAATATTCAACTGTGAGTTTTTTGATATCTATTTGTGGCATAGTAGTATGGTGTGTCTACGTTTTTACTCTACTTTTAATTTTTTTATACATGTAAGACACTTGATTTATTCAAATAAACGTTATTGCAAACTATTTGTGAATATTGCGATACATTGGGCCATAAGCTTGGCAAGCACGATAGTCTTGACCTTCCTTATCCATTCCAAATGCATTCCATGCAGACGGTCGATAAATTTCATCTTCGTCGACGTTGTGCATACAAACGGGTATACGCAACATACTGCACATTGTAATTAAGTCTGCACCAATATGTCCATAACTGATTGCACCATGATTTGCGCCCCAGTTGTTCATTACGTCATATGCAGATTTAAATGCGCCTTTGCCTGTAACACGCGGGGTAAACCAAGTGCATGGCCAAGTATAGTCGGTACGTTTCCAAAGTTTATCCGTAACTTCGTCCGGCAAAGAAACTGTCCATCCTTCAACAATTTGCATAACAGGTCCAATACCTTTTACAAGATTTAGGCGAATCATTGTTACAGGCATCTCTGTACGAGTAACAAATCTACTGGAATATCCACCACCACGAAAATAACCAAGATCAGCATACGGCCAAGTTGTATGAGACATTATTGTGTCTATATCTTTGTCGGTAACGTCCCACCATTGTTTCATTGTTGGATTACCGTTTTCGTCTTTTACTTCTCCGCAAGCGTCTACACAACATGCGCCGCTGTTAATAAGGTGAATAAAGCCGTCCGCTTGTTTTGCTTTTCCGGTTATATCGTATCCTGTAACGCGTTTAACGGCATCTCCGCTCCAATATGTACGAACGTCGGCAAACATTTGTGCTCTGCCTGTAAGCAACTTCATAAACAACATAGAAACACCGTTGAGAGTGTCGTTTTCCGTTGCAAGAACGTACGGTTCACGTGCACCGTTCCAGTCGAAAGAACTATTAAGAATGCTTTCTGGGAAGTCGCAGTTGGGATAAAAGTCCGTCCATTGACGTTGACCTTGAAAACCTCCTACGATTGCGTTGTGACCGACTGCTTCTTCTTCGAAACCTTCGGGCAAGTTAGCATTACCGTTGTACAAGTCTTTGATGATACATGCCATTTTAGCAGTAAATTCCCAATCTTGTTGTTTTTGTTCGGCAGATTTTTGCAATTCGATAGGGTTCTTGTCGAAATCCGGACGACATTTTTCTTTGATCCAAGCAAGAGCCTTTTGGTATTCGGCCTCGTCGTAGATACCCAATGTCATTCGACGAATGATTTCAACTTCGTCTACCGATTCTACACGCATACCGAGATATTCTTCGAAAAATTCGGGAGAAATGATACTTCCGCCAATTCCCATAGTAACGGAACCGATTTGCAAATAACTTTTACCGCGCATAGTTGCAACAGCAACAGCAGCACGAGCAAAACGCAAAATCTTTTGTTGAACGTCGTCTGGTATTGTCGTATCATCAGCATCTTGTACTTCATGTCCATAGATACCAAAAGCAGGCAAACCCTTTTGAGAATGTGTTGCAAGCACACTTGCAAGATACACTGCACCGGGTCGCTCCGTTCCATTAAATCCCCAAACGGCTTTGATTGTCATTGGGTCCATATCCATGGTTTCCGCGCCATAGCACCAGCAAGGTGTAACGGTGAGTGTGATATCTACGTTATTTTTTCTAAATTTGTCCGCACAAGCGGCGGCTTCGGCAACGCGACCGATTGTTGTATCTGCAATAATAACTTTTACAGGCTCACCGTTGCTGTAACGCACGTTGTCGCGAATTAGTTCTGCTGCAGATTTTGCCATGTTCATAGTTTGGTCTTCTAAACTTTCGCGAACCTTAATTTTACCTCTACGGCCATCGATTGTAGGACGAATTCCAATTACTGGATAGTCACCGATAAGTCTACTTTTTGCCATTTTACCTACACTCCTCTAATCATACTATTCCTTGCTATTTGTATAGCTAACTACGTCAAAAAATGATTAACGCCTATTTTATGGAATTGACGTCCAATTTGAACGATTCAAAACCATTTACGGATTGCATTTGATTATCAAGTTGTAATTGACAATCGAAACCTACAGAATTAACATCCAATGTAATTTCGTTGCCAACACGCTTCCAACTAACGATAAGTGTATTTCCGTTGCGAGAATAAGTCATTTGCGACTGGTTTATTCCGTCGATAACAACAGGATGCACGACTATTTTATTAGCAGAAACAACGTCAATCCAACCGATTGATTTGTAAACCCATGCCAAAACACCGCCCCAGAAGTGGTGATTGTAGGAAGATATTAGTGGTAAACCGTCTTTACGAGCGACTTTGCCATTTTGATCACGATATACGTCATCAAAAACTTCCCAAAGTGTACTTGCACCCAATTTGATAAAATAGCCGTAACTAGGAAAACTATCTTGAGCAATAAGCTTGTAGCACA
>CAYOKR010000014.1:0-31455 GCA_964404625.1 uncultured Oscillospiraceae bacterium | reverse complement strand
GCGGTGCCGTAGAAGAATGGTCGGGCGTTGCACCTGCTGTTGAAGACGGCACTCTTGTTGCTCTTCCGTCAACGGCGTCTGCATTTGCAAGATACCTAAAACTCGGCGCATCCACATCTTCGTATATTGAAGACGGTTATGGTTTAAATATCGCTCCCAACCCCAACACTTTCTCAAACAGAACGGCGATCAACTACTTCTATGGTGGTAATATCGCATTTGTTATGAGCACATCTCCATATATGACGGAAGTGTCCAGGTATGCAAACTTTAAGTATGATGTTTGTCCTTTGGTAGTTTACAAGGAGTACACCGATCCTACCGATCCGTATTGTGATACCGTAAAGGCACAAGGCAAGCAAACTGCTCACTCTAACACGTTGTCGATGGGTATTCGTTCTCGTTCTCAAAACAAAGAGAGAGCAGCAATGTTTATTAAATGGTGCGCGTCTTCTACCGCACAACAAATTCGTGCTGAAATGGGCTTCTTCCCCAACCAAAAATCTTTGCTCGATTCTATCAAATTTGACGATAACGCTCCGCAAAACGCTTCGATTTTTGCCGAATCTCTATCGTATGCTCGCCCCGGTGACTGGTGGTACATGCCTGACTACAACTGGGTACAAAAGTGGTGCGTCGACCTTAACGCAGAAGTTCGTAACGGCAAAAAGGATTATGCCGTTTGGAAACCTGCCGCAATCGATGCAACAAATGCGGCTTTGAAAGAATACAAGCAATATCAAAGGACTTAATTATGAAAGTAGCACTAAAAACTCCGCAATACATTGCGAAAACAAAAAAGGCGAGAAAGCAGGATCTACAAGGCACTTTAATGATATTGCTCCCCATGGTGGGCTTTATTGTGTTCTCGTTGTTTCCCATAGCGTTGTGTTTTATCACGTCCTTCAATCACTTGATAGGTATCGACATTTCGCAAATGACTTGGGTTGGTTTTGAAAACTACATTCGTGTATTTCAAATGAGCGACTTTAGGAATGCAGTAGTAAATACATTGTTATATGCGCTGATAGTTGCTCCGTTGGAAACAATAATGTGTGTATTTTTTGCCGCATTGATTGCAAAAAAGTTTCCAGGCAGCAAAGTTGCTCGCGTTATACTTTTTCTTCCGCAAGTATGTTCGTCAGTAGCGGTAGTATTCGTATTTCAATGGATTTTCCAAGAAGATTTCGGCGTTATCAACACACTCTTGTATCCTATTTTGGGCGAAAACTTAAAATTCTTTACAGACGCAAACTGGTATCGCGTTGCGGTTGTGATAATGTCATTGTGGCTTAAAGGAACTAACGTTATTATTTTGGACTCCGCCTTTGCAAACGTCGACAAATCCTTGCAGGAAGCGGCAAGAATGGACGGTGCATCGGAAACAAAAGTATTTTGGAAGGTAACACTTCCGAGCGTTACTCCGGCGATATTCTACGTATTTACTATGTATTTGATATCTGCCTTGCAAGAACAGTCTATAATGCAATTCTTTACGCCCACAAACCCCTACGGACCGGAAGCTGCCGGTATCACGCTCACGTTGTTAGTGTACTTGTGTGCTTTTGGCGACAAACTTGCAACTTACGGTATGGGCGTTGCTTGCGCTATCTCGTGGGTTACGGCATTGATTATTGTAATTATAACAAGACTAAATTTTTACGCTTCAAAGTTTTGGGTGCATTATGAGTGTTAAAAGAAAACAAAAGTTGATTGCAGGTAATCACCTGATTATTAGAAAGAAAAAACAAGTCGGGCAATACGTTAACTTTTATGTATGGATTACGTTGGCTGTTTTAGCGATACTTATTCCTTTGTACATAATGGTTATATGTTCTGTTATGACTCCGGCAGAAACAAACGACTCTACCTTCCACTGGTGGCCGGAACAAGGCTTTTCGATTGAAGGTTATAAACTGGTAATAGAAACGGACTTTGGCGGAGTAACGCTGTTAAAAGGCTTTTTTAATACGTTGTTGCTATACGTTCCCTCCATTATCGTAGGTTGTTTCGTTTCCTCTATTGCGGCTTACGCTTTTGCAAAAATCGAGTTCAAAACCAAGGCAATAGCTTTTGCCATACTTATGTTCGGTATGACTTTGCCCAACAGTATGGGTATTGCCGCATCGGTAATTTTGTACGATATGATGGGTTGGATGGACACGCTATTGCCAATAATGGTTCCACGTATGATGGGTTCGATAGGTATTGTGTTCTTCCTAAGACAGTTTTATATGAGCGTACCTGACGATTTGATAGAGGCAGGATATATAGACGGATTCAATCACACGCAGATATTCTTCTACATTATGTTGCCACTTTCAATTCCAAGTATGTTATCTCAATTCATATTGACATTCATCGGCTCCTACAACGACTATCTTTCGCCGTTGTTGTACCTGCCAAACAATACGCAATTTGCTCCGGTTGCATTGGTAATACAAAACTTCTCCGGAGCGTATTCGCAAATTTGGTGTCAAAAGATGGCAGCGTGTGCAATATCTATGTTCCCGTTGTTGATATTGTATCTTATTTCGCAAAAAATTATATTAAAGGGCGTTGCAATAACGTCCGGTTTAAAGGGGTGACACAATGAAAAATAACTTGTTCAAAATTGCATCAATATTTGTGCTTGTTGTAGTATTGCTTTCCTTTACGGGTTGTAGCGACAATTCTGTCGTTTATCAATTGGCTAACTTTCAACCCTCTGCCAACAGCGAAGCATACGACACCGACCTTCTTTACAAAAACCTTTCCCAATTTTGGGGCGGTGATAGTGGCGTAATATACGTAAGCGAAGAGGAAAACCCCGAGTATGGTGGTTACTTCTATCAGTATATGAGCGGTTGCGCAGGCGTGTATAACGGTGGTGTAGGCGGAAGTTCCGTAGCATCGGATATCAATGGCAATGCTACCGACGATCCCGAAAAAATTCACCACTACGGACACATTACCTGCACAAGATCCAAAGACCTTAACGACTGGGAACTTGTCGGTGCAGTAGATAACGGCTATTGCCTTGTGGTAATGCCTGACGAATGGGTTTCAGGTTGTGTTTGGGCTCCCGAAACAATCTACGATGCAAAATCAGGCAAATACTACCTATATTTTTCCGGTCAGTCATGGATTAATGACGGTACGAATCCCGATATTCACTATTCTAACGACGTTTCCGGTAGTTATTCAAGATACTACCTTGGAATTGCTTGTTCCGACACTCCCGTAGGACCTTTTAGACTTGTAAGTTCATTGGAATATTATGGTGAAAACGGAACTAAAAATGACGATGGCGAAGTCGTAAATCTAAACGGTGAAGTTATTACGGGCAAAAACCCTGCGATAGATATGGGTTACTACTTCAAAAACAACCCAAATTCTATCTATCGCGATCAACTTGCAGATTTGGAGTATCCTATTTTCTGCGCAATCGACCCGTCACCTTTCTTTGACGAAAACGGTGATTTGTATTTGTACTTTACTAACCACCCGTCAAACAATATGATTCAACACAAAATAATAATGTCGGACGATCCTACTGCCGACGATTATGACGGTTCGCAATACAGTAGCGAAGTTTGGGGATTCAAAATGAAAGATATGATTACCCCGGAGTACGAGTCGCTTCGCGTATGTGTTCCGGGTGTTCAAGCGACGGAAAACGGCGGTCAATTCGATAACTACAATAGTTACGTTCGCGTAGAATACAAAGGCGGAGATACCGCCGTTGAAGAATGGCCCGTTTACGAAAAGGGTTCCTACAAACGTTATCTTTCTTGGAATGACGATGATCCCGAATCGGAATGGAACGTTCCATCCAATGCCGACGATTACAACAACGACGGTAAGGTGCACGAGGGATCTCAAATGATTACCACTAAGGATAGTCAAGGTAGAACCGTTTACTTGCTTACCTATGCACCTTTGGGAGTCGGTGCTGCTCGTTATGACGTAATGTGGACGTACTCTTACAACCCGCTCAAAGGTTTTACAAAACCAAAAGGCAGAGATATTGCCTATATTTTGGGCGTGGATGGTAACAACAACTTTATGACCAACCTTGGTCATGCTGCTATTGTTAACGTGGGCGGTGAACTTTGGGTATCTCACTGGGAGTATCCGGAAGCATTTTCCAGTTGGGATACAGGCAGAATTCATGCTTGTACCAAGTTAACTTGGGTAACGATTGACGGTTACGACTTCCCGATTCCTGCAGCAAACGGCCCGACAAAATCTTGTCAAGCATTGCCTGCAGTCGCTACGGGTTATACCAATATATCCGGCGATGCAAAAATAACCGTTAAAGGCAAAGTTGATGGCGTTGAATATCTTAACGATGGTTTGGTAGTAACTGCAAATAAGTTTAAGGACAGACAGTTGTTCGGTACAGGTAAAACCACAATCACTCTAACTTTCGACGAACTAAAAAGCATTCGCGGTTTGCTCATTCATAATTCCTACGATTTTGAGTACGCCTTCAAAAATATCACAAACGTCAAGTTTACTCTTGAAGACGGCTCCGTCATCGGTATCAAGGAAATTGGTTTAGATATGAATTTTGTTACAGAACCAAGCGATAGCGAAGCAGGCTGGATCGAACCCGGTCTTGCGGCGGTAGCAACCTTTAACGAAATCAAAGTATCAAAAATTGAATTTACCGTCGAAAACTTTTATAACAGCAGTAACCAATTTGCAATCTCCGAAATAGAAGTTTTGGGAAAATAGGAGGACGATTATGAAAAAGAAATTATCCTTATTACTGTTTTTGGTTATCTTAATTGTAAGTTGTGCCACGTTGGTAGCTTGCAATAACAACGCTAACGACGAGTCGAGTCTTGCCGCAGGACTTTCTGCGCAAGAGTACGACTACACCTACGACCGCCCGTTTTACTCCACTCCGGACGATTTTATGACCATCGATGGTGTATTCGACGAACCCGAGTGGGACGATTGTGTTTGGATGCAAACCACACAATATAGTGTAACGTACAAAATCACTACATTGTTTACGCAAAAGGGATTGTACGTCGCAGCTTATGCAGAAGATCCAAACATCTTATACAACGGCAGAAATAACTTTATAAACAACTCTTCGTTTGAAATTCAAATAGTAAAAACAAACGAAGAATTGCACGATTCGGCTTCGCGATACAACGTTCACAAAATGAATGACTACACATTCAATGCCGATGCAAAAACTTGTCGTTCCTATCGTGAAAGACAATTTAACGGTGCGGTATTGTGTGTAGGCGAACCAAACTCCGGCGAAACAACCTCGTTGTCGTACGAAATGTTTCTTGGATGGGATCAAATGCACTACGACGAAAGCGAACTTAATCCTGTAACCGGAATTCCCGATTCTGTTAGAATTTATTGCCAGTACATAATGATCGACCCCAACAACAGCGGCGACACAAAGTACATCAGTCCCTTCCTTATGGACTACGGCAAATTCTACTCCTACTACGAGTACGGTCCCCACGGTATCGTAAATCATCCGGATAACGGCGTTGTTGGTAGTGCAATCGGTGGTACAACCAGCACCGACAGATGGATTATGGATAACGACGAAGTAGGCGGAGATCTAAAAGTTGATGTCAATCAAACCCAACACGTTTGGTTTACCCATGATAAGGACGGTAACGAAGTATCTCGTATGACGTCGTTTATTGCAGACGCTCAAGTTACCTTGGATACGTCTTCTCCTCACGGTCAAGCAACCTTTGGTATCATGACTATTCACGATATGTGGAGCATGGTAACCTACGGCGTCAGCTTAAACGGTTTGGCAAACAACAATCAAGTGGTACTCAAAAGTATCGAAGGTATCGACTCCACCGTTTGGGTAGGACAAATCAGTCAACAATACACACAAACCGATAAGTATACCGACAATACCGTTTGTTTGCGTCTTGTAAAGAGTGGTGGTTACTATTACTACTTCTACAAACATCCTGATGCAACCGAGTGGACTTACGTTGGCTACGAATTTTGGTACAAAAACGAAAGTGAAGTAGACGTTGGTTTGTTTACCAACTGTCCTACTACGGTTAGCGACTACTCCGTTGTTAACTACACAGGCAAGGAAGACGAACTAAACAAGATACTCGGCGGTTCCGTTTACTTTGTCGAAACAGATGCATCCGGTGGCGAAATTTCACTTAGCAACACTGTTTTGCGTCATGGCGAAACGCTTACGATAAACCTTATCCCCGATAACGGCAGAGTTCTTAATTCATTTACTATCAACGGTGAAGATATGTTTGACGAATACGTAGCAGCTAACGGCAAATTGGTTATCACTCCCGAAAGCGACGTGCAAATCGAAGCAAGTTTCGTTCGTATACCTACTCAATATCTAAAGGATGTCGAAATTACCGTTCAAGACGAAAACGGAGCAAGCGTTGCAAACGCCGACTACGTTTTCAAAAGTTCCAATCCGTTGTTTGTAAAGAGTGGTTCTACCAATGGTAAAGGTGCAATCACAGGAAAACTACCGGTTGCGGGCACATTCGAAATAAACGGTAGAACTTACACGTGCGACGGTAACTATACGTTGTCTCTTACAAAGTCAACTTATTTGGATACGTTATACGAGTTCGAATTTACCGAAAACTTCTCGCAAACAATCACAATGCAAAACTTGCTTTGGGGTAAAAAGATTGCGGTCAACGGCAAAGTCCCCGGTAATACTACAGGTTCACTCAATTACGATGCAGAAAATGATAGCTACTACTCTCTCGTACAAGCTGTAAGACAGTATTACACCAATACACTTACTACGGGTGGCGAATATATCTATCATGCGGTTGTTACTACCGTTCCGGTAATTTCCGGTACAAATATCGTGCCTGTTCCGGGTATCGTTATCGATTCCGGTAGCGGATACGATACTGCACTCAACCTTAAGTCTGCATGGTGGGAAACAAACCGTCTGTGTATCGAAATTAACGGCAAGGAAATCAGCATTAGCAACTTTAAGCATTCGCTTAACAATAACAATGCCGATTCCAAATTCGAAATTACAGTTGCAAGATATAAAGACGCATTGTATATCTACGATAGCACAAATGCATTGGTTGTAATTTTGGACGAGAACGGAGTTCATCCGCAAGGCGACAGAACAATCGTTAATAAGTCGGGATTGTCCTACATCCAAACGCAATTAAAGGCATTCTTTGCTAACGGCAAAGAAAACATCTGTGGACCGCTTGTGTACGGTGCAACGGGTGGACGTATCGATTACAACATCACAAGTACCACGCAAAACGTTAAAGACTTTATCTTTGGCGGCGCTATCACTGTTGGCGACGATAATATCACTTGTGATACCAACAAGGCATTGGACGAGTATTTTGCAGGTGAAACAATCGATATTGCCGTTAAATCCACAAATGCCAACAAAATTGTAAAATCGTTACTTCTTACTTATAACGGTGGCACAAAAGTTATCAACGGTACTTACGATATCGTCAACGACGTAACAAACTTTAGCTTTACACATAACCTTGGCGCAATCACGATAACCGTAAACGAGTGGGCAGACGTTGCAACCGTTGCAGGTACTGTAAGCGGTGTGGACGATCCTACAAAAGTAACTATTGTGTTTGGCGGTGTGGTTGAAAAAGCCTATGACGGATTGGTAAAAGCCGACGGTAGTTTCTCGTTAAAAGTACCGCAAGGAGAACTGGGTATTGCATTCGTTTGCGGTGGCAAACTTGCCTTAATCGACAAACAAAGCGCAACCAATCTTGGCAACATCACAGCAGAACTCAAAACAAACGATAATCTCGTTGGTAATGCAACCGTAAACGGCAAAAATATCACATCCAAAGGCACACTCAACTACGATACAATCAGTGGCTTTGCCAAAGGCGCATATTTTGTTAAGTCTACCATTGCCTCGGCAGAATTCGGTAGTGCAGGACGTCAAGAATACGCAATGCTTATTACCAACTCGGCTACGTCTAACGATTTCACATTGGAAGCTGATTTATCGTGTGATACGTGGGCATACGGCGATTTTGGTATTTCCATTACAGACGGAGAAAATATTTTGTACATTCGTTTCGGTGCGCAAACTCAAAACGGTAAGTGGCAAATTCGATATGGTAGCTGGAATGAAGGCGCAAGCTTCGACCTTAATGTCGGCGTTAAAAACGGCACGCAAGATATCGGCGTTAATGCTGCTACCTTTGATAACGTTAAAATAAAGATCATTAAAACAACGGGCGGTATTACCGTGTATGTTGGCGATAATATTCAGTTGTGCACAGTAAACAATACCGATATCGGTGCGGATTTCTTTGTGGAAGGCAGAGAATACTGCATTGCGATGACTTCGCAAGGAATTTACGGACAAATCAATCACGATATCACAATCACAATATCTAAATAAAGGAGTTTGTAGTCGATATGCCTACTATAAAATTCGAAAACGTACAAAAAATATATCCCAATAACGTACAGGCGGTTTTCGACTTTAATCTTAATGTTCGCGACAAGGAATTTGTCGTGCTTGTAGGACCTTCGGGGTGTGGTAAGTCTACCACGCTCCGGATGCTCGCAGGCTTAGAGTCCATCACCGACGGTAAAATCTATATCGATGACGAATGTATCAACGACGTCGAAGCTAAAGACAGAAACATTGCAATGGTTTTCCAAAACTACGCACTTTATCCGCACATGACCGTCGAAGATAACATGGCATTTTCGTTAAAGTTGCGCAAAAAGATGGTCCCCGTCTACGAAGAAGACGGTTCTCCCAAAATGATTATCGACGAACCGCTTATCAAACGACTTCGCTCGGAGATAAAACTCCTCAAAAAGGAGTGGTATCTTGATCCGCAAATTGTCGACCTTAACGAAAAAATCCGTAATCTTCAAATCTATGCAAGCAAAAAAGTAGTGCGCAAGGGCAAGGAAGTTATGGTTGTTGATAAGGAACAAATTGCCGAACTTTCAAAACAAATTCGTACATTGCAAAAGCAGTTCCGCGTTACTCCTTCACAAACTTGTTTGGACGAAATTGCAAATAGAGAGAAACAAATCGAGTATCTTTCTATAACGCCAACCGCTCCTGCATACGTCGAAGAAAGCAACAGCAAACAAGAAATTGCTCAAAAAATTG
Source organism: uncultured Oscillospiraceae bacterium (assembly GCA_964404625.1). Classification (GTDB taxonomy): domain Bacteria; phylum Bacillota; class Clostridia; order Christensenellales; family CAG-314; genus Fimimonas. The sequence continues at coordinate 22,328 of CAYOKR010000014.1, read as the reverse complement.
CCGTTGCTGCCGAAAAATTAGGTCTAACCGAGTACTTAAAACGTAAACCGGCTGCATTGTCGGGCGGTCAACGCCAACGTGTTGCTCTCGGTCGTGCAATAGTGCGTAACCCAAAGGTATTTTTGATGGACGAACCACTTAGTAACCTCGACGCAAAATTGCGAGTTCAAATGCGTTCGGAACTTATCAAAATTCACCGCGAATCTCAAACAACCACTATCTACGTAACACACGACCAAACCGAAGCAATGACAATGGCAGATCGTATCGTCATAATGAAAGACGGTTACATCCAACAAATAGGTACTCCGGAAGAAATCTACAACACTCCGGAAAATACCTTTGTCGGCGGATTTATCGGCAATCCGGCAATGAATTTTCTAAAAGGTAGGTTGGTTGACTGTCACTTTGTGGTTGAGCAAGACGGTGCAATCGTATTCGATATTGATGTTTCCGAGCGCAAATCTCTTGCAGATTACACCGGCGACGAAATCATTTTGGGCATTCGTCCGGAAGATATCGAACTTTGCACTCAACCTAACGACAAAGGACACTTCGATATGCTTTGCGATATATCCGAGTTGCTTGGTTACGAACGACTTATCTATGGATATATCGGTAATCAAAAGATAATTGCAAAAACCAAGGTGGAAAACACCGTTCAAAATGGTTGTTCATATCAGTTCTCCATAAATATGAACAAGGTTCACTTTTTCGATGCCAAAACAACTGCACGTATCAAGTAAAAGGCTGTTTTGTTGTTCGATACTAAAATTGAATTAAACGCTCGTGGGTAAAGCGTTAATTAAAAAATAATTACCTAAAGGAGACATTATGAAAAAGAGATTAGCCATCATCCTACTCATGGTTATCGTGGTACTTGCAATGTCTTTCGCAGCTTGCGAAGATGTGCACGTACACGAACTTGAGCACATGGATGCCAAGGCGGCGACTTGCATTGATGCAGGTACCGAAGAGTATTGGCGGTGCAAAGGTTGCAACAAACTTTTTGCCGATGCACAAGGCACAACGGAAATTACCGTTCCAAAGGCAGTTTCTGCTCTTGGTCACACGCTAACACATCACGACAAAGTTGATGCAACTTGTACCGAAGTAGGTATCAAGGAATATTGGTCTTGCTCCGTTTGCGAAAAGAACTTTGCCGATGACAAAGGTGCAACGGCACTTACCGATCTTTCGATTACCGCAATCGATCACGCATGGGGCGAATGGTCGCTAACAACCCCTGCAACATGTTCCGCAAAGGGCGTTGAAACTCGTGTTTGCGCACATGATTCTACTCACACAGAAACACGTGACGTTCAAATCGATGCCGATGCTCACGATTTTGGTGAAGTTACCTACACTTGGGCAGCAGATTACTCCACCTGCACGGCAACACGCACATGTTCTCATGATGCAAGCCACATCGAAACGGAAAAGGTAAACTCCGTTGGAACAATAACGCAACCATCGAGTTGCACAGCGGTTCAACTTACAAAGTACGTTGCAACATTCCAAAACAGTGCCTTTGCACAGCAAACCAAAGAGGATATCCAAACAGGCGACAAAGGCGAACATAACTACACCGAATTTGTAAGGTATGTTGAACAACCTACCTGCACGGGAAAAGGTTCTGCAACATACAAATGTTCCGGTTGTGATGCAACTACCGATAAGGATGTAGACGAACTCGGTCACGGCTACGTAAATTATCCTGCAGTTACTGCAACTTGTACCGCAGACGGTAACGACGAATACCACACTTGCAGTAGATGTTCCGCTATCTTCGATGCAAGCAAAAACGTGATTCCCGCAATCCCGACAATCAATGCGCTCAATCACGATTTTGGCGAAGTTACCTACACTTGGGCAGCAGATTACTCCACCTGCACGGCAACACGCACATGTTCTCATGATGCAAGCCACATCGAAACGGAAAAGGTAAACTCCGTTGGAACAATAACGCAACCATCGAGTTGCACAGCGGTTCAACTTACAAAGTACGTTGCAACATTCCAAAACAGTGCCTTTGCACAGCAAACCAAAGAGGATATCCAAACAGACGATGCACTCGGTCACTCTTACGACGAAGGGTCCAACTTCACCTCTACTCACGGTACTTGGTCTTGCACAAAGTGCGACCACACCGAGCAACGTGTTGTTTGGGGACAAGCTATCACGGTAAACGGTCAACAAGTTTATACTCATGTAGACAGTAGCCATGTTGGTAGATACGGCAGTCTTGTTTTGGATGATAGTAAAAATGCGTTTTATACTTCCGAAATTGACACAAGAGAATTCTATTCCAACACCAAAAATACAACTGGTAACTACATCTACAAGGCAGTTGTTAATACCGTGCGTATTTCCGGCGACACTAACTTAGGTGATGTAGTCGGTTTCTCCATTACGTCCGGTCCTATCACTATCGATATCAAATCTGCTTGGTGGGAAATCAACAACCTTTGCATCAATATCGCCGGCAACGAAATCAGAGTAACCAACTTTAGCCACAGTTTACACTCAGTAAACGAGAGCAGCACTTTTACTGTTACGGTAAAGAGAATTGGCAATGCACTTTATATCTACGACGTTAACAACACCCTTGCAGTCGTGCTCGATACCGAAGGTGTACACGCGCAAGACGGTCATACCATTGCAGATATAACAACCGATGGTTTAACAAACATCAACAGTTTGTTGCCACAATTCTTCAATGCGGGCGTGGAAAACGTTTGTGGACCGCTTGCAATAGGTACTTCTCGTGCAAGAGTAGATTTCAACATTTCCTACACCGAATTGTACAACGTAACGGGCAAGGTTACTCTTCCTGCAGACGTTACCGCAGACATCACAAAGACACGTATTGTTGTAGATTCTAACGGCGTTTACGATACTTATACTAACGTAGTTAACGCTCAAGGCGAGTACTCACTTGTTTTGCCGGCAGGCACGGTTAACGTTACGTTTACTAATCCTGCAATTCTTGGCGTGTCTCTCAAAGATGTTGTAGTAAGTGCTACAAATACCACGATTGCAGATGTTGAACTCACATCAAGTAGCGCATCATCTTCTTCCGTTATTATCAACGGTATGGAAATCAAGATGTGTGCAGATGAAGCGGACACGTCTAACGTAGCTGTAACCAAAGCAACAACAAAGGAAGTTATAGTTGCAAACAGTGTGTATGGCGGTGAAGCTAAATATAACGTATCTATGGCAGGTAATGGATATCAAGGTTTGCTTACTGCAGGTATTACCGACGGTAATTCCATTATAAGAATATCTATGCGTAATGGATATATCAATAAGTTCGAATTCGAGTATTGTCTTGTATATGAAGCCAAGGATGGTAACTATGTAAGTAACTACCGTAGTTATATGATTTCTGCAAGCTTTTTGCCCAGTTACAATTACGGTAGAACGTTTACTAACTCCGGTGATGCTCCTGCTTTGTCAAATGCAGAAGACTTGACGTTTACCTTCCTTAAAAAGGCAGACGGTAGTTTGGAATTGTACTATGGCGAACATTTGCTTATAACCATTAACGCAAACGGTTTCTACCTTAGCGAAAACGTTACTTGTTCAAATCGTACAAATACCGATGGTAGATTGGATGATAAAGTTGTAAACGAAGTTACTTTTTACTCTAAACCTGAAGCAGCTTTTGTTGCAGTTGGCAGAGAATATGCAGTTTGGGGACACGTTGATGGAATGAGTGCAGACGTTACTTACAGTATCAAAGCATCCATCGAACCCGTTACCGCAACTACAGAAGAATAATTTTCTAATCTAATCAAGCTTTCGCTTCCCGCTTCACGGGTGGGAAAGCGAAAGCTTTCTTTAAATAAGCAAAAGTGTCGGTGCTGTGGTGTTTTAGCAACTGCTTGCCATATGTAAAACAACTATGCAATTATGGTTGTTTTGTCAGCACCAAAAGGTTTGTTATTCAATCTAACAAATTGCAACTAACACAACTACTAAAAACATCGCTGCCGATGTAAAATGCAATTACGTACACTAAAAATATGTTTTTGGTAGTGTTGTTTTATCAAAAATCAAAGGAAATATCTTATGAAGAGAAAAATACTATTAGTTTTAGTTCTTGCGTTTGTATGTACGCTTGTGCTTGCGTCATGTACCACAAAGCATACGCACAAACTCGAGCACGTAGAGGCTGTTCCGTCCACCTGCGTACAAGCAGGTGCAAAGGAGTATTGGCACTGTACCGATTGTAACAAGTATTTTGCCGATGCAAATGCCGAAACGGAAATCACTCTCGAATCTACCGTGTTGCCCCTTGGGGGACACGTTTTAACGCACAAAACCATCACGTTGCCCACATGTACCAAGGAAGGTAATCAAGATTGTTGGTACTGTACTGCTTGCAATAAGTATTTTGCAGAGTCGAGTGCTATCAACCAAATAGACGAATCTTCGGTAACTATCGTTGCCACGGGACATATCGTAAGCGAACAATACAGCAGTGACAAAGACTATCACTGGCACGAATGTACCAATGCAAAATGTACCGAAAAGCTCGACTATACCCTTCACGATTTCGATGATGGTGTAGACGTAGACGAAAATACAAGCAAATTTACCTGTTCTGTTTGCAATTACGAAAAAAACGACAAATATGCAACAGGCAAAGTTACAGGTAAACTTACCGGCACGGGTGTTACCGATTACTCCGACTTTACACTTGTGATTTCAGGTAAGTATACCTATACTTTTGTTGATGCTGTCAATTCCGACGGAACGTTTGCAATAGACGTACGTATCGGCAGTGATTGGACTTTGCTTGCGTACAATGGCAATGGCTATGCAAGTGACGTAACGGACAAATTTGATGTTGTCGCAGACAACAACGCCGAACAAAATATTACTGTCGAAAGCGGAAAGGTTATTTTGAGCGACGTTACCGTTAACGGTCGTCTTGTAAAGGCGTATGGTAACCTTAACGCTGCTGTTGTGGACGATAATGGCGTATTTACTGCAGATAGTAACACAATCTCTAACATTCCGTCTGCGGGTTGGGGAATGGGACGTGTTAGATACTTGTTACCCATTGCAACACAAGTTAAAAGCGGTGTTTTCGCATTCGATACTACATTAACGTCATCTAATATGTATGGTTATGCAGGTGTGGGTATTACCGACGGTAACGCAATTTTCTATATCGAAACACCATCTCAAACTCTTTATGACGAAGGCGGTGTGCGAATTTGTTTCGGTACCTATACCGATACCGGTTGGGACTTTAAGTTTGCAATGATAATGAAGTGCGGTGGCGTAGATGCGCAAACGCAAGATAACTATCAACAACGTTTCTCCATTCGTCACTACGACGATTGTTTCAAACTTTATGCCGGTGACGTTTGCTTTGCTACTTTAACGGCGGAAAACGGCTTGTCTGCACAAGATAACTACAAAATGGTAAATAGTCCGTTCTTCCTAAAACAAAATCAAAGTGAGGCTTTTGCAAGCTTTATGTCTGCAAATGAATACGCATTGCTGTACGGTTGTGACTACGGTATTGCGCATACTTGCAGCTACGTTAGCGAGTTTAACAACGAGTACGTTTTGGTATCGGGTAGTGTTACATTGCCACAGGATGCAAGCGGATATCTCGCCGATACACGTTTGGTTGTAAGCAACGACAACAAAACTTACACCTACTCTAATGTAATTGACGAAGACGGTAACTACACAATAGAAATTGCAACAGGCACTTACGATTTCGCATTCTCTAATCCTGCAGGACTTAGTGTTGTAAGCAAGGATGTACAAGTTGCTGCCGGTGCTACAACGTTAGACCCCGTTACGCTAAAAGTATCTAACGAATCGTCCTCTTCCGTTACAATAAACGGACGTGACGTAAAAATTGGTTTGGATATCGACGATACGTCAAGTATTACTCTTTCCGAAACCGGGAAAAAGACCGTTTTATTTGGAAATACGGTATATAACGGCGAAGCAAAGTATAAAGCAACCTTTAATGCCACAAATGTTACGAAGGTAACCAATGCACTTAATACTTTGGTCTCCGTAGGTATTACAGACGGTGCATCGATGATGCGTGTTACCATGCGTGCCAACTATACCAACAAGGTTGAGTTCGAGTATCTTTTGATTAACGGAGAAGGTAACGGTTATTGGGTAAGTAACTATCGTTCATATGTGTTTCAAGCAGATTTCTTGCCTACTTTTGACGGTGCTACCAATGGCGACGTTAATGTTATTTTCCACAAAAAAGCCGACGGAACAATTGACGTTTATTACGAAGACCATTTGCTTGTAACTGTTACGTCAAAGGGATTTTACGTAGCCGAAGGTATCACAACACCTAACCATACCCTTGAAGAAAACCGTCGTCTTCCCGATGCAGTGGCAGCATGGGCTTGTCCTGCAACACCGGAAGCTCCGTTTATGCTTGCGGATAGAGAATTTGCTATTTGGGGTTGCTACGAAGCTGCTGCTGTAGGCGGTACAATTGGATTTAAGGCATCTGTCGAATCAATCCACGCCGAAGAACAAAAAGATACAAAAGCGGCAGCACTCAACAAAGTTTTAAAAGACAAGTACTTCTCGATTTTGGGCGACTCTATCAGCACGTGGGACAGCATCTCCAATTCAGGTACAAACAACAATACAATCAGTTCGTCGTACAACTCTTGCTATCCTTATTACGACGTAGACAAACTCGAAGAAGTGTACTGGTATCAATTGATGCAAAACACAGGTATGAATTTGCTTGTAAACAACTCCATCGGTGGATCTCGAGCATATGGCGAAGCTACCGATACAACTGCTGCTTGCAATGACCGTTGTGTCAACTTGCACGCTAACACGGGCGACCTTAACGGAACCAACCCCGATATCATCTTTGTGTACATCGGTATCAACGACGTAGGTCACAGCACGGAAACAGTCGAGCAATTTACCCAAGGTTACAGACAAATCATCCAAAAAATTACCGAAAAGTACACCGATAGCCAAGTGTTTGTTATCGATTTGCCTTATCCGGGAAGCAGTCCTTGGCTTGCACAGTACAACCTTGAAAAGTTCAACAAGTGCAACGAAGCTATCAACAGCATTGCAACAGAGTTTAGTTTGCCGATAATTCACCTTAGAAATTCCATTGCGGACGATGCTGCAAACTTAACTTGTGACCAATTGCACCCCAACGTGGCGGGCATGGCAGCGTACTATCAAGTAATTCGTGATGCGCTTTACGATTTTTACTGCGCAGAGTAGTTAGCCATTGTACGGTGGTGTATTAGCAAACAACACAAAAAACAAACTGATATGTCGTAATATCAAAGGTTAGCAAACTTTTAACGTACATATCTAAATTGGGCGGATATTTCTAACAATTTAATATGTTTTAGAAATATCTGCCCCAATTATTTGCAATATTGTTTATCAATACAAAAATAACGCACGTCTAAACTCCTTTTTTCTGTATAGATATTTCGAACTTTACTTAAAAATATAATATCTTGCTAACAATACAAAGCATTTTAGATGTCGGTTGTTTAATAGTTTATGGAGTATTTTGTATGAAAGATGTTAACGTACAAATAATAAAAGAAAAATTACAAGGAAAATATGTTTCCTTTTTGGGCGATTCGATTACTACGTGGAAAGGAATTTCCGATAGTTCGGCAGTTAATAACACATTTAGAGAAAAGGAAGATTGCCCGCCGTGTTATCCTCGTGGCGATGTTGATGTGGTGGAAAAAACTTGGTGGTACAAGGTTATTGACGGTTTTGGACTAAAATTGCTTGTTAATAACGCTATTGGCGGTTCTACGGCATGGGGTTTGCCACATATTCAATGGGCGGCATGTAACCATCGTTGTGTAAATTTGCACGCCAACACGGGCGAACTTGAAGGCACCGAGCCTGACGTGATTTTTGTTTATATCGGTGTTAACGACGTCAGTTGGACGCGAGTTACCGTTGATGAATTTTTGTGGGCATACAATACCATGGTAGATAAGATGTGTGCACGCTATCCAAATGCGGAAATCTTCTTGATGAACATTCCTCATCCCGTCGGCGGTTGGCATCCTATCGAAAAACACAACGCAATAAATAAAATTATCGAAGAAACCGGTGAAAGATGCAAATTGAAAGTTATCCATTTGCGTAATTCCTTCGCCGACGATGGTGAGCATCTCACCTTGGACACTTTGCATCCCAATGCCGCTGGTATGGATGCGTATTATCGTGTAATTTGCGAAGAATTATACGATTATTACTGCAAAAAATAGTTCTATAATCATTTTGACTTTAATTTTTGATTTATTCCCGGTAAGTTTTAGGAGATAAAAAAATGAATAAATACAAACAAATAGAAGCTTTATTTGAAGATTTTGGTAGAATAGAAGGACGTTTCGTGGGTGACAGAAAACGTTTCAACTACGTTGCACCCGACAGTGCGCATTCGGCTATAACGGAGCTGGGATACGGTAAAAGGTTGGAATTAAACTGTGTTGACGTTACAAACCAACCATTGGATGTCGAGTTCGATGTCTCGGGTGATATCTCTGCAAGGCGATATTACGTACGTCTCACCGCGTGTATGCCCGATTGGCGCAAATATCTTAACAACCTAAAAATATCTGTTAACGGCACAGTTATTTACGACTACGACAACACACTTTTTGAAAATGTTTGTGTTGGTTGGCCTGTTACCTACTATCCTTTTGACGTGTCGCTACTCAATGTCGGCAAAAACGTAGTTAATGTTTCTACCACTAACTATAGCGGTGGCGGATTGTACGTTGCAAAGGTGGATTTGTTAACTTTGCCTGCTATCGAAGACGGTATGCAAATTTCGTCGCAACGCTATGCTCGAATAGGAAGTCAGTTTACCATTGCACTCAGTTGCAAAAAAGACGTTACCATTGTGCAAAACGACGGTATAGATATTGTCGAAATCAAACGTAACGAATTAGATTTGTCGTTAGTTCTTATCAAGTGTGTAGCAACCAAACAAGACGTTAGTTTAAGTGTAGATTATTGTGGCAAACTTATACCGATATTGTGTCCTATTATTGTTTCGGCAAGCGACGACGAGTTTTTAGTAGGTATAGACAATGATGACAACCGCCAAGACTACACGGAAGAAGGCGATCGCGTGCCAATGATATTTGCATTGACGGGCATAGGTAACTATTTTCAATTCCGCCCGCGCCTTTATCGTTCGATGGCAGAGTTCCCCGACAAAGAAACTTGGATCAAACGTACTAAATGGCTGTACGATTTCAACATAAAACTTTCACTTTGCGACAGAGAAAATATGTTGTCTTTTTTGGCGGATGTAGATCCTAAATTGTATATAGGAAAGCATTGTCACGAAACGTATTTGTACTTTTCTAAATATAATCGTGCAATAGAAAGTAGTTGTAAACTTTTCCATATAGATATGGACAAAATATCTCAAACAACTACTTATGGCGAGAATAAAGCGTTGTATATGCAAGCTCTTGACGAAATGTACGCAGATCAAAAAACAACTGCAGGTCTCGATTCGGTCGGTGCTCCTTCGTTAATGGCAGTTTACGAAGCAAGCAAATTCCCACGTGTTACTATGGAGCCTGTTTCCGGCGTTAATCTATTGCTCGGTGCAACACGTGGTTCCTGCCAAGGTAAATGGGGCGCACATATTCCTATTTGTTGGTATTACGGTTACTACAACGATATTTGCAAAGCACGCAAATATTGGAATACAATGTTTTATTGTTATCTTAACGGTGCCGACTATGTCTATGCGGAAAACGGTTTGTTCAAATCGCAGTCCATGTCGCGTGAAGATTGGGACACCGATTTTTCCGTTATCAATCGTCAGTTCACAAAGGATATGTACGATTACTCTATCACGCACCCCAGAAAAGGTCAGTTGCAAATTCCGTTTGCTTGTGTATTTGGCAATAACGAGTGGATTTTGTGGCAAAAGGATAGTCGTATTCCCGAGTTGGAAGATTGTGGCGACTGGGATTTGGATTTGTGGGGCAAGTGGAAGGAAAACGATACACTTCTTTGTTGGCGAGCTATAGATGCGTGGTTGCCCGTTGCTTCTAACCAAAACACCGTAGATGACAAATACAACCTTTCACTACACTCCGGTACGCGTTTTGGTTCGATAGATGTTATTCCTTACGAAAAAGATTATTCACAATATAAGTTGATAACCTTTTTAGGTTGGAACACCTATGAGTCTACTCTTGCAGGTAAAATTCAAAAATACGTTCAAAACGGCGGTGCCGCTTTTATGTCCTATTGTCATTTTAACAAAGCAGACAATCGCAATTTACCGTTTGAATATGCAACGGACGATGCGGTTAATAATTTGTTAGGATTTAGCGCAAGCAAGATTATCGATAGCAATGCTGATATTGTTATCGATGGCGATAATTATGTAAATGGTGGTGGGGTTAAACTTGTTGTTCCCGAAAAATTGGATGGTGAACCCATTTGTTACGATAAAGACGGACACGTAATCTTATATCGTCGAAAAATCGGTAAAGGCTATTTGTATTTGTGCACGTTTGCAACTTACTACGGCTATAAATGGTCTGTCGATGTAATTAAAAAGCTGTTGGAAAACGTATCATATGGTTTGTGTACTTCCTATTGCGACAATGGTAATATTGCATATACCGAACGTATTGTCGACGGCAAACACGTATTCCATTTTATCAATATGTCATCCGGTTCGGAAAACAAACAAACATTTACAATTAGCCTTAAAAAAGGCAACGATATAGTTAGCAAAACAGACGAGATAGGCGTTTGCGAAATCAAGGAAATTGTAATTTAGCTTGATTAAAAAAACAGAAAGTGTGTAAGCCGACAATGGCTACACACTTTCTGTAAATATTTATGTTATTTTGCAACTTTTTTGATGTTAGACAAAAATACTTATAGTCGCACAATTAACCGTATTTGAAGGTTTATAAAACCGAGATATCTATATATTAATAAGTCAGCGTCTACAAGTTGAACATTTGCCATAGGAAATGGTGCGTTTTTGCTGAAAAAGAACATAACGGCGATAATTTGATTTTTACAGACTATACATCCAGCAGAAAACAGTGGGAAAATACTGAAAAAAGGATTAGCATTTGGTTAGATATAAAAAATTGAAATAAAATAAGTTATTAGATATATTAATCAATAATCTGCAATATAATAAGTTTCTGCTTTGCTTGCAAGGTTTTACAACTTTGCAGTGTTTCAAACTAAAAATTGCAAAAAGAAAGTGTCAAATAAAGTGCGTAAGTCAAAAATAGGCTTGCGCACATTTCTTGATATTCCCTGCAAAAATGCAGTTTTAACAGCAAAGCATTTGTTTTGCCACAAAAACTATCGTTTTTATACTTCAAGTATGTAAAACGTCGAAATTTTGCTTGTATATGCCTTCGGTGCATCCGGACAAAACTTTTTGTATTATTCGTCTACTAATACTCAACGGTGCCTCTGCATACAATACCGTATGATTACGGCAAAATTCGGAGGTACGGCAATCACTCCGCACAATCTTGTTTATCTCAAAAAAATTCTCACTCCGCAACATAAAATCGTGGTGGTTTCCGCCATTGGAAAAAATCATCCCAACGACGTTAAAACCACCGATCTGCTTTGCGACTATTTTCGCACCCGCAACCCACAAACTTGGCAAATTGTATGCGATCGTTACCGCCAACTTGTGGATGTGAATTGCGTAGACGTTGACGTAGATAAACTGTTTGCCGATGCCCATAATCGTGCATTGCAATTTAATTTGGACTACTGTATGTCGCTTGGCGAAGAACTTTCCGCCAAAATCGTGGCAAAATATCTAAATGCAACCTACGTGGAAGCGCAAGATGTAGTAACCTTCGGCAACCGTTCGCTAAACGTCAAACAAACGCTTTTTCGTATCAAAAACACCCTAAACGACGTCAATTTAGCTGTTATCGGCGGTTTTTACGGAGGATGTAATGGTGGTCGCAAAACTTTTACGCGCGGTGGTAGTGATGTTACTGCATCTCTTTGTGCCGCCGCAACAGACTGTACCATTTGCCAAAATTGGACGGATGCTAACGGCGTGTGTCAAGGCAATCCTACGGAAATTTTCGGTGCAAAAACGCTAACTCACCTAAGTTACACGCAGATGTACAAACTCGCTCAAAACGGCGCAACAGTACTGCATCCCGATGCAATCAAGCCTTTGCAAAAGGTGGCAATTCCCCTTGTCGTGGGCAATTTTTATAATTCAAATGCCCCCAAAACCACCATTTCCAACATCCCTAACACTCAAAAATTGCTATGTGTAACGCAAAAACGGTACGATAATAACTTTGTCGTAACGATACTGCACAATATGTCCTACGCTGAAATTTTCCCCCGACTGCACAATCTTTCCAAGATATTACCCCAAACAGCAATCAAAAAGATAAATATAGACGTTAACACTGTAACTCTCGTTACTATTCAAAACGTAATTCAGCACGTTTTTGACGTTTTCAACAAAGATTTATCTCACGTTTGATTACCATTCAATTTGTTTTAACGTCAATATGTTTTGTTACCAAATCGGAATTTTTTATTTGCAATCGCAACAGGCTTTTTATAGTATCGTCGTGTATTTTAGTACTGCTTTTTGATGCATTTTCACATATTTGGCAATCCCCCTTGACTATTTTTTTGCATTACGCTACAATATATCTAACTAAAAATTAAAGGATTCCACCTATGAAAACTCTCGTAATCGGTGGCGGTATGGCAGGTCTAACCTATGCAATCGTCGCTTTGAAAAACGGAATAGACGTTACCATTGCCGAGCGCAACAACCGTGTCGGTAAAAAAATCGCAATGACGGGCAATGGCAAATGCAACATCGGTAACTACAACGTAAACGCAACGTTGTTTAACGATAGTCAAATCGTTCAAAACGTATTAAATGAAATTTCCGTTAGTGAGTATGTGCAATTTCTCAACAGTTGCGGTATCTACACGCATACCGACGAAGTAGGGCGTATGTACCCCTTGTGTGAATCCGCATCCAACGTGGTGGATTGTTTGCGACATCAATTTGCCAAAAACGGCGGTAAATTGCTTGCGGATACCAACATCCAAAACATCACAATCAAAAACGATAAGTATGTATTTGATGGTACCATGTACGACAAAGTTGTGCTCGCTTGCGGTAGCGAAAGTCAAGCACTCCAACCGACGCTTCCTTTGATAGATAAACAGTGGCTAACACCAACCTATCCGTCACTCGTTCCAGTGCGTGTAACCAAAATGGACGGCGCATTAAACGGCATCCGTGCAAAATGCAGCGTAACCCTCGTCGCTGACGGACAACCTATTGCAACGGAGCACGGCGAAGTGCTGTTTAAGGATTACGGACTTTCCGGAATTTGCATTTTTAACCTTTCCGCAATCATTGCTCGCAACCTTGTCAAAGGCGAAAAACACGATTATACCTTTAGTATCGACCTTGTTCCGTCAATGATGCAATCTCAACTTTACGATATTCTTGCCAAACGCGAATCTTCCAACGAAAAGGACAAGTTATTTTACGGTATTTTGCACAACAAACTTGCCGAAAGTATCTCGAAACGTGCAAAATCCGCTTATGAACAATGCAAACTTGCCAAAAATTTTACCTTTACGTTGGAAAAATTGTTAGATTTTACCATGAGCCAAGTAACTGCAGGCGGTATCGACGAACGTTTTGTAGATAAACGCACGTTAACTCTTCCAAACGGTGTGGTTGCCCTTGGTGAAATGCTCAACGTCGATGGTGTTTGCGGTGGCAATAACTTGTACTTTGCAAGTGCATCGGCACTGTACACGTTCGATAAATCCGCCCGTCAAAAGGCGTATAATTGCTAAGAACTATCCAAAATGAGTCTTTTTTTAACAAAACCAATCAATATTTCTATAGATAACAAAAATCCCATTGCCAAAATTTGCAAAGCAACGGGATTGAAACCTACCGACGTTAAAAGCGTAACGCTGCATAAACAAAGTATAGATGCGCGCAACAAAAACGATTTGCATTTTGTATGCTCATTTGTTATCGATACTACCAAAACGCCTAAAAACGCCTCGCCGTACGAATATCCTGTGGACGTCTTTGAGGCGGACAAACCGCAAGTAAACGGAAGTTGTATCGTTGTCGGTAGCGGTCCTGCCGGATTGTTTTTGGCATTGTATCTTGCGCAAAGCGGTGTAAAAGTAACGGTAATCGAGCGTGGTAGCGACGTGCAACCGCGAAAACAGGCAATCGAAACCTTCTTTAATGGTGGCGATTTCAACCCGAACACAAACGTTCAATTCGGTCTTGGCGGTGCAGGAACTTTTTCCGACGGCAAATTAACCACCGGCATTTCTTCGCCGTTTACTTATTCCGTTTTTCGCGAGTTTGTAAAAAACGGCGCGCCCGAAAGCATAATGTACGACTCTTTGCCTCACGTAGGTACGGACAAATTGCAAATTGTAGTGGCAAACTTGCGTGACAAAATAATTTCCCTTGGCGGAACGTTCCTTTTTGATACCACCGTTTGCGATTTCGTTTTAGACGGTCAAAAAGTAGTAGGCATCGTCACTCAAAACGGACAACAAATTCTTGCCGATGCCGTTGCGCTTGCCGTTGGTCACAGTGCTCGAGATATGTTTCACGTCCTTGTGAAACATAACGTGGACGTACAATTCAAACCCTTTGCCGTTGGCTTGCGTATCGAACACAGCCGTGAATTTATAAATACTGCGCAGTATGGCAACGTGCACGCAACACATCGCGACTTTCCTTCCGCAAGTTACAAACTTGCATGTCAAGTAACGCCAACTCACAGTTGTTACAGTTTTTGTATGTGCCCGGGCGGTGTAGTGGTGTCGGCAAATAGTCAACCCGATACTGTTGTTGTAAACGGAATGAGTTACTTTGCTCGAGATAAGCAAAATTCTAATTCCGCTTTGGTAGTAAACGTCACTAAACAAGATGTTTCTTCCTACGGCTTTGGCGACGATGCTCTTTGCGGAGTGCGTTTTCAACAGCATTTGGAACACCTTGCCTATAAAATGGGCGGTGGCAACTACCTTGCCCCTGCGCAAAACGTTACGGATTTTTTGGCAAGCAAGGTTTCAACCAAGTTAGATATTAGCCCAAGTTACCCACGTGGCGTAACTCTTGCCAATCTTCGTGACCTTTTGCCTAAGCAAATTGGCGACGTTTTGGCGCAAGCATTGTTGCAATTCGATAAAAAAATCGCAGGCTTTGGTTCAAGCGGAGTGCTAACAGGTGTGGAAAGTCGCACGTCATCCCCCGTAAAGATTGTGCGAGACCAAACAATGCAGTCCAATTTAAAAAATCTATATCCCGTCGGCGAAGGCGCAGGCTATGCCGGAGGAATTGTATCTTCCGCCGTGGACGGTATTCGCGTTGCCCAAGCAATAGTGCAAAATCTTGCCAACAAATAGTATTTTTGTTGTCGGCATATCTCCAATACTATATATTGTAAGTTTTTCAAAATATTTTCAATACGTAACGGCGCAGCCGCGCCCACACCTTGTCAAAAATCACCAACGACAATATCGACATTCTGCCACGCCCGTCATTCTGAGCGAAGTCGAACTGCAAAAGCAGTGAGATGGTCTGTGCCATAGCAGAATCTCGGGCGGTATAACACCTTAATTCACCAATAGGTAAATTGTCAAACTAACTGCAACACTTTACCAACATTGCACTTAAAAGTATAATTTACCCAATAAGCAAATAAAATGAGTGACCGAATTGGTCACTCATTTTTAACATCATTTCGCAATCACTCAAATTGTTAACTACTAAATACCACTAAGCAATGCCGAGATAAATTCATCTAGCGTGCAATCTTGCCATTGGTCGCGGTGTTCAAGTTGTTGGGTAGTCAATGACTCGTTAGTAATGTTATGGCATTTTTTATAAAACTCTTCTGCAGTCGCACCGGAATTATTAATTTTGTATGCAAAGTATCCTGCCATATTGCATGAAAAACTTGTTATTTCTCCATTTATTGAGTGTTCATTACAACCAAACATAATTGCCAACTTGTATTTTTCTTCATTGTTAAACGTTAATACTCCGCTGTCAATCATATCGCGCATGGAAAGTCCGTTCACAATTTCCACAAAAGCATTACCGCCCATTGTTTGCACAGTAAGATTTGCCATTTTTGCATTCAATCCGGTAACTTTCACACCATTAATTGTTTCTGTTAATTCTATATGTTGTTCATATGTGTGACCGCAGTCGCCTTTACATTCTTCATACCAAACAAAATCGTAGCAACTTTCGTCATGAGTTTTTCCGGTAGTCGTATCTTTGCAACTCAAAACAGCTTCGTACCACTTTTCGTCAAGTTCTTTAACAATAGTTGTACCGTTTGTTTTAACGGTTGTGATAGTGTCGATAGTTGTATAGCCTGTGGTTACATCAATTTCCCGTCTAACAAATCCCATCGACGTACCAAGTGCCATAGTGTTGATAGCATTGCCAATGCCGTCAATAGGTGTATCTTTCAATGCTTTCAACATAGGACTACCACTTTCAACGTCCACCAATTCGCCCAATTTTATTTCGGAAATGCCCACACCGATGCCGCTCAACGTGTAGTTTACAAACGCCGATTGTGGTGCAGTAACAGGTGTTGTGAGACTTTCATCAGTGTACCATTTGTAACAATCTTTGCCGTGCTCGTGACTTTCACTACAAATAAGTTTGCTGTAGTACCCCATTGCAGTACCAAGTTGAATCTTGTTCATTTTTGAACCAATTTCGCCAACCGGCGTGTCATACAATGCTTTGATAAGTGCGCTGTCTTCTTCTTTTTCGCCCAAGATATCGGCAATGGTGTAGCCTTGGATGTCGTTACCGATATCCCCAAGGTTGCCAACCTTTTTGTTAGCAATCTTCGCCATCATACCGGTCACTTCGACGCCTTCGTTGTACCATTTGTAACAATCGTCGGTATGGGTGTGATCTTCAATAGAGCAAGTCAATGTTCTCGTGTACTTGAGCATCTCACCAACGTACATTTCGTTCATTTTTGTGCCCAACTCGGCAATCTTAACGTCTTTCAATGATTTTAGCATATCGGGAAGGTTGTCTTGCATCGCGTCGCCAAGTGTAACGTCATCCATGATCGTGTTAAGATCTTTCAAATCGTTGATGGTTTTGCCTGCCAATACCTTTTCGATACCGGTTGTTTCGGCGTACTGTTTTCCTTCGATATCAGTGTGCTCGGTATTACTGTGTCCACAATCGGTTCTTTCACACTCTTTGTACCAAATGTCGCCAACTTTTTTGTAACCAAGCAATTCGCCAACGTACATTTCGTTCATTTTTATACCCAACTCGCCAATCTTAACGTCTTTCAACGATTTTAGCATATCGGGAAGTTTGTCTTGCATCACATCACCAAGCGTAACGTCATCCAAGATTGCGTTAAGATCTTTCAAATCGTTGATGGTTTTGTCTGCCAAAACCTTTTCAATACCTGTTGTTTCGGCGTAGTTATTTTTGCCGTCTATATCAACGTGAGTATGCCCGCAATCGGTTTCTTCACATTCTTTGTACCAAATGTCGCCAACTTTTTTGTAACCAAGCAATTCGCCAACGTACATTTCGTTCATTTTTATACCCAACTCGCCAATCTTAACGTCTTTCAACGATTTTAGCATATCGGGAAGTTTGTCTTGCATCACATCACCAAGCGTAACGTCATCCAAGATTGCGTTAAGGTCCTTTAAATCGTTGATGGTTTTGTCTGCCAATACCTTTTCGATACCGGCAACTTCAACAAGAGCGCCCGTTCCGTCGTCTTTCTTCCAGCAACCGCCTTCCTCGTCATAGGTAAACTCCAACAAATTACCAACTTTTGTTTTGTTGATTTCCGTACTCAATTCACCAATTTTAATGTCTTTTAACGATTTTAGCATATCGGGAAGTTTGTCTTCTCCCATCACGTCGCCCAACGTAACGTCATTCAAAATAGTGCTAAAATCACGCAAATCGTTGATGGTTTTGTCGGCTAATACCTTTTCAATTCCGGTAAGTGGTGTAACACCGTCTTCTCCGTACCAAATGTAAGCGTAGCACTCGGCACTGTGCGTATGCTCATCCTTTTCGCAAGTATATGCGCCTTCAGTACCGCACTCGGTAGTGTGAACGTGTTCTTCCGTACTGCAAGTAAATTCCGCAAAATAGTATTTATCTCCGTCTACTTTTGCCCAATCTCCGTCTGCACGTTGATACAATCCACCGATACTGCTTTCGGTCCAATCGCCTTCGCTAAGGTTTACTTCTTTACGCTGGAAACCGAGCAAATTGCCCGCTTTGGTTGTTTCGATAGCTCCGCTCAGTTGCGAAATAGGCGTATCTTTCAAACTATCCAACATATCAGGGAGGTTGGATTGCATCACATCGCCCAATGTCAATTTGTTCAAAAGAGTGCTCATAATGTCGCCATCGCTTGTCAAATCGTCGATAGTTAAGCCTGCAAGTGTCCCAAACATACTCGTTGCTTCTGTGTAGTTTTTATCGCCGATTGTGGTGTGTTCGCCTGCGATGTGTCCGCAATCGTCTTTGCACTCTTGATACCAAATGTAGTCGTAGCAATCAAATCCGTGTTTATGACCTTTATCGCAGTCGGCATCACAACTGTCATCGTGTAAGTGTTCATCCAGCTTGCATGTAAATTTACCATTGTACCAAGTTGTTCCGTCAACGGATATCACGATTTGTCTGTCAATTTTTGCGACATAACCGATAGTTGTATTTTCGCTGTCTTTAAATGTTATCAAGCTTTCGTCATCAAGGTTACCGTTGTTTTCTTTGAACTCGTAACCAAGAACTTTGCCAAGTTGCAATGTTTTGTAAGCACCGCTCATTAGATCGTTTATAGAAAAGTCTTTCAACGCATCCATAATGCCTGTCATTTCGCTGTTGCTACCCAAGGTGTCCAGCAAATCGCCCAGCTTCATGTCCTTTAGTTCATCAAACAACGAGCCAATTCCGTCTGTCATAACAGAGCCGATAGTCATATTGCCCAAACTATTGTACAAACTGCTTGCATTAACATATCCAACGATATTAATCGAACCGTCTTCTTGCGTTTCTTCTTTGTAAAAGGCATCTTCTATTTTATGGTCGTGTTCGGCAGTATCGTTTGTGCATTTTTGATACAGCACGTATTCGAAGCAGTCTTTGACGTGATGTTTAAACTCTGTATGCGTATCGTCGTCGCACGCAAGTTGCCCTTCGTACCAAGTTTCACCGTCGGTAGATAGATAGTAAACCATTTGTTTACCATCAACTTTTGTCGCAACGGAAAGCTCAACAACTGGTTCACCTTCGTCGGTGGTTGTTGTAAAGTCTTTAACTGTAATGGTTGTGTCCGTCAAATCAACAGATATTTCATGTTTTACAAGTCCAAGCAAACCGCCAAGAGAAATATTATCAAAACCGCCGTTTGCAAGTTCGCTTATAGACATATCGCCCACCATGTCTGTGATAAACTCCATGCCTGTCACACCAAACGTTTCAAAAATGTCCTTAATGGGCACATTCGTTACGTTTGCAAACAATTGGTCAAATCCACCTTCGCCAAGCAACTGGCTCAAAGTCATTTCGTCAAGTTTTAGCAAATCGCAAAGCTTTATCAAACTTTCGTTATCTGCGAGCAGTTCTTTGATGATTTCGTCAAGTTTGTGATTGTCAAATTTCTTAAAAACATTTTCAAAGTTGATTGCGCCATCTTCCATCAATGCGCTCAAGTTTAAGTTAGCGATAGTGCGATAAATAGATGCTTTGTCTACGGGGACGTAACTCTTTTCGCCAACAACGTACTCGCCGTCGTGACTGTGTTCGGTTATTTTGCAGTCGGCAGTACAATCGTCGGTGTGAGCGTGTTCTTCCTTTTTGCACGCAATATACCACAAGTAGTCATAGCAATCTTTAGTGTGAGTGTGCTCGGCATCTTCGCAAACAAGTTGACCTTCGTACCAAGTTTTATCGTCGGTAGATAAATAGTAAATTGTTTGTTCGCCATTAACTTTTGTCGCAACGTAAAGTTCAACAACCGTTTTGCCTTCGTCGGTGGTTGTTGTAAAGTCTTTAACTGTAATGGTTGTGTCCGTTAAATCAACAGCCATTTCACGCTTTATCAATCCAAACAAACCGGCGATGGAAATTTTATCCATTGCTTGTTGAACATTGAAATTTCCGTTGTCCGCAACAAAATCTGCTAGGCTAACAGAACCGAGCATAGACGATATCAGCGGATCTGTGCTACCAAGAAAATCTGTAAAGGTAAGTTCGCCGACCGCGCTAAGAGAACCGCCTGCATTTAACATGCCAAAAATATTGTTATCGCCCGTCAAATCGGTAATTAGTCCGCCAATAGACGCTTCACCAACGGCAGATAGCAACTTGGCTAAAGCATTTTCCGTTTCCCCTTCGACGTGAAGTGACGGAATCAAATGCACCAACTTGATGTTCTGCGTGATGGTGGCAAGATTTGCAACAATGTCCGTTTCGGCACCATCCGTTTTGTCTTCACCGTACAAAAGGTAGTACACCGAATAGTTGTCTAATTCGGTCGTTACATCGTCGGAGATAATCTTATTGTCCCCTTCGCCGGATGCGAACATGTTTACTACTGCCGGTACAGCACTAAGTTTAATTTGTTTTAAAGCACGTTGTACACCGGTATGACCTTTTTCGTCTTGGTTGGTGTTAAAATACTCAAATAACGGTGCGTTTAGCAGTTCTTTTGGCATAACAATACCAAATGCGGTTACGCTGCCAGTTTCTTCGTCGGTGGTGGAAATATTGTTGTCTGCCAAAAAATCTCCAACGGAGTATAGGTCGCCTTCCGTCAAACCGCCCGTTTGCTCTTTGTACATATCTAAAATATTGTAGTATGCTTGCAGCAACGATACGTTGCCCAAGTCTCCAAGATACTTTTCTAAATCGGAGTAAATTTCGTTTGGATGCACTGCCGTAACGGATGTGTACATAGCCATTCCAAACGTTCCCAAAAGGAAAACAATACCAAATATAAGACCTAACGTAAACGATAAAAATCTTCTCATTTTTTACCTCTCTTTTCAAAACTGTTCACCGTTGTGGTAATGTCTAAACATACAATGGCAACAAGTGTTAGCAATAGGGGTTACTCTAATAATTTTTTGTTTAGATACGCTTTAACAATAGTACAATTATTTTTCCAAATCGTATCTTACGGGAACAAAACTGTCAAAAATTATGTTGTCAAATTTGTCTTTCAAATTGTCATACTGTTCTTGACTGCGAATTGTCCAGCAAATGATAGGAATTTTCTTGCCAAAACGCTTAACGGCTTTGATTTTGTCTACCCAACAAGCGTCGTAAGCGATAAATTGACTGCCATTCCACTTGCACAATGTCAAATTCGTCAAAATGCGATTTTTCCACCAAGGCATATCTCTTCCGCAAAACTTTGTGGATAGTTGTCCGCGGATGATGTGAGGTGCATGTTTTTTGAACCATCTAACGATAAACGGATCGAACGACTCCATGCAGTAGTTACCGTTGTAGTTGGTAAGCGCATCAACAACTTTTTGTTCCACTTCGCCGATGTTTTTGTGCTTTTTGATTTCCACGATAAGGTTTACTCCGCCTGCTGCTTGCAAAAACTCCTCAAATGTAGGAATTTGGCAATCTGTATCGAGCAAACGCAATTCGCGAAGTTCAGCGAAGGTCTTTTCGCACACAAGTCCGTCGGCACCCGTCATACGTTTTAACGTATCATCGTGGAAAACAACCAACACGCCGTCGCTCGACATCTGTACGTCCGTTTCGATGCCAAAGTTATTTTCGCGTGCCTTTTCAAATGCGGGGATGGAGTTTTCCGGAATATCTATGTTGTTAAACAATCCACGATGAGCAACAAATATATCCGTCAACCATTTGTATTCTTGTCGTATCATAAAATTTTTTCTCCCAAAAATGTTTTTATTAGTTACATTTATGTAACTAAATACTTTTGATGTTACCATTGTATCAAAATTTTTTATAAAATGCAATAATTATTACAATCAAAAACTGTCATTTTGTGGACAAAATGCCTATTTTTTAGTATAATCTAACCAACAAAATAGGCATTTTGCATAGGAGGGTTTCTTTGCAAATGCCAAAATGTAAAATCAACCGTTTGCAAACATTTTGTCAACGACAAGGCAACCCATCTTTGCAAACGCCAAAAAGGTTACTATGTCACAAAAAAATGTTCGAAATTTTT
>CAYOKR010000013.1:0-31809 GCA_964404625.1 uncultured Oscillospiraceae bacterium | reverse complement strand
AATTCGACTTGGAAAATGCACAAGAAACGCCCGACGTGAACACAAACATAGATACAAACGTATCGTGGGTAAGTGAACGCAAGCCGTTACCTTGGTAATAAATTGAAGATATTTTGTATAGCCATTGGAAGAACCCTGTGTTGTAGTTACTGCTAAAACCACAGTTGATATCCCACATAAAGTGGTCCCAAACGACAAACAAAATCATAAAACCACGCAAAAAGTCCACTTCCCAAACACGCTTTTTAGGAGCGAGAGTTGTATCATTTTCGATTGCGGTAATTTCTTCTTCCACTTGTTGTTGAGTTGGTTGTTGTGCTTCCACTAAATCTTGCGTGGCATCATCTATTCTTTTTCGGTTGTAAAATAATCCCATAGTTATTACCTATTAGAGTACGTAAGTTTTTCAATTGTGATTTATGCACAATTTTGTGCAAACGCACCGTGCAAATTGAATTTTTGATATACGAATGAAAAACTGTTTGCAGAAACGTTTTGTGCTGTATTTCGACAAACAGCAGTCAGTTATCTAAAAATGGTAAATATTACTGTACTTTTTATCCGTGCAATATTACAATCACGTATCGACATAAGACTGCGTTTGTCGTAAGTTACTTGAGTATTTCCTTTATCAACGGATTGATTTTTTGAGCAATTTTGTCGTAGGCAAGTTGGCTAAAATGCAGTTGGTCACCGATAAACATAGACAAATCGTAGTTGCCGTTTTGCATGCAAATATCGTAAGTGTCGACAAAATAAAAGTTTTTCGTATTATCGGCAAAACACTTCAAACGAGAGTTAAGTTCAACAATTTTGTCGATGCAAGGTTGCCTGTTAGGACAAACTTTTGTCGCCAAAATTACTATTGGCAAATTGGGTAATTGACTGCGGATATAACTCCACGTTTTTTGCGTTAGATATTCGATTTCATCTACAGTATAGCCGCTAACGACGTCGTTATCGCCAAAATACCACACCAACGCACTTGGGTTATAATCAACTACAAGTTTTTGATAGTGAAAAAGTGCTTCGTCAACGGTTGAACCGCCAAACCCGTGATTTTCCAATGGAAAAACAATATCTTGGTGAATATTTTTCCAAAACACAAAGGTACTACTTCCGTAAAAAACGACTTTTCCTTGGGTAACGGGTTTATTATAAAGTTTGTTTAGTTCGTCCTTATATCTAAACGGATCAACCCAATGATTTTGTGCCGAGAACATACTAACTCTCCTTTTGCTATCGTCAAATTTTGCAAGAAACTACTTCAAAATTGCTCCCAAAATGCACTACAAAACACACTATTTTTGTGATTTTTTAGTTTCTTTTATCAAATTTGTCACGAAAAATAACATACGTATGTGATTTTTTGTGCACAAAGCAAATTATAGTTACTTGTAAACCTCGTCGATAATTCCACCGCCAAGGCATTTTTCGTCGTCGTAGAACACGACGAATTGTCCTGGGGTTACGGCACGTTGAGGCTGATGGAACGTCACGTTAACTTTGCCATCAGGCAAAATTTCCACGTCCACACCTTGCTCGCTTTGACGATATCTAAACTTTGCAGCGCAACTAAACTTGGTTTGAGTAGGCACATGCGGAATCCAATTTACATTGTAAGATACCAAACTTTTTGAAAGCAAAACGCTTTCGTCACCGTGAGAAACAATCAAGCGGTTGTTGGCAAGGTCCTTTTCTACAACGAACCAACGGCCTTGTCCTTCGGTAGTACCGCCCAAACCTAATCCGCGACGTTGTCCCAAAGTGTAATACATAAGACCGATATGTTTGCCAACAACTTTACCGTCCATATCGACGATATCGCCTTCCTGATTGGGCAAATAGTTTTGTAAAAACTCTCTAAAATTACGTTCGCCAATAAAACAAATGCCGGTGGAATCTTTCTTTTTGGCGTTTATCAAACCAAGTTCTTCGGCGATTTTGCGCACCTCCGTTTTGTCTAAATCGGCAAGGGGAAACAAAACGTCTTTTAGTTGTTCTTGGTTGAGTTGATTTAGAAAGTAGGTTTGGTCCTTGGATTGGTCCTTTGCCTTTAAAAGATAATGCGTATCGCCGTCGTGACGAATACCACAGTAGTGTCCTGTTGCAATATATTCGGCACCTAATGCCTTGGCATATTGCAAAAACGGACCAAATTTTATTTCGCGATTACAAAGCACGTCGGGATTTGGGGTTCGTCCGCGTTTGTATTCTTCCAAAAAGTAACTAAATACCCTATCTTTATACTGTTTGGCAAAATTTACCGAGTAGTACGGAATGCCAAGTTTGTCGGAAACACGCTTTACATCTTCAAAATCCTGCTCGGCGGTACAACAACCGTTTTCGTCGTCCTCTTCCCAGTTGTGCATAAACAACGCTATCACGTTGTAACCTTGTTGTTTAAGCAGATATGCCGACACGGCGGAATCTACACCACCGCTCATACCCAAAACTACAGTTTTCATGTTGTTTGTTTTTTCCTTCGTGCTTGTGCGTTTTTAACAAGAATTTTTAACGTTTCGATAGTTTGATCGTTATTGTCCGTTGTCATGATAACTTCCAACAAGTTTTCCGTTGCCATAATAGAGTCTTCTCCGGCGAGCAAACGACGTGTTAGATACATACCTTCCAACTGATTTTGGTTTAGTAGCAACTCTTCGCGACGAGTTCCGCTACGATTCAGGTCGATTGCAGGGAAAATACGCTTTTCGCTCATACGACGGTCAAGTTGAATTTCCATATTGCCCGTACCCTTAAATTCTTCATAGATGATGTCGTCCATTTTACTACCGGTATCTACCAGCGCAGTTGCAAGCACCGTCAAACTACCGCCGGATTTTGTGTTACGTCCAAGACCGAACATACGCTTTGGCTCTTGCAAAGCAGTGATATCCAAACCGCCGCTAAGCGTTCTGCCCGATTGCTCTGCCGTTTGGTTGTAGGCGCGAGAAAGTCGAGTTATACTATCTAACAAAATCATTACGTCCTGCCCTTGTTCCACACGACGGCGCGCATTGGCAAAAACAAGTTCGGCAATGCGGATGTGGTTTTGTGGAGATTGATCGAAAGTGGAATATGCCACTTCGCAATCGACACTTTCCTTAAAATCGGTAACTTCCTCCGGACGTTCGTCAATCAAAAGTACTGTAAGTTTTATTTCCGGATGATTTTTGCGCACTGCCATGGCAATTTTTTTGAGCAAAATGGTTTTGCCTGTTTTAGGCGGAGCAACAATAAGACCACGTTGTCCTTTGCCGATAGGCGCAACCAACGACAATGCACGTAATGCATAGTCGGTTTTTTCACTTTCCAGCACAATTCGGTTTTGGGGAAAGCAGGCTTCCAAACTATCAAACGGAACACGTTTTATCTCTCCGCAAGGTTGATCGTTGATTTCCTGAATGTACAAAACGGTTGGAACCGCTCTATCGGGGAATTGATGCAAAACAACTTTTACCTTGTCGCCGGAGCGCAAGTTCATTTTGGAGATGATATTTTGCGATACGTGGTAATCCTTTCCGGGACGAGATGAGTAGTTTTCGGTACGAACAAAACCATAACCATCGGGCAAAATTTCCAAAGTGCCTACACGTGGAAAAGACTTGTCTACATTGTCTACCACTCCGTCGATAATAAGATTTTCGTTTGCTTGAGCAAGCTTTGCCTTTTTTGTAGGTCTGCCCGATTTTAGGGGAATTTCCGGTTCTAATTCGCCGTTGTACGATGCCGTAATTCGACGCACAAGCTCATCACGAGGGAGATTGCGTGGAATAATATAGAAATCACGAGCCAATTCGCGCAGTTCCAAAATAGTCATTTTGCGCATTTTGTTGGTAAGGTCTTGCAATGATGCAAATTCTTGTTTCATAGCGTCCTCCTGAAAGGTCTAAAAATGTTGTATAACTCGAACAAAAAATGTCCAAAATTGTAAGGTCAAAAAAACAAGCTTTTCGCCCTTGAGGTTTCGTTTGATTGTTTGGTTAAAAATTGGTGCAAATTGGCAAAAAAGCCAACAAAAAGTTTCAAAACAAATAAAACAACGATTTATTGATGACATTATACAATATATTTTATTATATGTCAAATGCAAAAATGAGTAAAAAAAGCGGATAATTTGTTAAAAAATATAGACTTTTGGGTAGAAAAGTATAAAAAGATACAATCGGGTACAATTAGGTATAAAAAAGTAAAAGTTGGTATATTTTGGTTAAGTTTGATGTAAACAAGTACAAATGGGTTGAACTAAGTAAGAGTTAGTGCAAACATGTAGAATTATGTACAAGTTGGTATACATTGGTAAAATCTTATGTAAAAAAAGTGTAAATAGTCAAAACAATGCAGCGCAGTAAAGCACATTTTATTCGCAGAAAGCCCATTAAACAGGTTTAGACAAAAACCTGCAAAACAAATTAGAAAAAATCTATTGACTTATAAATATTTTCGATGTAAACTCTATTTGAAAATTAGAGTTTTAGGAGGAATATTTATGAAAGAACAATTGCTATCCATTGGAAAAATGGCAGAAATCAACAACACAAGCATACCGACGTTGCGTTTGTACGATAAAATAGGACTTCTAAAACCATGCTACGTCGACCAAGAAACAGGCTATCGCTATTATACATTGACACAGACAGCAAGGTTAGACATCATTGCCTATATGAAGGATTTGGGCATGAGTCTTACGGAAATAGGCGAAGTGCTACGCAAGGAAGATATCACTATTATCGAAGATATTTTGGTGCAAAAGGACGAGCAATTGCATCAACAAATGCGAGAACTAAAAGACCGCCACGACGCCGTTTCGCGCACGATAACGCAAATCGAGCGGTATCGAAAATCGCCCACCACAGGTACCACATCGCTGGAATACATCGACAGACGGTACGTTTGGAGTATGCCTTGTCCTACAAATTTTTACGAAAAAGGGCACGAAAGTTACGAAGAAGCGGTAATTATGCTACGAAACGAGTTATTAAGACAGGGGATTTCGCAAGTACATAGTTACAATATGGCAACGTCTATTTTGCAAAAGGATTTTGAAAATGGCATTTTTGTACCGGACGAAATTTTTGTGTTTTCAAACAAGCTGTTGGCTGACAACGACTGTCATAGTTCTATTGTGGAAAGCGGAATGTACGCTTGCATCTACTTGGACAATTACGACGACGAAGTGGAATACGGCAAGCAACTGTTGGATTTTTGCCGTCGTCACGACTATCAAATTAACGGAAACTACATTTGTGAAGAGTTGACAGAGTTACATATTTTTGACGACACCCGACGCAATATGTTTTTGCGATTGCAAGTTCCCGTAAAATTTTCAAAAAAGTATTGACTCTAACCTTAGATTAGGGTTTATAATAAAACTACCATATTGAAAGTTAGCAAAATAACTTCAAATAAAAATCAAAAAAATAGGAGGATTTTCATTATGGAAAAAGTAAAAGTAGTTCAATACGGTTGCGGTAAAATGGCTAAGTACATCATTAGATATTTGTACAACCACGGTGCAGAAGTTACAGGCGCAATCGATATCAACCCTGCAGTAGTCGGTATGGACATCGGCGACTTTGCAGAACTCGGCTTCAAAACAGGCGTTATTATCTCTAACGATGCCGACAAAGTTTTGGACGAAAGCAAAGCAGACGTTGCAATCGTTACCCTTTTCAGTTTTATAAACGACATCTTCGAACACGTAGAAAAGTGTGTTTCTCGCGGAATTAACGTTATTACAACGTGCGAAGAAGCAATTTATCCATGCACTACCGCTAAAGCGCAAGTAGAACATTTGGCTGAAGTTGCAAAAGCACACAACTGCACTATTACCGGTTCCGGCATGCAAGATATCTTCTGGATTAACATGGTTGCTTTGGCGGCTGCAGGTTGCGACAGCCTTGTTAAAATTAAAGGTGCATACAGTTACAACGTAGACGAATACGGTCTTGCTCTTGCGAAGGCTCACGGATGCGACCTTTCCGCTGACGAATTTGAACAACAAATTGCTCATCCTGCAGAGTTTGAACCCTCCTATGCTTGGAATGCAAGCGAAGCCATCTGCAATAAACTTGGCTTGACAATCAAATCCATCGACCAAAAACACGTTCCGTACATTGTAGACCACGACGTATACAGCAGTACACTTGGGGCCACAATCAAAGCAGGACGTTGCATTGGTATGTCGGCAGTTGTTACCATCCAAACAGAAGAAGGCATTGTTGTTGAAGAAGAAACAATCGGTAAGGTTTACGGACCGGACGACGGCGATATGTGCGACTGGTGGCTTACAGGCGAACCCAACGTAGAATACCACGTTGTTAAACCTGCCACAGTAGAACACACTTGCGCTACTATCGTTAACCGTATCCCTTCTCTTATTAAGGCTCCTGCAGGATACGTTACTTGCGACCAACTTGAAGAAGTACACTTCCTTACAAAATCAATGGAAAAATATTGCAAATAGGTTGTTACCAAAACTAAATGATTGCAAAACAATTCGTTACTACTAAATTAATTCAACAATAGGATTGAATATAATTATAATCACAACACACGATTGCACTACAATCAAATTAGTTATTAAATAAGAACAAAATAGTTGCAAAACAACAAAATTAGTCCCCACGCTGTGCGTGGGGACTTTTTGTATTGGGTGAATTACATTTTAATCGCAACGATTTGTTACAAGAAAATCGTTTGCGAAATTCACGAAATATTGTGCTTGGTTATTAATTTACTTATTGTAAAATATAAGTCTACTAATCAGCACGTCTTTTAGTACATTTATCGTAATGTAATTATTTTGCTATTCACAATAAATCAAATACACTGTTACACGAACAAATATAATTAAGTGGTTTTTGCTAACAATAGTTGCAAACTTTGCCATTTCATTTGAACTATATAAGCACGCGTCTATTTACCATATTTTACAGTGGTAAATCTTTTTTGGTAAATCTAAATGCGCCTATTACATAACCGATAATGCCTGCTACGGCAAGAATTACAAATTTCCAAACAAACGAACTTGTGCCGTCCATGATAGAAATTACGTCAAAAAGCGAAATGATTGTTGCATAATTAAAGTAATTGAGTGCGTTAAGTCTAACAACAGAAGGAATCACAGGGCTACCGAACAATCCAAGCATTGCGGAAACGAGTGCGAAAATACTAAGTCCGCCACCGATTGCCATAGAGCGTTTGCTTCTATCGAACAAACACGACGTACAAAAACACAATCCCGAAAGCGCAAACAGTACCAAAAATGCGCCAAGATTTAGCAAAATCAAGTTACCATACGTCAATGCAACGTCTTCCGTCACTAACGACAAACATACGCATCCGGTTGCTGTAGTAAAGCAAAACATACAAAATAGCGAGCCTACCAGGTACACTGCTTGCGTAAATGCAACGGTAATTCGTTTTGTGGACGTGGAAAGAACGTATGCCATAGAACCGCTATCGACCTGTCCTGCAATCAAGTTGTTGGAAGCCATGATCATGTAAATTATTGGCAACAACAGTCCTGCCAATTTATAAAAAATGGAACCGACAACCAACATATACAAATCCGCCTTGCCGATTTCCTCTAACGCTTCCGATACGGCATTTGGCA
Source organism: uncultured Oscillospiraceae bacterium (assembly GCA_964404625.1). Taxonomy (GTDB): domain Bacteria; phylum Bacillota; class Clostridia; order Christensenellales; family CAG-314; genus Fimimonas. The sequence goes on along the minus strand of CAYOKR010000013.1, from coordinate 24,191 downwards.
AAGTGGACAAGAAACTTGCCGAAACGTTAGAACGAAGTTCTTGTTTTTTGTTTGCAATCGCATTTTGATATTCACTTTCGTCCGTAAATTTTCCGTTATCAAATTCATCCTTAAGCAGTTCCAATTCGTAATTTAGTTGACCTTGGTAGGTAACGATTGCCGTTTTAGATAGATGTTTGATAGTTGCATAAGTATAGCCGAAAGAGTCGTACTTTTCCTTACTTACACCATAGGAAGAAAGCGCATTGATAAGTTCCGTTACATTTTCAGTCTTAACCATGTTGCCGGCAATAAAGATTGCGGAACAATCGCTCGATCTATCCATACGATATTCGGTACGCTCTGCCGAAACCACGTAATTTTGTGCATCACCCGAAGCAACGTGAGATATTAACGACGTAATATCGTAGTCAGTCGGCACTTTCTCGCCGTTATCTACGTAAAAATCGTTAAACATACCGTTAGGATTAAGAACGTACATAACGCTACCAAGCATTTCTTGCGCTTCGGTAGAATCTTCCGCATAACCCAATGTTACGGCTTTTGTTTAACGTAAGTTTGCAAGTCTTCACAAGCAAAGGTATACGCCGTTGTTACCGCAATTTGTTGTGTGGCGGGCGATTGTTCCTGCCAAGTTTGCATTGCCAAAGCGTAGTTTGTATCACTATCAAAATTGTCTCTTATTGGCATAGCGTTTTGCCATTCACCAACAAGCAAAGCGTAACTTTCGCCTGCAGACGTTTGCATTTGCGGTTTTACCTCTTGCCAAGCGTTTAACGCTATCATATACGTGTTTATATCCGTAAAATCACTTTGTTTAGGCATATTACCAAGCCAAACAAGGTAAGAAAGAGTATCCGTTGCATTTTGCACAAACAGTAAATCGAACTTTTGCAAACCGTCGTTGGCATTTTCGTAATAAGAAAGTGCGCGCTTTTGCATTTGAGAATCCAATTCCTTGGTGATAATTGTGTCTTGAATAGAATTTTTTACCGTGCCGATATTTCCACTGCCGGAAATAAGCATAACGCATGCAAGCATAAAACAAGTGGCAAACGTAATGATACCCCACATTGTTCTATTTGCTTTACACGATTGTTTGAATAACGCTTTACTAAACATAAATTACTGCTCCTTTAGTCGTTTGATTTTGAAAATAAAATGTTTTTGAAGTGCATTTCCAACGTATATGGCAACTCCGAAATGAATTTAACGTTGTATTTATGCAACACACCGAGAAGTTTTGTTGTATCTTGCGATTGAATACGAATTGTAACCTGATTATACTGTGGTTGCAACCGTATTTTTTCGTAATTTTCTTGCAGAAATCTTTGATAATCGTCCACCGTATGAAATTCTATTTTAAAGTCCTTGGTGGGACGATTGCGAATTTTGTCCATATCGCACACGTCCACAATTTTGCCATCATTGATAAGCGCAACCTTGTCGCAAGTTTTTTCCAATTCGTCAAAACTGTGACTGCTCATATAAATTGTTTTGCCTTTTTTATGTTCTTCTTGGATTATATCCAAAAAGGTAGCGCGCATAAGCGGATCTAATCCCGTTGTAGGTTCGTCGAGAATTATTATGGGGGCATCATTCATAAGGGCGGAAACCAACGCAGTTTTTTGCTTCATTCCCTTGCTCATTCGTTTTAGATTGGCACGCGGATCCAGTTGCAGTTTTTCGATAAGTCGGTTGGCATAGGACATATCTTCCAGTTCTAAAAAATCCGCTTGACATTTCAAAAAGTCAATACCGGTTTTTAAATCGGGGAAAGCAATTTCTCCGGGTACGTACCCGATATTTTTTACAATTTCACTGGAATGCTCCCACGAAGAAAGCCCGTTAACCAACGCTTCGCCAGACGTAGGCTTCAAAAAACCCATTATATGCCGTATCGTTGTTGTTTTGCCACTACCGTTTGTACCTACAAAACCCACCATTTCGCCTTGTTCGATAGATAAATTCAAATTGAATATTCCACGACCGTTGCCGTAGTCCTTAGTTAAATTTTTTATTTCGATAACATTCACGATAAGGCACCTCCAAAGTCTTTATCTTCCTTGTAGAATTTCATAAAGTAGTCTTCTAACGTTTCCTTTCGGTTGCTAAAAGACAACACGGGCAATGCAGACAGTAACGCGATTAGCGTATTTAAATCCTTGTCGTCAACGGAAATATAAACGCTATTTTTGTCGTTGAGAATTAGCATAAACGACGTTATTTGCATTGCTTTGGTTAAAAATTCCTGTTTGGCGCCAAGCGACTTAAAACCAATTGTATAATACTTTCGAGAGGCGTGTTTTAGGTCGTTTGCTACAAACTCCGACACTATCCGTCCGTCCTTGATAATGGCAATACGATCGCAAGTAGAATCAATTTCCGAAAAAATATGGCTAGACAACAATATCGTTTTTCCGCGTTGCTTTTCTTTGTGGATAAATTGAATAAAATTTTCTTGCATCACCGGATCCAATCCGCTTGTAGGCTCATCCAGAATTAGTACGTCCGGATCGGACATAAATGCCGTTACAACGGCAAGTTTACGTTTTACTCCCAAACTCATTCGTTTGGTTTCACCTTGCAAAACGTTATCTCTCAATTCAAACAAGTCAAGCATTTCCTTTAGTCTCGTTTGATTGCGAATTTTTTGCATATCTTGCATCATATAGATAAATTCCCAACCGCTTAACCCCGCAGGCAAAGCAATTTCACCCGGAATGTACCCGACGTTACTTAGAACTTTGTTATAGTTGGTAAAAGTTTCCATTCCAAGTATTTTGGTACTGCCCGAATCAGGTTTGGAAAACCCCATCAAATGCCTGATAGTTGTAGATTTTCCCGCGCCGTTGGGACCTAAAAAGCCAAAGACTTCGCCTTTGTTAACATGAATATTTACGTCAAAAACGCCACGTCCAAAGCCGTAATCTTTGGTTAAATGCGATGTTTCTATTACGTATTGTTGAATTTTATCTTCCAATTTAGTTATCCTCCTGTAAACAGTGTTGACATTTGAACTGTGTTACAGTATAATACAATATCGAGAAAAACAAAAGTACACAAATTTTGGCAGTGAAAATATCTAAACAGCAATGACATATTTGTTTAAATTTGGAGGTAAAAATGAAGGCGAAAAATCTAAATAATTCATCAAAAAAAACAAAACGCTTGATAAAAAAAGTGTTTGCGGAAATGCTATCGGAAAAATAAAATTTATCTAACGTATCCGTAAGTGAGTTGTGTAACCGTGCAGAATTAAGTCGTGGAGCATTTTACTCCCACTACGACGATATTTACGACGTTGCCGAAGAGTACGAAAACGAACTCATCGATACATTTTTCGACAAGGCAAGACTTGTTGACTCGCAAAGCATAATGCAGTTTCTTGATTCCATTTTTGAATATATCCGTCAAAACGACGAAAACTACCGACTACTTTGCAAATCTAACGATAGCATTTTTGCGGCGAAAAAACTAACGGCAATAGCATCAAAAAAGTTGATAGAATTGTGCAAAAACGACAATCGTATTAAAAACTACGACCATATCGAAATGGAAATAGATATTTTTGTGGAAGGATTGTTTTGCGAGTATATGAAATATTGTCGCGGATACTCGACAATATCGTTAGATGACTTGCACACCTATACAAAATTTTGGGTTTGCAACTTTCTTACCCGCAGAACTATTTGATAAAAATAAAATTGTCTAAAAATATCTCTACGCCATTACTATGTTAGGCAGATCATCAAACCGAACACAACAATTTTATAAACTTTGCAAATGATTTTCTTTTCGTAAATCATTGTGATTTATAATACAATTTACCTTTAACGAAAATCTTAATAAGTGCTGCACATAGTTCGACAATTTACCGCTATAAACATCAAAACGCGACCTTGAAAACAATCAAGGTCGTGTTTTTTAGTTCTATAACAAAAAAACGATACAGCATATAGTGAAATGCACCTCCAAAAGTGTCTAACTTTTTGTGGTTCACATCATAGTTGTATCGCTTTTTGACATATTGATGAATTATATTTTAATTACAATGATTTACGACAAGAAATTATTTACAACATTTACAAAAGTGTTCGACTACGTTACAATTTACCACGTTAAACTATTATGCAAACTACTTTTTGTCGTCGTACAATTTGGAAACTTCGTCCAAAAATGCTTTGCGTTTGGTGTAGTTGCGCAAAGTGTTGTCACGTTCGAAATCTTCGATGGCTTTGCGTTGCGAACGAGAAATATTTTTGGGAACTTCCACTTCGATTTTTACAAACAAATCACCGTACATTCCACGCGCGGTATGTACACCACGTCCACGGAAGCGCAACGTTTCGCCATTAGGTGTACCCTCGGCAATTTTAGTTGTGAATACTCCGTCGGGAGATGGAATTTCTATTTCACCACCGCAAACTGCAGTTTTAAACGGCACTGGAACGGTAACATACAAATCCAAATTATCTCTTTCGAAAATTTTAGATTCTTGTACGGAAATTACCAACAGCAAATTACCGCTTCTACCACCGTTACGAGACGCATTGCCTTCGCCGGAAAGTTGCAATACTGCGCCGTTTTCCACACCGGCAGGTATGGTTACGTTAAGTACCTTATTTTTGTTTACCACACCACGTCCGCCACAGACTTTGCAAGGTTCGGTAACGATTTTACCACTTCCGCCACACTTATCACATACGCCAACGGAAATTTGTTGACCGAAAATGGTATTTTGAACACGTCTAACTTGTCCCGAACCGCCACATTTATCACAGGTACGGACAGAGTTTTCGTCCTTGGCGCCACTGCCACCACACGTTGGGCATTTTTCCACACGAGTGAACGTAACAGGCTTTTTGCAACCCAAAATGGACTCCATAAAGGTAAGTTCCAAAGTGTAGGTTACGTCGCTACCTGCAGTATTTTGGCGTGTGCGACGACTTGAACTACCGCCAAATCCAAACGCACCGCTAAACATATCGAAGATGTCGTCAAAACCCGTTGCGGTAAATCCACCTCCGCCAAACGGATTATATCCGCCTTGACCGTCAAAATCCATCTCGCCACGGTCGTATTTTTGACGTTTATCGGGATCTCCAACGATAGAATATGCTTCGTTTACCTGCTTAAATTTTTCTGCTGCGGCATCGTCACCGGGGTGCAAGTCGGGGTGATATTGTTTTGCTAACTTTCGATATGCCGATTTAATTTCGTCTTGAGATGCGCTTGAAGAAACGCCCAAGACTTCGTAATAGTCTTTTTTTGCCATGATATCCTTTTAGACGGAGCATTGCCGTTTTTTGATACGAAAATGTACTTATGCAACATTTAACATCAACTTTTGTAGCTATTAAACTGCCTTTTTGTGCATTTTGCAAATAAAACGTGCTTTTTGCTCCGTTGTGATTACGTATATATGTTTGACGTTAAATGCAATTACGCTAACGCCGTCTCCCCAATAACTTGGAAAAAGCCCGAGTATTATTCGTGCTTTTTCGTCAACTTGCTTGCCCTTTACAAACAAGATTTTGGGGAATGTTTTACAAATTAGTTTTGATCGGTAACGTCTTCGTAACCTACGCCGTCGCCTGCACCGGCACCACCGTCTTGAGGTTGACCGTTTTGTTGTGCTTGTTGATAGAATCTTTGGAAGATGCTTGCGCTTGCTTGAGCAATACTGTCAGTTTCTGCCTTAAATTCTTCAACAGTAGCATCTTGCTTTTCGAGAACTTTCTTGCCCTTTTCGATGTCTTCTTGCAATTGCTTTTTGTCTTCTTCGGGAAGTTTGTCGCCACTTTCACGAATGAATTGTTCCAAAGACAATACCATTTGGTCAAGTCCGTTACGTGCTTCTACAAGTTCACGACGTTTTTTATCTTCTTCGGCATACTTTTCGGCATCTTTAATCGCTTTGTCGATATCTGCATCGGAAAGGTTTGTTGAAGAGGTGATTGTTACGGATTGTTCCTTTTGTGTGCCAAGGTCTTTTGCCGTTACGTGAACGATACCGTTAGCGTCGATATCGAATTTAACTTCGATTTGAGGAATTCCACGTGGAGCAGGAGCAATACCCGTCAAGGAGAAACGACCAAGCGTTTTGTTGTCGCTTGCCATTTCGCGTTCGCCTTGCAAAACGTGAATATCTACGCTTGTTTGGTTGTCTGCAGCGGTAGAGAATACTTGAGATTTGCTTGTAGGAATGGTTGTGTTACGGTCGATAAGTTTTGCCATAACGCCGCCTAAAACTTCGATACCCAACGAAAGCGGGGTTACATCCAACAACAAAACGTCTTTGACTTCGCCACCAAGCACACCGCCTTGAATTGCAGCACCGATAGCAACGCATTCGTCGGGGTTAATTCCCTTGTAGGGTTCTTTTCCGCTGAACTTTTTAACTGCTTCTACAACGGCAGGAATACGTGTAGAACCACCAACCAAAATTACACGGTTAAGGTCGCTGTTTGTTACACCTGCGTCCTTCATGGCATTTTGCATAGGGATGATTGTGCGTTTGATGATACCGTCAATCAAACTTTCGAACTTAGCGCGAGTAAGTTCTACTTCCAAGTGCTTTGGACCTGTTGCATCTGCCGTGATAAACGGAAGAGAAACGGTTGTTTTAAGTGTAGCGGAAAGTTCGATTTTTGCCTTTTCTGCGGCTTCCTTCAAACGTTGTACGGCTTGTTTGTCGTTAGACAAATCGATACCGCTTGTCTTTTTGAATTCTGCAACAAGATAGTCGATGATAACTTGGTCGATATCATCACCGCCAAGGTGAGTATCACCGTTAGTTGCGAGCACTTCGAATACGCCGTCGCCAATTTCCAAAATGGAAACGTCGAACGTACCGCCACCAAGGTCGTAAATCAAAATCTTTTGGTTTTTGTTTTCGCCTTTATCGAGACCGTAAGCAAGTGCTGCAGCAGTAGGTTCGTTGATAATACGCAAAACTTCCAAACCTGCAATTTTACCTGCGTCCTTTGTTGCTTGACGTTGTGCGTCACTAAAATATGCCGGAACGGTAATTACCGCTTGAGAAACTTTTTCACCAAGATATGCTTCTGCATCAGCCTTAAGTTTTGCAAGAATGATTGCAGAAATTTCTTGCGGGGAGTGATTTTTACCATCAATATTTACAGAGTAGTTAGTACCCATGTGACGTTTGATGGACATAACAGTACGATCGGAGTTTACGATTGCTTGACGCTTTGCAACTTGTCCTACAAGGCGTTCGCCATCCTTTGTGAAACCTACAACAGACGGGGTCGTTCTGTTACCTTCTGCATTGGTGATTACAACAGGTTCGCCACCTTCCAACACTGCAACGCAAGAGTTTGTTGTACCAAGGTCGATACCAATAATTTTTGCCATAATATATATTCTCCTTTATTATTTACTAAATTTATTTACTATCTTTCCATTTGTAGAAAGTAGTTATCTTTGTTTAATTTGTTGGGTTAAAGCACGACTTTTGTATGCCTTAACCTTTGTTTTGTAGTTTTTTGAGTTTTTCTGCATCTGCAACGTAAGTTTCGACATAACCGCAGTTGGGACAAACGGCGCAACTTACTTTACCCAGAGAACCGGCAAACATACCTTTGTTCCAAACGGTTAATGCGTTCGCATCGCTCGGGCGAATTGTTAAGTCTTCTACCATTGGGGTGTTGCATCTAATACAGTTTCTCATCGTGTTACGCTCCTACAATAACTTGTGCATATCGAAGCACTTTGTCACCCATAACGTAGCCGTTTTTGTACACTTCCACTACTTTGCCTTTGTTTTCTTCTCCGCGGTCTATTTGAGAAAGCGCTTCCATCGTCATACAATCGAAGTCCTTACCGATAACGTCCATTTCTACAACGTTAAAACTTGCAAGCGTTTGAATAAATTGTTGATGTATCATTTGGAATGCCTTTAGATTGTCACCTTCGAGATGTTTGCTTGCCAACTCAAAGTTGTCGCAAATTTCCATAAGTTTTGTTACTACTTGTGTGATACCTTCCGCCTTGGCTTGGTCGCCGTTAAACTTCATACGGCGCTTGTAACTTTCGAAGTCGTTTTTCATTGCGACAAGTTGCGTAAGATAGGTATCCGATTTGTCTGCCGAAGATTGAAGACGTTGTACTGTTTTTGTCAATTTTTCATTTTCGGCGGTGAGTTCTTCTACTTGAGATATAAGTTTTTCGTTTTCCGCAGTTAGAGCCTTTTCCATCTCCGTCATGGCAACTTCCGTTGCGTCCGTTTGCGGTGTTTGTGTTTGATTGTTTTGTTCCATGTTACTCCTTACCCATCATATCAATGATGATGTTGCTGATTTTGTCCAGTACCGAAAGCACCTTTTTGTAGTTCATGCGCACGGGACCGATAACGCCGATAGAACCGGCAATGTTTTGTCCAAGTGCTACACGAGTGGTTACCACCGAGCAACCTTCCGGCGCGTTTTCATCCGAACCGATTTTTATCGTTACAAAACCGTCCTGACCACCGTCGTCGGTAAACAACTGCGCCATTTTATCCTTAGAACCTACTTCGTTCAAAAACTTTTGCACGTTTGCAACGTCGGTGTATTCCGAATGCTGAAAGATGTTGTGCTCTCCGCAAACGGAAACGTCCATACCGTTTGCCAACGATTGTTTTTTGAGTACGTCGATAATCTTTTTGAACAGTGTGTTAAGTTTGAATTGGTCGTTCACCAACGTGTAGGGGTAGGTAAAGTTCAAAAATTGCGATATGTGTTTGCCAACAAACAACCTATTCAACCATGCTTGCGCCTGCAATAGCATTAACTCGTCGAAATCGTCGGGAATATCCACCATACCGTCTTTCAAAACGCGAGTTTCCGTAACGATAACCACCAACATTTTGCCGTTAGACAAATCCAACAATTTTATTGCCGTGATTGTGTCCGCCATATCCGCCTTTACCACTACCGACGTGTAGTTGGTAAGTTGCGATACGAGGTTCGTGATTTGCGTGATTGCTTCTTCCAGACTACCGTGTTTGCGCAACAACTTGTCTTCGATAAGTTGCAACTCGTCGTCCGTTAAGCAATTTTGACCGTCCAACTCGTTTACGTAGAATCTAAACGCCTTTTCCGACGGAATACGTCCTGCAGATACGTGCGGTTGAATTAGATACCCCATACTTTCCAACGCAGAAAGTTCGTTGCGGATGGTTGCCGACGAGCAATCGAGCAAACAATTTTGTTGTATTTCTTTGCTACTTACCGGCGTAGCCTTTTCGATATAACCGTCTACCACAGCAGAAAGTATCGTCTTTTTTCGCAAGGAAAGCATAAGGTTTTCTCCGTTATTTATCAGTCCGACTTTTGTTTTGTTAGCACTCCAAACTTTTGAGTGCTAATTTACGATACTAATATAACACTATATTGCCCGTTTGTCAATAAAATTACTCATTTTTTTGAGATATTTTTCAAAAAATTTTTGTTCAGGTAAAAATAAATTGTACAAAAGCAGAAAATGGGGTATAATTAAAGCACCATAGATGGAAACCGAATTGAAAATCACAAAATATCTAACCAAAATTATATTAAAAAGGAATAGTTTTGCACAAAAAAACAGAATATAATTGAAACACGAAAGATAAACGGCGAATTAGAATTTTCAAATAAACCAACATATAAATACTTTAGGCATATGATCGTTTTTAACTTCGAGTTTGCAACACAATGACATTTATATTATTTGCAAACAATATGGAAAATTTTTGCCTTGCAAACTATAACAAAAAAAAAGCAAAAAACTATTTTCGACAAAACACACCAGGAGAAATATAATGCAATACACAATAAAAAATAGCACACTTAGTTTAACAGTAGACGAATTTGGCGCGGAGCCGATAAGTATCAAACACAATGGCAAAGAATGGCTTTGGCAAAACCAAACGGGAGCGTGGAACGGTCATGCACCGATACTTTTTCCATTTTGCGGAAATTGTCAGCTATGGGTGGACGGAAAACACTACGAGATGAACCGTCACGGTTTTGCTCGCATTAGCCAATTTACGCTCACAAATCAAACATCAAACAGCTTAAAATTTGTTTTGGCAAGCGACGATAACACTAAAAAAGTGTACCCATTCGACTTTGAACTTGCAGCAATTTATACTATCGACGGCGATACTCTTACAATCAACTACGAAATCACGAACACGGGCACAACTCCACTTTACTATGCGTGTGGCGGACACGAATCTTTCTACCTTGAAGACGGTTACGCAAACTACAAGTTGTTTTTCGAAAAGGACGAGCATTTTATTTCTCTTTGCAATACCGACGGAAGATTGAACGGTCAAAGCGTCGATTGCGGAACAGGTCGTGTTTTGCAAGTTCCCACGCAGGAAATTCCGTTAACAGCAATTTTTGGCAATATCAACTCACGCAGAGTTACGTTGTGCGATGCCAACGATACCGCCATTTGCGAAATATCTTTCGACGGATTTTCACACCTATTGCTTTGGTCGCCGGATAAACAAAACGCACTTTGTATCGAACCTTGGCAAAACCTGCCCGATACCGACCAAAACGCACAGACGGAATTTGCGCAAAAACAAGACATCTCAAAAGTGGACGTTGGCGCAACGAGCCGATTAACACGTAAAATTAGATATATTAGATAAAACCTTACGAATAAGCTTGCAGCAATCGAAAAGGCACAAAAAGTATGTATATTTAATAAGTTCACGAAAACATCATATTTAATAAGCGCGTAAAGTCGACGCGTTTAATAAGATATTATATAAACTTCAATATATACTATATAAACTATGCAAACACCGCATTAAAAAAAATCGACATAACAGTATGTAAAACGTCGAAGTTTTGCTTGTATATGTCTTCGGCGCATCCGGACGAAACTCCTTATATTATAACACATATAACTGCGTAATAAATTACTTGATTAACCATTTGACAACAATAATGCTATCATACAAATATCAAAAAAGTTGTTATGCTACTTGTTTTTGATATGTTTGAAGTTGCCTATGGTTTGGTTTACACGGGTTACGAAAGTGAACGTATCGGGGTATTTTGCCAAGATGCGTTCCAAATCGGCGACTTGGTGGTTGTTGATGATACAAACGAGCATTTGCAAATCGGTGTGCGAGTACATTCCGCGCGCGTTGACTTCCGTTACCGAGTGGTGAAGATTGGTGATAATCTCCGCAGAGATTTCGTCGGCATGCTTGGTGATAATTTCAAACTTAACGGCACTTTTGTCCGCTTTGAGCATAGAATCGCTTACCATTACCGATACGAAACTGTACAAAATACACAAAATTACCGGATCCATTGCAAAATCGTACACAAAGTAAGACACTCCTGCTACTGCAACATTCATGATAAAAATCACGTGGACGATACTGGAATTTGGTTTGAAATGGTTGTAGATTCGCGCAATAACATCCGTTCCGCCTGTGGACGCGTTAAGGCGCATTGTCATTGCTGTAACAAATCCGGTGGTTGCGCCTGCGGCAATGGGAGCGAGCAACGGAGAAATGTGCGTTTCGTAGATAAAAGGTTCCAAAACGGTTGTGTTTTTCCAAACAATCAACGCCAATGAGAATGTCAACGTAAATAAAAAAGATTTGATTGCGTATTCCCTATCGCAAATCAGGTATGCAACTACGCACAGCGGAACGTTGATAATAAGCGACATATAACCGACGGAAAATCCCAGTTTGTATTGTATCATTGTGGCGATACCGTTGATGCCCGACGGTGCAAATTGATTGCTGAAAATGAATATCTCGTAAGATAGGCTGTGCAAGATACCCAAAAATACTACTGCAATGCAGCTGATAATAAACTTAGGTGTGATTTTCATAAGTATAAATCCCAAAAATGGAGATGACGATGCAAAGTCATTAGCAATAATAACATTTTCGGTAGTGACAAGATTTTTGCCACTACCGTTTTTGTTGTTGATTGAATTGTTATTTAAGTTCGTCCAAACGTTGTTGCAGTTGAGCAAGTAGTTCTTGGTACTTGGCAAGTTTGTCCTTTTCTGCCTGAATAAGTTGTGCGGGAGCCTTTGCAACAAAGCCTTGGTTAGAAAGTTTGCCGTTTGCACGAGCAATTTCGCCTTGAACCTTTTCGATTTCCTTGGTGACGCGTTCAATTTCCTTGTCGGCATCGACCAAATCGCCCAAAGGAATAAGGCAAGTTGCGCCATTTGTCACTGCTTTTACAACCTTTTCGTCTTGAGGAGCATCGGCAAATACGACTTCCTCCAAATTGCAAAGTTTAGCAAGGTACAAGTCGCACTCTTCCAAACGTTTGTCGTTGGCGAGCATGTACATACGTATACGCTTGCTGGGAATTACACCATACTCTACGCGGATGTTACGAATTTTGGAAATAAGTTCCTTAAGTTGTTCAACAAGAGCGTGATCGTTGGCAAAATTGAAGTTTTCGCAAACTGTCGGGAATTGTTCCATCATGATACTTTCGCTGTGATTGGGCAAATCTTGATAGATTTTTTCCGTGATAAAAGGTACAAACGGATGCAACAATTTGAGAATTTTGTCCAAAACGTATACCAAAACGGAAAGAGTATCACGGCGAGCGATATCGTCAGTGCCGTACAAAACAGGTTTGGTAAGTTCGATGTACCAATCGCAGAACTCCGACCAAACAAAATCGTAGAGCGTTTGGCAAGCCATACCTAATTCGTACTTTTCCATAAGGTCAGTTACAGTTTTTATGGTTTCGTTAAGTTTTGTCAAAATCCACTTATCTGCAAGTGTAAGTTTGGCGGCGTTTATATCAATAAGTTGCTTATCTTCGCAGTTCATCAAAACAAAACGACTTGCGTTCCAAACTTTATTCATAAAGTTGCGAGTGCCTTCGATTTTGTCCGAACTGAAACGCATATCCGAGCCGTTGGCAACGCCGTTGAGCAATGCAAAACGCAAAGTATCAGCACCGTACTTGTCGATAAACTCAACAGGATCGATACCGTTGCCCAAAGATTTACTCATTTTGCGACCTTGTTCGTCACGAACGATACCGTGCATCAAAACGTGTTTGAAAGGCACTTTGCCGGTGTTGTACAATGAGCTGAAAATCATGCGGGCAACCCAGAAGAAAATGATGTCGTAACCGCAGGAAAGTACGCTTGTGGGGAAGAAAGAATTGTAGTCGCTTGCTCCCACTCCGCCAAGTGTGGAGAAAGGCCAAAGCGCACTGCTGAACCACGTATCGAGAACGTCTTCGTCTTGGTGGAGGTTTGTGCAACCGCAATGTGGACATTGTGTCGGATCTGTTTCCTGACAAATTTCCGCTCCGCAATCGGGACAGTACCAAACGGGAATACGATGTCCCCACCAAAGTTGACGGGAAATGCACCAATCGCGGATGTTTTCCATCCAGTTAAAGTAGGTATTTTCGTAGCGTTTGGGGTGGAAGGTGATATCGCCGTTGCGTACTGCTTGAATTGCAGGTTCTGCAAGAGGTTTCATTTTTACAAACCATTGTTTAGAAACAATCGGTTCTACCGTTGTGTGACAGCGATAACAACTACCTACGTTGTGTGCATGCGGTTCTACCTTTTGCAAAATGCCCATTTCGTCCAATTTAGCAACGATACGTTTGCGCGCTTCGTAACGATCCAAACCGGCAAATTCACCTGCAAGTTCGTTCATTGTGCCGTCGTCGTTCATTACACGAATTACCGGCAAATTGTGACGTTTGCCCACTTCGAAGTCGTTAGGATCGTGTGCGGGGGTTATTTTTACAACGCCTGTACCGAAATCCATATCAACGTACTCATCGGCAATTACGGGAATTTCGCGATTAACGAAAGGTACTACTACCGTTTTGCCAATAAGGTGGGTATAACGCGGGTCATTGGGGTTTACCGCAACTGCCGTATCGCCAAGCATTGTTTCCGGACGAGTAGTTGCAAAGGTTACGGTTGTTTTACCATCGGGTGTGGTATACCCGTAATGCCAAAAGAAACCGTCCTGTTCGGCATATTCTACTTCGGCATCGCTAAGTGCAGTTTTACAAACGGGGCACCAGTTGATAATACGGTCGCCACGATAGATTAGTCCGTCGTTGTACATCTTAACAAACGCTTTGCGTACCGCTTTGGAGCATTTTTCGTCCATGGTGAAGGCAAGACGAGACCAATCGCAACTGCTACCCAAAGATTTGAGTTGCTCCACAATGCGACCGCCGTATTGTTCTTTCCACTCCCATGCTCTTTTCAAAAAGCCTTCGCGACCTAAATCGTGCTTATCGATGCCCTGTTTTTTGAGTGCTTCGACAATTTTAACTTCCGTTGCGATACTTGCATGGTCGGTACCGGGGAGCCATAAAGTGTTGTAGCCTTGCATACGCTTGAAACGAACAAGCGAGTCCATTATGGCGTTATCGAGACCGTGTCCCAAGTGGAGTTGTCCTGTGATATTTGGCGGAGGTGCCACCATCGAGAAATATGGTTTGTTAGGCTCGGCTTTGGGTGTAAAATAGCCTTGCTTCATCCACCACTTGTACAAGTCTTTTTCAAACAAATTCGGTTGATAAGTTTTTTCCATTTTCATAGATTTTTGTTCTCCAAAATAGTATTTTTATGTTAAGAGTTGTGATTGATTTTTAAGTATATAGTTGGCGAATTGATTTGCTGGTACGCAAATAGCAAGCGACGTGTTGTTGCAAAGAAGCACACCGAACGGCATAGGTAAACGGCGACAGCAAGCCACCGCCCTACCGAAATAATACCCATTTCGGTGTAGCTTTTTTCCAAATACCAACAAGATTTTTCGGAGTTGACTTAAAAACAAAAAAAGCGACCGCAATTTCCCTTGTGTAAAGGGCGAAATCGTGTCGCTGTACCACCTTTGTTCGTTTTTGCAAATGCACTGCTTTGATACTTCCGGCGCAACTGTTGATGTATCAACGGCAAAATTGATAATCGGCGTGATATGTAAGTTGCGGTGAGTTGGCAATTTCGCTTGCGTTTGTTTACAAGCAAAGTGCGTCTACAAAAACCTTGTTTGCCTATAACGGAGCATAACCCGTGCGGTGGTACTTTCGACTTGCGTCGCCGTTTCTCACTGCAGACATCAACAAACTACACCATTTGCACTTGCTTTGCGGAATTTTCACCGTAGTCCGCTCTCTACAAAAGCAGTTTGCAATAGCCTTTTGTTTTGCCGTCGTTGGTAAAAGTATACAACAGTTGCACTGTTTTGGCAAGCAATTTTTTGCAGTATTAGTGAGAGAAAGATATATAATTAATTTGATTGTTGACGTGAAAGAAAAGACTTTTTGCTGTGAAGATTATAGTTGGGACACATCGACGTACGATATTCGTTAGAAAGAATCACAGTATTTGTTTGATGATTTTGATGTATCTTTTTACCAAAATATGATATCTATATTTGAACACGTTTTAATATATCTACCTAAAAGGATGATATTCTCTGTTTGAATATTTTGATAAATTTACTTAATCAAACATGAAATATTTAATTGAAAATTTTGATACGTCTATCTATCGCTTTTGATGAAAATGTTGCAGTTTTGAGGCAAAACGGCATACTATGCGTGTCATATTATTCTGTTTTTAGACGAAAATAAAAATTATCGAGCGTTTTTGGCGTAAAAGGCGAATGGTTTTGGTATCAAAAGATATCTGCAGTGTAACACTTTTGCGAAAAAATCAATAGTATGAAACATACCAAATCAGGAGGTATGTTTTGAGAAAAATTTTTACAACTGTATTGCTTATTGTGGTATGTTTGACGCTTTGTTGCGGTTTTGTGCTTTGCGGATGTGACAAAAAGAACGACAACACAATACGTTTGTGCGAGGTTACGCACAGTCTGTTTTACACTCCGCAGTACGTGGCAATGGCACTTGGATATTTTGAAGAAGAAGGTTTGAAAGTAGAAATATCTAACGGTGGCGGAGCAGACAACGTGATGACTGCACTACTTACGGGTGAGACGGACGTGGGGCTTATGGGATGTGAAGCCAACATCTACGTGTATCTGCAAGGCAAAAAGGACTATCCAAAAGTGATTGGACAACTGACCAAACGGGATGGTAGTTTTTTGGTGGCGCGGACGAAAATGGACAATTTTGACTATCAAAATTTGGATGGCAAAACTGTGTTGATGGGTAGAAAAGGCGGTATGCCGGCAATGATATTGCAATATGTTTTGAACAACAAAGGGTACACAAACGGTAACAATATCACAATGGACTACACCATTCAATTTAGCGCGCTTGCACCTGCCTTTACCGGCGGAACGGGTGATTTTGTACCATTATTCGAACCGGTTGCAAGTCAACTTGAAGTGGAAGGCAAGGGATATATTATTTCCGCAATCGGTCACGACAGCGGAGAAATTCCCTACACTTGCTACACTGCAACGCAAAGTTTTATCAATAAAAACAGCGACAAATTGGAAAAGTTTTTGCATGCTGTTTGGAAAGGTGTTGACTACGTGAACAATCACACCGCAGGCGATTTGGCAAAGGTTGTTGCGCCCTACTTTGAAGGCACGAATGAAGATTTGCTAACACGTGCTATAGACAACTACAAAAAATACGATATGTGGATGAACACGCCGATAACAAGCAAGCAAGGATTTGAGCGAATTCAATCCATAATGCAAAACGCAGGGGAACTATCAACCACCGTGCCATACGACGTTATCGTTGATAACACTGTGGCAAACAAGATTGGTTGACTTATTTGCAAAACGTGGACGTTAGAGTAAATCGTTTTGTGGCGAACGTATAAATATATTGTTACAAATTATCATAGAAAAACGCGGATTATTCCGCACGTCGGGGATTACGTTATACGTTAGACATTCCGTTATAATATCTAACGTCACAAGAATACGTATATCAGGAAAAATACTGAGTACAAACAACGTAACTGCGACACTCACAGTAATATTCCATACGTATCGAGCAAAAGTCAAAACGCGTAGCAGATTAAACAAGTGCGTAATAATATTCTATACGTATGTTTGGCAAAAGGTCTAAACGTCACGCTTATTTGCAATAGTTAGACGCAAAATATCAAAAAATTGCACAAGGACGGTGAAAATATGAAAATACTGGAACTTTCAAACGTCCAAAAAATTTTTTACACTAAAACGCAAGAGACGGTTGCGGTGGAAAATTTGTCCTTTGAAGTGCGCAAAGGGGAGTTTGTCGCGTTGCTTGGCCCCAGCGGATGCGGAAAAACTACCATTCTTTCGTTGATTGCAGGGTTGTTACCACCAACAAAAGGCAACATAAAGGTGCATCAAAATTCCATCGGGTACATGTTGCAACGAGACCAGTTATTTCCATTTCGCACTATCAAACGCAACGTTTTGCTTGGGTTGGAAATTCAGCACAAACTTACCGATCAAAATGTGGAAAACGCCTACAATTTGTTACGCAAATACGGATTGTGGGATTATGTAAACAGTTACCCCAACGAACTTTCCGGCGGAATGCGACAACGTGTTGCGTTAATTCGCACGCTTGTTACAAATCCGCAGTTGATGTTGTTAGACGAGCCGTTTTCTGCATTGGATTTTCAAACGAGGCTTGCCGTGTGCGACGACGTGTACGAGATTATCAAAAAAGAAAATAAAACTGCGCTACTTGTTACGCACGACATATCGGAAGCGTTATCTATGGCGGATAGAATCATCGTGCTAACGAAACGCCCCGCAAAGGTGCTTGCCACGTGGGAAAGCAATCTAACAAATATCCCTACGCCACTTGGACGGCGAGAAAGCGAGAGTTTTGGCAAGGGATTTGAGTTGTTGCACGGCTATTTGAAAGGAGGCGCGATATGAAAATTACCCTTTCGAAACAGCATTTGCAGTTTTTGGCAACGCAAAAACGCCGAAAAGTGTTTGTGTTGCTGGCGCAAATAGGCACTTTGGTGTTACTACTTGCTATGTGGGAATTGCTTGCGCAAGTGGGAGCGATAGACACGTTTATTACCAGTTGCCCGAGCAGAATTTGGCGCACGTTTATCGAATTAACTACCGACGGAACGTTGCTACATCACGCTTGGGTATCTACCTTGGAAACCTTTGTTGGGTTTGTGATAGGTACAGTCCTTGGATATGCCGTGGCGGTTGTACTATGGTGGAACAACTTTTTGAAGAACGTTTTCGAACCGTACATCGTTGTGCTTAACAGTTTGCCCAAAATCGCATTGGGACCTATCATAATTATTTGGGCAGGTACCGGCAAAGCATCCATAATAACGATGGCTGTGCTGATATCGGTGGTTATAACGACAATCACAATTTTGAACGGATTTTGCGCTACCGACGGCGAAAAGGTGTTGTTGCTACGTGCAATGCGCGCCAACAGGTTGCAGATTTTTGTAAAGTTGGTGGCACCTGCAAACGTGCCTACACTTATGGCAACGCTAAAAATTAACGTCGGTATGGCGTGGATTGGTAGCATAATGGGGGAATATCTTGTATCAAAGGAGGGTCTTGGCTATTTGCTTGTGTACGGAAGTCAAGTTTTCCGTTTGGATTTGGTGATGACCTGCACTATTGTGCTTTGCGCCCTTGCCGGCGTGATGTACGCATTGGTGGCATTGTTGGAAAAAATAGTTGTAAAAAGATTTTGAACGTTAAGGTGCACATCGTAGCGGTACTGTTTGTTGATTGTTACGAAGTGTGCCTTTTTGTGAAATAAAATCAACTGTTTTTTAGTTCGCCCGAGATTCTGCGATGGTAAACCATCGCTATTCCTCGCAGTTCGACTACGCTCAAAATGACAGGCACGGATATAACACATAACGGATTTTATATTTCTTCACAAGTTGGCGGACGATTGGTAATCGTCCCTACAGTTATTAAAAGCGACGATACATTATATATGTAACCGAATGTCGTTGTTTATTACTATGTATAACAATGTTTCGGCGGCAGTAAAACACCGCCATACAACAGTTATTGAAAATAATTATTGCTTATTTTTAGTAAATCAACGTGCCGACGTAAAAATGTGACTAATTTTTGCAACAACATCTCTTTTGATAAAGGAAATATCATATTTGTAATTCACTTGCCATACAACAAAGTATGAAAGTTAAAGAGATTTTTAGCGATTGTATGGCTATTGTGGGATGCGTGGTAGGTATCGGCTTTGTTACCGGCAAGGAAGCACAAATTTTTGTGGGAAACAATCGTAATATTTGGATTTTTGTTGCGATTTTTGGCATATCGACCATTGTTTTACGTCAATTTTGCGCCAAACGGCAGTTGAATTCAACGCAACAATTTGTTACGTTCGCATTTGGAAAAGCTGGCGCATTTTTGCATTTGGCACTGCTTGGGTGCTTTTTTGTTTGCCTTGTAACGACGCTTGCAACGGTTGAAAGCAGTTTTGAGCAGTTATTTGGTAGGATGCCATTTCCGTTGTGGTCGGCAATTGTTGCAGTTGCGTGCTGCATCATTTTGAAAGGCGGAATAAAATCCTTCAAAACAATTTCCATATTGGCATTTGTTAGTGCATTTGTAACCTTTTTGTGCATATCTCCTAACAATACGGCAACGGAAGTGTCGGTAAATCCTCTATTGACAATCGTGTACGGATTGTTTTCGCTAACGATGGTTTTGCCGGTGTGTTGTAACGGAGAAAAATCGCTGTGGGAAAACGTACTTTCCGTGGTGATTGCAACGGCTATTTTGGGCGCGATGTTGTGGTGGATTGGCAAAATTGCCGATTTCCGTTTGACGTTGCCCATTGGCGGAAACTTGCAAGGATTTGGCAAAGTATGTTTGTGCGTGACTATTTGTTTGTGTGGAATTTCCGGCGGAGTGGCGAATGCGTTGCCCGTTTACCAAGGGGTGCAAGACGTTGTTGACGACAAAAAACTGTTGCGATTTTGGGTATTTGGGTTATCGTGGGCGTTTAGTTGCCTTGGATTGGATTTTTTGTTGAAATACGGCTATTTGTTTGTTGCATTGGTTGGGCTTGCCATTGTTTTGCGATGTGTTTTGGCAAAGAAAAATCCCACCATAAAGGCGGGATAAAGTGTTAAATGAAAAAAATTGTGTTTTTGCAGCACGTTGTCACCTTGAGCGGAGTGCATAGCACGTAGACCAACACATAGGGCGACACAATAGTGTCGAGATCTATACTACAAATAAATCGTGATAGCTGATGACGTGAGACGATAACAGAGTTGGTTACATTATCGTAGGCGGTGACTCGCCGTCGGCGATACTACCACAAATACAAATAAATTTGATTGTTTAATATTAAAAATGAGTGCCGACGTCGAACAGATAGTCAATTATTTACAGCGCCGGAGATTCTGCGATGATAAACCATCGCACTGCTACGCAACTCGACTTACTGCGTTCGTTCAGAATGACAACGGCGCAACGGAGCGAAGCGTTAGATATCGTAATATGTCAATATTACAGTCGCATCACAAATGGTATCTAACAATTAATCTATTTGTTTTTCCACTGTGGGGACAACGTAGATATTGTCATCGGGGTGCAAGGCGGAAATGCCCTGTTGAATGTAGTCGATAATGTCGGCATCACTCAATTTGGTATCAAAATGCGTTGCGACGTCGAAAATCAAGTTGGTATGAGTGGGACCTTTTACCATACGAAAATCGTGGATGGTAAAGTGTTCGTCCAACGTTGCCACGATTTGAGCAATTTCACTGTGGTATGTATCTAAAACTGGATCGCCGATAACGATAGGATCAAGGTGGATTACCAAAATTATATCGGTGTTTTGCAAAAAATCGCGTTCGATTTGGTCGATAACGTCGTGAGACTCCAAAACGGGCACGGAACTATCCACTTCGCAATGGACGGACGCGTAAAATTTGTTGGGACCGTAGTTATGCACGTTGATATCGTGGATGCCGTAAATACCTGGGTATTTTTTTATGCGCGACACGATTTGATTGATAAGTTCCTGATTGGGAGATTCACCAAGAAGTAGCGAAAGCGTTTCTTTTAGGATGCGAATTCCGGCAATGGCAATCATCACAGCAACCGCCAAACCCATTATTCCGTCGATGTACACAAATCCGGTAAAATGTGCCACTATCACCGACAAAAGCACTACTGCGGTTGCGATTGTGTCGGAAATGCTATCGACAGCCGTTGCTTTGAGCAGTTCAGAATTATAGATTTTGCCAAGTTTGTTGTTGAATGCGTACATAAACAACTTTATCAAAATGGATGCTGTCAAAACGACGACCGTCCAAAGGGAAAGTGCCGTTGCACTTGGCGTGATTATTTTTTCTACCGACTCCGTTGCAACCTCGATTGCCAGCAACAACACGATTATGCCCACAATCAAACTGGAGACGTATTCTAAACGTTGGTGACCGAAGGGATGTTCCTTATCGGCAGGTTTGTTGGACAGTTTGAAACTGATTAGCGAGATTACGTTGCTTCCGCAATCGGTAAGGTTGTTTAGACCATCCGCCAAAACGGAGACCATACCAAAGAGCAATCCCACCAAAATTTTTGCAGCGGAAAGCAAAACGTTGCAAACGATACTTACAATACTTGCCAATTTGCCAACAGCTTCACGAACGGTGGGTGAAGTTGTATCTTTGTTGTCTTTTACAAATATTTTTAGAAATAGGTTCGTCATAATAAAGGTATTTTACGCCAAATCAGTGGCAATGTCAATATTTTTTGATAGTCAATTTTGGCAATACGTATTGGCTTTTTGCGGACGCAATATTAAAATAACAATGGTTTGTTTGGTTGTATTTACAAGGTGGCGGGCGATTGATAATCACTCATACAGTGTTTTAAAACAACGGTACGTTATAATGTAAACGAATGATAGTGTTTATTGTTACGTATCACAAGGTTTCCGCAAGACAAACGCGTATCGGTATTTTGCGAGTTATTACTTTTTTATTAAGTAGGAGTAGTACGCCACTTCGCCGGAAAGGAATTTGTCGTACAAGTTTGTTTTTGTGTCAATAAAATCCAAGGTGTTTTGCAGAGTTTGTATTTGTTGTTGAATTTCATCCTTATGGTCGAGCAACATCTGTTTACGTTGCGGTACGCTACTAATACCCAGTAGGCACAAATCTATGTACTGTTTCATTTCCTTTAGCGACAAATTGCATCGTTTTAGACAAATTAGGCTTTTTATCCAGTTGATATCGTCGTCGTCAAATACACGGTAGTTGCTACTTGCATCACGTTTTACGTTGGGAATTAGTCCTTGGTTACAATACTATTTTAGTGTATTGTAGGATAATCCCGTTAGTTTGCAACACTCTTTCATAGAATACATAAAAAATCTCCTTTATGGTATTTTTTTGAAAATTCCGCTTGACCGTGAGTTACTGCCGAGTTATATAATAAGCATATCACAAAGGCACGAAGGTGTCAAAGGAGAATTGTATGAAAAATTTGATTGTTTATTTTTCGTGGTCGGGAAATACCGACAAATTGGTAAAGGAAACTAATGCGGAATTTAGATTTGACGTGGTAAGAGTGGAAAGAGCTGTTGATTACTCTACCGACTACGACACTTGTGCCTACGTGGAAGCGAAAGGCGAGTGGGAACAACGTATTTGCCCTGCTATTAAAGATTTGTGTGTGGACGTTGCCGACTACGACAGAATTTTGTTGTTTTTTCCCATCTGGTGGTACACTTATCCTATGCCTATTGCGACGTTTATCAAACAACTGCACGGCTACAAGGGAGAAATTGTTGTGTTTGAAAACAGCTACACACACGATGATAAATACGTTGAAAACAGCTTGACCGACATCGCAAAGTTAAACGCCGAACTTAACGTAAAGCAAGGATTGTTTAACAAAAGCGTTGCAGATCACGTTGAGTTTATCAAAAAATTGGATAAGTAAGGAGTTATTATGGAATACGTAACGTTATACAACGGCGTAAAAATGCCGATTTTGGGCTACGGAGTATATCAAGTAACAAAAGACGAATGCGAAAGATGTGTTTTGGACGCCTTGAAAGTGGGTTACAGGCATATCGACACGGCGCAAAGCTATTTTAACGAAGAAGAAGTAGGTAATGCCATTGAGAAATTCGGCATAGCCCGTGAAGAAATCTTTTTGACAAGCAAGGTTTGGATTGAACACTACGGCTACGAACAATGCAAAAAATCTGTGCTGGAAAGTTTGTGCAAGCTAAAAACCGACTACATCGATCTGATGCTGTTGCACCAACCGTTTGGCGACACTTACGGAGCATGGAAGGCACTTGTGGAACTGTACAACGAAGGCAAGTTGCGTGCCATTGGGGTATCCAACTTTGGACCGGACAGACTTGTAGAATTTGCCTGCTTTAACCAAGTGAAACCAATGGTAAATCAAATTGAAACAAATCCGCTTTGCCAACAAATAGAAGCACGCAAGTGGTTGAACAAGTACGGAGTTATTCACGAAAGTTGGGCGCCCTTTGGAGAAGGACGAAACGGACTGTTTGAAAACGAAACGCTAAAAGCCATTGGCGAAAAGTACGGCAAAACTACCGCGCAAGTTATGTTGCGTTGGAATATTCAACGTGGCGTTGTGGTGATACCCAAGTCTACCCACGTCGAACGTATGCAAGAAAACTTTGACGTGTTCGACTTTGTTTTATCAGCAGAAGATATGCGACAAATTGCCCAACTGGACACACAAAACAGTTTGTTCTTTTCTCACTACGACCCGAACATGATAGAGTGGTTTGCAAAAATGGTAGAAGAACGCAAACGCAATCACGACTGCGCACAAGAAAAGAAAAGTTGGTAAAAATGTATTCCAACTTGCCATCGATTTGTGTAATATTCGTTATTGTTTATTACGTTGCTTGGCAAATTTTGATGTGCGGTTTAATACTTTTTACTATACATATGCGTTTTTTTGAAACAATGGTATAAAAAAGTGCGTTAAGTAAGTTGTTACTCTCAAGGCAGATATTTACACAAACGGCAAAGTTATACGTCGGTTGCCATCTGCAAAACATATAAATCCATATGCAGTTTTTGCATGCGTTAGCCCATATAACCTATCAAGAATTTTGTTTCCGATATTGCGATCAGTTCTGCCATAGCAAGCACGTTTTCTGGTGAGATTTTCTCTTTGAGAATTGCAAACGTGATTTCTTTTTTCATTTTCTTATGCCTCCGATTGTAGAATTGCCTTTTCGGCAGCA
>CAYOKR010000012.1:0-32098 GCA_964404625.1 uncultured Oscillospiraceae bacterium | reverse complement strand
GCGTGTACGACCAGATCACCAGTGCATAGGCGGTCATGGCACTGCCGAGACCGGAAATCATTTGGGTGAACCACAGTAAGAGATAGCTGCGTATTTGTTGAATGTTAGATGTTTTTTTCATGTTGGCTTTACTCCTTTATTATTTTTATAAAAAAATGAGAAAGCAAAGCCGAAGGCGATCGTCGCTCCATGCTGCCCGCCTTATTCGGCCTTGCATGGAGCGCAAACAATGCAGAGTATCATCTATTCTTTTCCTCCTGTTTTCATTTTTATCAATTGTTTTTCCAAACTTCCATTATCGGTGAATATACAAGCGAGATTGAGTTTCTTCACCGTCGTTTTGAACCATACAGAAAAATTTCCAACCGTATCTTTCGTAAAAGCCGACGTGATCGGTTAACAAATACACGGGAGAAATACCCTTGTTACGCAGATCGTCAACCACCATATTGAGCAGTTTTCCGGCGATACCTTTGCTACGATGTTTCTTTTCCGTATAGACGGCGCACACATTTGGAAACAAATCCTTGCGAACGTGAAAATCGTTTTCGATAACACCCAAACCTCCCACTATCGTTTGTTCGTGCAAGCACAAATACCAGCCGTACTCTGTTTTGCCATCCAGATAATTTTGTATGCACTCAAGATACGCGTCTGTTGGCACGCCCCACTTTTCATGAAACCACTGTGCCGTCTGCACCGCCAGTTGCGGTTGTTTGCGCAGATTGATATAGGTGTATTCTGCCATTTTGAGAATCTTCCTTATTAGTTGAATTGATTTAATTCTTAAGATAATTGTGCGAAACTGACAGTTAAAGTATGCAAAGTTAAATGTTTAACTACCAAAATAGTGCAAAAGTGAGATTTTTCGTCGTTGAACTTGCTCGCGAATTGTATAACACGTTGCAATCGCTAACCACTAAAAATTGCAATTTTAAGAGCAAATCTGCAATAATTAAAATATCGCACAACAGCACAAAAAAACAATCAAACATAACGCAATAGTTAACAAAACTCAAATACGTATGTCAAAAAATGTGTTATTTGCGTTGGTGATTTATTTGAAAGACTTGTAGATATCTACCAAATTTAGCACCACTTGATAAGCTTTGTACATATCTTCCAAGGGAATATACTCGTAGCGACCATGGAAATTGTAGCCACCGGTAAATAGGTTGGGACACGGCAAACCTTCGTAACTAAGTCGTGCGCCGTCGGTTCCGCCACGAATGGGACAAACGTGCGGTTGAACCTCCGCTTGCTCCATGGCAAGTTTGGCATTTTCCACAAGATGGATGTGCGGAGCAACCTTTTCTTTCATATTATAGTAACTATCCGTGATAGTAACATCAACTGTGCCTTCGCCGTGTTTAGCGTTGAGAAAATCCACAATTTGTTGGAAAAGAGCCTTTTTGTTTTGGAACTTTTGCATATCGTGGTCGCGGATAATATAGTGCATTGTTGCTTGTTCACAATCGCCAACGATATCGGTAAGATGGGAAAATCCTTCGTAACCCTCGGTATACATTGGATTATCAAACTCCGGCAACAAACTTTGCAATTCCATTGCCAAAAGTGACGCATTAACCATTAAACCTTTTGCCGAACCGGGATGAACAGACTTGCCGTGCACTACCACTTTAACTGCAGCGGCATTAAAGTTTTCGTATTCAAGTTCACCAAGACCGCCACCGTCAACTGTGTAGGCACCGTCCGCGCCGAAACCGTTAACGTCAAAAAAATCGGTACCACGTCCCACTTCTTCATCCGGAGTGAAGGCAATTTTGATTTCGCCGTGAGGAATTTGCGGATTTTGCACCAAAGTTTGAGCAAGTCGCATAATCACAGCAACGCCTGCTTTGTCGTCAGCACCCAACAGAGTCGTTCCGTCGGAACTTATAATGGTTTTTCCAACATGAGATTTTAGGCTTTCAAACTCGATTGGCGAAAGCACACGTCCATTGGCAAGTGGGATGTCGCTACCGTCGTAGTTGGATGTGATGATAGGTTTTACGTTCGCACCGGATACCGCGCTGGACGTATCAACGTGAGCGATAAATCCAAGTTTATAACTACCCGTTGTATTTGCGGGAATTGTTGCGTAAACGTAGCCGTAATGCTCGTCCATTTTTGTTTCGATGCCAAGTGCGATTAATTCGTCACGCAAAAGCGTTAGCAAGTTGAATTGTTTTTTGCTACTAGGAAATTGCTCCACATCGGGAACGGATTCGGTATCGATTGCGACGTATCGCAAAAAGTTTTGTAAAAGTTGTTTCATATTTTAATCCTTAAAAATTGATAATAATGTTATTTAATTGCACAATAAAATGTTGTTTGACAACAAACTACCAAAGAGATTGATATTACGCATTAACAATTACCTAATTTACGGCGGGAGCAAGCCCCCACACTACGATAATATCAATAGATATTTACCGCCAAATGCTAATAATATTTTGCGTAGTTGCCTATCCCTTATCCACGGTCTTCGTCAACGTAGGTTGCAAGAATGTCGGCAGTGTGCAAATATACGGCAAGTTTGTATTTAGCATAGGCGTCACTTAAAGCAAAACTACCGCCACGAACACGTTCGTCAAAACCGCCCATGTGCCAATTTATCGCCATTGCTTCTTCGGCGGTAAGTTTGATATATTGACCGGCAATAAATACAGATTTTTCACCGTGACCGTAAGGGAACTTTTCTTCTATCTTGTAGAATGGTTTTTGCACCCACGCACCGTTTTCCTTTACGTTGCGCATTTCCGTTGTGTAATAATTAACTTTGCAAAGATCGTGCAACAATCCGCAAATAGCAAGCGTTTCGTCGGAAAAAGTTTTGTTGTAGTCATCCCCCAAATCTGCTTTTACAAGTTTAACAAGTCGATTATAAACGTTAACGGAGTGGTAACAAAGTCCTCCTTCGTACGAAGCGTGAAAGCGTGCCGATGCAGGAGCTGTAAAAAAGTCGTTAGCGCACAGATAGTCTAACAATTTGTCAGCACCGTCGCGTTTGATATTGTTTGTGAACACTGCAATAAATTCGTTTTTGTATTGTTCAGTCATCAAGTTACTCCTTTAACAAATGATTGGGTGTAAAACTCCCAAACAAATATTGATAGCATCATTATATACCCAAAACTGTTTTTAGGCAATCTTATGAAAGGTTACGGTTTGCGCTTTCATTGAAATTTTGCCAACCTGCCAACCATAAATTGCAAGTTCCTTTTTGTATTGTAAAAAAGAATGGTCGATAGGCACTTTGGTAATTTGCGCAACGTCGCAAAAAGTTAGCATAAGCATATCGACGTTGTGTTCAATTCCATAGTTTTGCACATATTCCCATAGTTTTTGATACTTGCTCATATATCTCCTTGTTAAAACAAGTTGTAAAAATCACATTAAATAAGGTTAGATTTTTCGCATATGATTGTACACTTTCAAGGCGTTTTAATTGCATACGTTTTGAATTATGCGCACTACTTGTTCAAAATGGCATAAACAAAGGTGTCTTTCCAAATGGGATTACCGTTTGCATCGGTATTAAAATATACGTTTTGGCGCAAATGAGCCTCTCGCATAAACCCGAGTTTTTCCAGCAAATGCCACGAATTGACGTTATTTGGATCGCACTCGGCATAGATACGATGCACACCGCCGGCAAAACTACGGCTAATTAGCGCCTTGCAACTTTCCGTTGCGTAACCTTGCCCCCAAAAGTGACGATTGAACACAAAACCGATTTCCAACGCGTTAAAATCTTTTTTACCAAGATACACGTTACCTATCAATTTTCCGGTAGATTTAAGTTGTACGGCAATCATTTCGTTCGTAGAAATGCGCCAATTTAAGTTTTCCCACACCGACACCAAATCCATTGGTTCGTATGGTTCAAACTGCACGACTACTGGGTCAGAAAGATATTCGTACAAATCTTGTAAATCCTGTTGACAAAATCTTCGCAAAACAAGACGTTCCGTTTCTATCATAATTTTAGTCCTTTGCAACGTTGTAAATTTAGTGGTTATTCCCGATACGCAATAACGTGTTTCATGCAACTGTGTTAGACGGCGTGGTTACTTGCCGAAAACATCGTTTTTTTTTGATTTTGCAAAATCAATACAATCCAAAAAAGTATCTGCAAAATCAAAAATACTATATATATAGTTAATTATATCACTGTGTTTTCAGCAAGTCAATGGCGGATTAACATAAAAACTATTAAAAAACGATTGACAAAACAAGAGGATTTGCGTCTACATACAAATATTGTAACACTTTTTTGCGAAAAACCATATTGTAAAACAGACTGTGACAAGTCAAACAAAATAGGAGGTAGGATAAATGTTCAACGGATTGTTTAACGACGGCAACGGCGATTGCGGTCAAGGCGGATCGACATTTGGCGGTTGCAACTGCACTTGGATTTTGCTCATTTTGTTGTTTTTGTGTTGTGGCGGCGGTAAAATGAGAAATTTTAACCTTTGCATCAACCCCACTTGCTTGCTGTTGATGGGTGCATTGCTGTTTTGCTGTGGCGGATTGAAATTAGGCGATTGCAAATAGCAAACGTACATAGGCACAAAAATTGGAAAGGACGTATTGGTCCTTTCCTTTTTTATAGTCTTGATAGCGAACGTGAACAAACTACGACAATGCTATATATTTTTTTTGAATAAAGACGATTATTTTACTTTATAAAATGCTAACGCGATGACAGTTGCAACACGATAAATTTTTACAAAGTACGAATATGTTAGCCACCATATTTGACAAAAAAGGGCAGACTGTATATAGTCTGCTCTTGTAGATAAATCTATTTTGTTTTGCGGTTTTGTTTTGTAACGTGCGTTTGTTGAAGGTCGTACTCCTTGTTGGCAAAGCCTTTGCCGATAACTTCGCGAACGTTTTCCACATAGGCAAATGCGGTAGGATCGACTGTATTGATAATTTTGCGTGCCAACGTTAGTTGGTGTTTGTTGATAACGCAAAGCACCATTGTTTTTTCCTGTCCGGAAAATCCGCCGACGACTTTGATTGACGTTGTGCCGTGGTTTAGTTGTTGCTGCAAAGCGGAAGCCATTTCGTGCGGTTTGTCGGTGGTTATTTCTAACTCCACCGCAGAAGAAAATCCGCGATAAATACGCTCTTGCACAATTTCGCAAACGAACACTGCCGTTACGGAATACACAAGCATATTAAACGCATTGCTTCCTTGCTTTGTAAATATCCACATTGCAACAGCACCAAGTGTGATAACTGCAATATCTACCGTTAGAATAGCACGCATTGCACCGCTACTGCCTTTTTTTGCGTTGCGTTGAACGATAAGTCCAACGACGTCGCTACCGCCCGTAGATGCGTTGCGTGTGATAACTAACGGAAGGCAAATTCCACGAAGTGCACCGCCAACAAGAACATATACAACTTTATCGGGGGCTTCGCCCTTATTGATAAAACCGTTAAAGGTGTCGGCAAGTCCAAGTAATCTTAACAAAACAAGCATAACGGAAATGCACGTCACGTAAAAGAAGGTACGTGTGGCAAATTCCTTGCTGTGGCTAACAAACAGATAGATACAAATAGGAAGGTTGATAAGGAACATCCACACACCTGCAGAAAAATACCACATTGTTGGATTCAAGTTGGTAAAAGCTATATCTAAAATGCCTGCGATACCTGTGGAACTGCCTGCGATACATCCGCTTGGCAACAAAAACACTTCCAATGAAATAGCGGAAATTAGTGCTGCAACAAATATGATAGCCAAATCGGTAAGTTTGTTTTTAGTTTTTGTGTTCATTGTTGATGTAACTCCGGTTAAATGTCGGACGAGAAAATACGTCGTAAACGTCTTTTACAACGGTAAAAGCGTCGGGATCGATAACTGCAATTAGTTGTTTTAGTTTGGGGGATTGCCTGAACTGCACCACGACAATAAGCATTTTGCGTTGCACCCCGTCGTAGCAGTTAGTTGTTTCCACAATGTTAAGTCCGCGCTTGAAGTTGTTTGTAATTGCGTCCTTTAGTTGTTGGCTTTTGCCTGTTACAATCAAAAACTTTTGAGGGTTATCAAATCCGCGTTGTAACATACCCATAAATTCGCTTGCGACAACAACAAACATCAGCGAATACATCACTATCCAAAAACTTTCGCCTTCCACAATCATGATGGTAACACCGCCAAGCACTGTAAGGATAAAGTTGATAATCATTATAACTTTTGATAAATCCAGCTCGGGATGTTTGGCAGCGATAATTCGCGCAATAACTTCCGTACCGCCATTGCTTGCATTGTTTACAGCACCAAGATACATTCCGGCGCCCAAAAGCATTCCGCCCATAATCGTAGAAATAATGCGCGATTCAAAAAATTGAAAATCGGGAACAACCACGGGAAAAATAGACATCGCAACAGTAGAAACTATCACGGAAAAAATCGTTTTTATGGTAAAATCACCACGCAAAAAAATTAGCGAAAGAACCATAATGGGCAGATTTAACGAAATGTACAAAACGGGCATAATTTGATCGACGGTGACAGTATCGAAAATCGCCGAAAAGACAAAGCTTAACGTGGTTGCAACTCCGGTAATACCGCCTGCGACAATTTTTGTGGGGTTAACAAAAGTGTACATGCAAATCGCAATAAACATCGATGCCACAAAAACTTCAAAATATTCTTTTATCCATTGCCAAAGGCTTTTTTTGCGTAGCAATTTGCACTCCTAAAAACATAAAAAATTCCGCAAAATAAAGCGGTTTTGAATTACGATTTAATATTATAATTTATTGCAAAATATGTCAAATATTTTGGCAAAGATTATGCTAACGAGTTTTGAAAAATAACACAACAACCACTTTTTGATAGTAAAATAATCTGCATTGGTAAACGATGTATTTATGATTATGGCAACGCAAACAGCAAATTGCGCGAACGGATGTATTACTACTGTAGTTTTGGAACAATCGTGTTGGCAAATAATGCAATACAAAAACAAAAAATTGCAATCGATACCGTTGAGAGTAAAAATAGTTATTGCAAAATGATTTTTTTTATAGTATAATTATCTTCAAGTGACTGTATAGTAAAAAATTTTATTTGCGAGGAACACACTTATGAAAGGTTGCAAAGCATGGCAAACTATTTTTGGCATTATTTGTTTGTTTATGACAATCGCACTCGGCACCGTTACCGTTGTGCTGTTCTTGCCCTATCTCGGCGGAGAACTGTCCGCAGGCGTTTTTGCGTCAATGCACGACAGTCTTGCTGAAATTGCCAAAACAGTTGGCATTGACGGCTCGATAGCAGTTTGGGGCGTAGTTTTTGCTTTACCGACAATTTTGTTGCTGTTGGCAACCAATCTTTTGATATACGGAAGACATAGCAAAAATATAGTTACGGGTTGTATTTTAGCACTTTTGTCAGTTGCTATCAGCGGAGGCATTACTGCTTTGTTTAGGAAGTCGATGTTCGATACATATCAACGACTATACATTTTGGTATTGGGCGGCATTGCAGTAGTTTTGCTATTTATGTTTATCGCAACGCTTTGTGCCGTCGGTAACGCAAAAAGAAAATCAAAAATACAAACCGCCGATGTTGACGAAATTGCCGTTACGGTTGGTGAACATTGCGACCAAGCAGCAAACCAATCAACCGACGACGTGTTGTTTATGGCACAAGATTACAGTAGCGTTAGCGACGTTTCCGACACCACCTACGAACACACCGACGTGTTGCCACAAAAGGTTTTGGATAAACTGAAGATTGCACGAGAACTTTACGAAAAGGGCGCAATCACAAAAGAAGAATATCTTGATATTGTAAACAAATACATCACTCAACAATAGATAAAAGTTGTATTGATTTTGCGCATACGTATTGTAGTTTATTGTACCTACGCCCAAAATTTACACACTTTATCAGTTAAATAAACTAACTACAAACAATAAAAACAACAATAAATAAAATCGACAGGTTGTAATTGCAGTCTATCGATTTTGTTGTTTGATGAAAACCAAGAGCAAGCGCATTTGTGCGTTTGCTCTTTTTGTTTGTTATTTAGTTATTGTCCGCATTTGATATTAGCAAATGCCCGATTTTCATACGCAATATTGCAAGAAATATCTATCAAAACTACTGCAACGTGCTTTTATCTTTTGCCGTAAGGTGTTTTGAAGCGCGGATTATTTAGCACTTCGCCAAGCACAATACTTTTTCCTATGGCGTTCAAATCGTAGGCAGTGTGGTCGTCGTCCGTTTCGTACATAATGTCCGTTGCAATAAGGCGTACGCCATCAAGTTCGTCACAACCTTCGTCACTTATGCTACCCAAAGAACCTACGATAGGTTCGTAAGTTTCCACTGTGCCGTAGTGAGCGTGTCCGTCGCCCACAGTTACCGATGGTTTAGGTTGTTGTGCCGTTTTGCGTTGTTTTAGAGAATTTAGGTAACGATTTTGCTGTTCCGTTAAGTAGTCGTTTAGTCCGTAACCGCTACTTTGTAACGATGTATCGTCGTCATCGTCATCACTACTACTTTCAATTTCGTTCATTTGCTCTTTGATCTTTCTTTTGACAAAACTAATCACACAAATGATTATTGACACTGCTACGACAAAAAAATACGCAACGTCATCTAACTCGTCGACTATCGAGCATAAAAAGTTTAACATAGGCAACTCCTACTTTTTACTTCCTTTGCCACCGCTACCGCCTGACGGCGTTTGAGTATCGCCTGTGCCGGAAATTGCTTGGCGCATTGCCGTGTCCGCTTGAATATTTTGAAGTTGATAGTAGTCCATAATACCGATACGTCCGTTACGCAACGCATCCGCCATAGCACGTGGAACTTCCGCTTCCGCTTCTACTACCTTTGCGCGCATTTCTTGAGTGTAGGCACGCATTTCTTGTTCGGTAGCGACAGCCATTGCACGACGTTCTTCCGCATTTGCTTGTGCGATACGTTTGTCCGCTTCTGCTTGGTCCATTTGCAGTTGTGCACCGATGTTTCTACCAACGTCTACGTCGGCAATATCAATAGACAAAATTTCGTAAGCGGTACCTGCATCCAAACCTTTTTTCAAAACAGTTTTAGAAATAAGGTCGGGGTTTTCCAACACTTCCTTGTGGGTTTCTGACGAACCTACGGTAGTTACGATACCTTCACCAACGCGGGCAATAATGGTTTCTTCTCCGGCGCCGCCAATAAGTCGTGAAATATTCGCACGAACCGTTACACGCGCTTTAACGCGCAACTCGATACCGTTTTTGGCAATAGCGGAAATAACGGGAGTTTCGATAACCTTGGGGTTTACCGATACTTTTACGGCGTTGAGCACGTCACGTCCGGCAAGGTCGATTGCCTTAGCCGATTGCAAAGACAAATCAATATTTGCGCTGTGGGCGGAAATAAGAGCATTTACCACGTTTGATACGTTACCGCCTGCCATAACGTGACTTTCCAAATCGCTAATATCAATACTTAACCCCGCTTTGCGCGCACGAATATACACGTCTACAAGCATTTTGTACTTGATACGGCGCATTTTCATACCGATAAGACGGCTCATAGATACGTGCGCGTTACTAATTGCAGCGGTAAACCAAGTACCAATAGGTACTATTGCCAAAAAGATAATGATTACCACTGCCACGATAACGGCAATAATAGCCGGTTCTACACCGCCGGTGGATGTAGCTGCTAAAAACAAATTGAGCATAAATTAGTCCTCCTGTAGCTCTATTACTTCAATTTTTTGTCCTTCAACTGCAATTACTTGCACTTGTTTGCCCTTTTCTACAAAACCGTCACGAGCGACGACGTCTAACACTTCGCCGTCGAACATTGCTTTGCCAACGGGACGTAAAGTTGTTTGGGTTATGCCTACTTTTTGCAAAAATGCAGTAAAATCTTTGGTACCTTCCGTTCGACCTTCCGCTACAGAAACGCCACTATTAAAAATGGAATTTTTAGCGTGCGACCGCTTGTTTACCAATTTAGAAAACAACACGAACAGTAACACTAATATAGTTGCAAAAATAAGCAACATATACAACAGCATCCAACCGTCGCCACCGTTTGCAAGACGCAAGATTATACCAAGCAAAATCATCGCACTGCCGAAAATACCGAAAAATCCAAATCCGGGGATAAATACTTCGATTACGCAAAAAATCAAGCCAATCACAAACAAGCACACGCACCATGGATTCATATCGGCAAACAACCGTGCAAAACTGGAATCAGCAAAACCACTTGCCAATAACGTTAGAAAATTCATTTTGCCTCCTTTTTTACATTATATCATAAACATCGCCTACAAGAATAGTAAATTGCAAAATATTTTTTTAGTTACACTTCGAAATTGTCGAAAACTACGTTTTTTGCAACAAAAATCGTATACGTATGGCATTTTTACTGACAAGTAAGTTGTATGATATATCGATTTTTCACCGTGAAACAAAGCAACGTCAACCTTGACGGCAAAAAATATTGTATAATTATCGAATTATCTTAAAAAAATGCTTGCAGAACAAAAATAATTCTGCAAGCAAAGTTAATCTGTATTTATATTTCCGTGTTGCAAAAAATTGATTTGTTACTCTCCAATAAGTAAATGCAAAACCCCATCTAATTATTGCAAATTTATCTAAAAATTAGTTAAGTATTTTTTACAATTTTGCAATATTAAAAATCATACTCAATACTGCAGTTTACTCGTTATTTACAGATAAATGCTGTAAATTTTGCAAGTGTTGTATAATCCGTTAGTATTGATTGTTTTACGTTGATATTATCTAACTCGCACAAAACACAACAATACTTCGGTCGTCAATTTTTGTAACAGTTTTTTACATTTGACTAACAAACGGACAAAGACTAAATCAATGGTTGCAGAAGACCGATTGTTCCGTCCTTTCTGCGGTAGACAATTTCTACATTGTCGGTCGCTTGGTTAACAAACACGTAAAAATCGTGATCCAACATATCCAAACTTTCCACTGCTTCTTCCGGTGTCATACGACCAACTTCGAAGGATTTTACCTTGGTGATTGCAAGGGGACTTTGTGGTTCCACGTCGGAAACAAACTCGTAGTCGTTGGAAACTTCCGGCATCTTGTAGGACTTGCTAAGCTTGTCACGGTGTTTGACAATTTGACGCTCAAGTTTTGGCAGGCACGTGTCGATATTATAGTACATTGTGTCGCCGGAAACTTCCGCACGAATGTAGTTGCCGTGATAGTTGATAGCAATTTCCATTTTGCAGGTACGTCCTTGGTCGGTCAAAACAATCTTGCAGGGGGTTTGGCTATCAGGGAAATACTTATCCAAACGTTTGGTTTTACCAATCAAAATTTGTTCAAGTCTGTCCGTTACGTGATAGTTTTTTGTTACTATTTCGAGTTTCATAGTAATACCTCCAAACTCTTTATTAGAAGAAAACGAACCCTTCTTCCATCCACATTATACCATATAGTAATTCAATATTCAATACCCAACTAAAAATTTTTGTAGATTTTTTGTCAAGTGCAGTATATGAGGTCGTTTTGCTGTTTTATTCCGCAGTCGACCGTAAAACAGCATACGAAAAATAAAATAGCAGTAGAATGTTTGCGGTTGACGTTTACAACGCAACGAAAATTCCATAAACAATACAGAATAACTATTATTGATGTCGAAAATACATATAACCCATTGGTTGCAAATTGGTTTTTTATTTTGACTTTCTATATTTTTTACTACGTTTTGCCTATATTTTTGATATTTATATCATAGCGAACTAAATTGTTTGCATTTTTGCAAAGTAGACGTGCACAAGGGTTTGTTTTGTGATATAATGTACAAAAAGTTAATCACAAAGGAGAAACAAACGATGGTTATTTCGTCCACAACGATAATTGCGATTGTTATTTTTGCAATCACTTACGTTGCAATGCTAATTTTTAGCAAATATCGTCCATATATTGCGCTTGGCTCTGCGCTGATTTTCATCATTGCGGGTATGCTTCCGCTACAAGACATTTTGGGCGAAATCGACTTTAACGTACTGATGATGATTGGCGGAACAATGGGGCTTGTAGAATTGTTTATTCAAAGCAAAATGCCTGCTCGTTTGGCTGATTTGATAATGCGCAAAGTACCTAACGTGCAATGGGCGGCAGTATGCTTATCATTGTTTGCCGGGGTTATTTCCGCATTTGTAGATAACGTTGCTACCGTTTTGATGGTTGCACCTGTGGCACTTGCCATTTGCAAAAAGTTAGATACCAACCCCGTACCGGTGATTATATCTATTGCGGTATCTTCCAATTTACAAGGAGCGGCAACGCTGGTAGGCGACACCACCGCTATTATGCTGGGTTCGGCATTAGATATGACCTTTTTGGATTTCTTCTGGTATCAAGGCAAACCGTCGATATTTTTTGCCGTCGAACTGGGCGCAGTGCTTTCGGCAATTATCGTATACTTTGTTTTCCGCAAGGAAAAAGCACCCATACCACGCGTGGAACAACTTACGGAAGTTAACGACTACGTACCAAGCATTTTGCTTCTCGCTACAATCGGCACGTTAATTTTGGGTTCCTTCGCACCCACATCGTGGAACCTTCCCAACGAAACGAACGGTATAATCTGCTGTACATATTTTGTAATTGGGCTTGTTTACAACGTTATCCGCAACAAAAAATGGGAAGCTGTTACGTCGCCGTTGAAGGCTATCGACTTTGAAACGTTAGGATTGCTACTGGGTCTATTTTTGATTATCGGCGGCATCAAACACGAAGGCGTTATCGACTTACTCGCAATTTTGTTGCAAAAACTTGGAGGTGGCAACGTATTTTTACTATACACCATTATAGTTTGGGGTTCGGTTGTGATTTCCGCATTTATCGACAACATCCCATACGTTGCAACGATGATTCCCGTTATCGGTGCGTTGGCAACGCAATTAGCACCCGATTTGGGATTATCCGCCACACTCGTTGCCACACCACTGTACTTTGGATTGCTTTCCGGAGCGACTCTCGGCGGAAACATGACGCCTATCGGGGCATCGGCAAACATCGCAGGAATAGGCATTTTGCGTAAAAACGGTTACGAAGTTAAAAACGCTGACTTCTTCAAAATCGGCATTCCCTTTACCCTTGCGGCAATCATCCCTGCATATATTTACATTTGGTTGGTGTTTGGTATTTAAGTATTGATTAGTATTTATAGATATTGTTTGATATTTAGATGGTCGATGATTGCAATTAACGTTTGATTATACAAAAAGTTTACACCGATATTTCTAACAAGATTCGACAAATCAACAATCGTTCGTTACAAGTGATTTTTCTGTTAGCAAAGACTTAAGTTATATAATAAATGTTTGGTTGCGAAAAAAAAACAGACAATACTTAAGCACAAACAATCCATACTTTTGATAAAGTATCATTCCAATATTTAAGAGCCAAACAATTATGTATAGAAATAAAACTTTCTTCCCCCCAATATTTGACATATAGATTGATAAAATATCATCATAATATTTAACGTCTAAACGTAAAAAGCCCGTGGAAAACTCCATGGGCTTTGTGTTTTTAGTTGTAATGTTTTGTTAATACGGACGTTGTTCGTTTGCGATAAATGCAAATGCAACTGCACCGGAACCAACGTGGCAACCAATTGTCGGTCCCATAATGCGGATTTCCGGAGTGATACCAAAGCGTGCTTGAATTTTTTGTGCAAATTTTTGCGCAAGTTCTTCGTTGCCGGTGTGAACAACAACAGGATAGCAATCGTCGGCAAATGTAAATTGTTCTACGTCCTTCAAAATGGTTTCAATAGCCTTCAACTTGCCACCTGTTACCTTTTTGATAACCTTTAGTTTACCTTCCTTATCGAATGAAATGATAACTTTTAGTTGCAACAACGTACCGATAGTTGCGGCAGCGCCGCTAACACGACCACCCTTTTTTAGGTGGAACAAGTCGTCTACCATGATAAAGTGTTGGATGCGATGTTTAACTTCTTGCACGTAGTCGTAAGTTTCATTTAGAGATTTGCCTTCGTCACGCATTTTTGCAGCGATACGAACCAGCATACCTTGGCCAACGGTCGTTGTGCAACTTTCCACTACCTTCAAATTGAACTTGGGATACTTTTCCTTTACGATTTTGGCAGCCTCTTCGGCATTATCCAATGTATTGGCAAGTCCGTAACTGATTGTAAAGTGCAAAACGTTGTTGTGTCCTGCTTTAGCGAGCGATTCAAAATATTCGCGGTGAATTTCCGTGTTATTTTTGGATGTAGAAACGTTATTGGATTTATCTTTGAGCATCTCAAAGAAATCTACGTATTCTTGTTGTGTTTGGAAATTATCCGGCAAAAATGTCGTGTTTCCGTCACGCTCGATAGCAATGGTAAGGGGCAAAAATCCACACCCCAGTGCTTCTATTTCGTCTTTGTATAAATCTGCCGTAGAATCGGTAGAAAGAAAAAATTTGCTCATTAGTGAACTCCTCAATTATTTTTTTCGCTAACTATTGTACCATTTTTTATTATAGTTTGCAACAATTTGCATATAAAAAACCTCTCGATAACACAATAATTACCGAGAGATTTTGTAGTTTAGTCGAAAGATAACATATACGAATATTTTTCAATTTAACGCTATGCTATCATTTTATAGACAAATCAAACGCAACGCACGTTAGTTATCAACTACGCATTTTGTTTTTTAGTAAGTTGTTCCTTTGTGAACTGCAAAGTGTACAAATCGTAGTACATACCCTTTTGTTTTAGTAGTTGGTCGTGGTTTCCTTGCTCTACAATT
Source organism: uncultured Oscillospiraceae bacterium (assembly GCA_964404625.1). Taxonomy (GTDB): domain Bacteria; phylum Bacillota; class Clostridia; order Christensenellales; family CAG-314; genus Fimimonas. The sequence goes on along the minus strand of CAYOKR010000012.1, from coordinate 17,279 downwards.
TGTCCGTGAGAAAGCACGATAATGTTGTCGGCGTGTTGGATTGTGGAAAGTCGGTGTGCAACGATAAGCATTGTACCGATATTCATCATCTTGTTTAGACTGTCTTGAATTAGCACTTCCGTTTCCGTATCGATATTTGCCGTTGCTTCGTCCAAAATCATAACTTCGGGACGGTGAATGATTGTACGTGCAAAGGACAACAATTGACGTTGACCTGCAGAGAAGTTGTTACCGCGTTCGCGAACTTCCTCGTCCAAACCGTTTGTAAGTTTGTTGATAAACGTATCGGCGTTTACGTATTTGCACGCTTCCAAAATTTGCTCGTCGGTAAAGTCGTCGTGCAAAACGATGTTACTGCGAATTGTACCTGCAAATAGGAAAACGTCCTGCAACATTTGACCGAAATGCTTGCGAAGAGAGGCAATTTTGATATTGCGGATATCGATACCGTCCAACAAAATTTGTCCCTTTTGAATATCGTAGTTACGACACAATAACGACAAAATAGTCGTTTTACCGCTACCGGTTGCACCAACAAACGCAACGGTATCGTTAGCGTTGATATGGAAGGAAACGTCTTTTAGTACCCACTCGCCTTCGTTATAAGCAAACCAAACGTTTTTAAATTCGATTTCGCCTTTAACGTCGTCCAACTCGATTGCATCGGGTGCATCGACAACTTCCGGTTGAATATCCATAATGGTAAATATCTTTTCCGCAGAGGCAAATGCCGATTGCAAACGGTGGAATTGCTCCGCCAACGATTGCAACGGATTAAACAACTTGGAAATGTACATGTAAAACGCAACAATCGTTTCGCTGGTGATAACTTGTCCCATAAAGTGAGTATCTTGAATAACACCACAGCTACCCATGTAAAACAAGCACAGTACCGAAAGAATATACAACATGTAGATTAGCGGACGGAATATACCAAACACCAAAATTTCGCCGCGAACGGCTTTGTACAACTTGTTGTTTTTGTCGTCGAACTGGTCCATTTTGGTTTGTTGACGATTGAAAATTTGAATAATCTTCATACCGGACATATTTTCCGAAAGGAAAGTGTTTATATCCGTTGTACCGTCTTTTACTTTGCGATACGCTCTACGAGAAAACTTGCGGAAGATTATCGTAAACAACACGATAAACGGCACAAAGCAAAGTATCATTAGCGTTAGCATGTAGTTGATGGAAAACATCATTACCACAACGCCCACTATTACAAAGCAGTTTTGCACCAAATTGGCAATCATGTTTGTAAACATGCTGGAAATTGCATGAGTATCGTTGCTGACACGAGTTACAAGTTTGCCGACAGGAATTTTTGATAGTTGCGCATGCGACAAACTTTCAATATGCGTGAAAGTATCTTCGCGCAGTTGAGATACGATTTTTTGTCCTACCGATTGCAAAATAAGTGATTGGAAATAGGTGCAAGCAAGCGATACTATCAATATCGATACGTAAATTACAACGCGAACAATCAAATCGCTCATCTCGAACCCTTCGGGCGTTTTGATTAGACCTTGAATATTAGAAATAAACAAAGGAGAAACCAAACTGAATGCGATGGACGCAATCATTATAAAAAACACCAAAAGAAAACTTTTCCAGTAGGGTTTTGCATACTTTAACAAGCGAGAAAGCAGTTCGCCGTCCTTCATTTTACGGTCAAAGCCCATGCTTTCCTTTTTGTCCTTTATAAGTGCATACACAACAATCAAAACGGCGGTGATAACACCGATTATTGCGCCAACGATAAGAAGCGGTAGATATTCTTTCATATTAGTTATCCCCCTTTTCTTCGTCGAGTTTTTGTAGTTCTACCATCACGTTGTATTCGTGACAACGAGCAAGCAGTTCTTGGTGAGTTCCTACGTCCACAACCTTGCCGTCATCCAACAAAATGATTTTGTCCAAATCTTGTACAGTGGAAATACGGTGTGCAATAAGCAAAGTTGTTTTACCTTGACGAGTGTTGCGTAAGTTTTGCAAAATTACCTTTTCGGTGTTGGTATCAACTGCAGAAACAGAGTCGTCCAAAATAAGAATCGGCGCTTGCTTTATTAACGCACGAGCGATGGAAACACGTTGTTTTTGTCCACCGGACAAAGTTACGCCACGTTCGCCCAAAATTGTATCGTAGCCATATTGAAACTCTACAATGTTGTTGTGAACGTCGGCAAGTTCGGCATAATTTTCCACTTCCTGTTGAGTTGCGTCGTCGGTTGAAAAACCGATATTGGCGGAAATTGTATCGCTAAACAAAAAGTTATCTTGCGGAACGTATGCACAATAATCGCGCAAACTATCAATAGTGATATCGTTTACGTCCTTGCCATCCACAAAAACAGTACCGTCGGGAACGTTGTAGCAACGAAGTATAATATCGGCAACGGTACTTTTTCCGCAACCGGTTTTACCCACAATACCAACAAGTTCGCCTGCGTTGATGTTGAAAGAAACGTCACTAAGCGCATCGTAGTCGCCGTCGGGGTAACGGAAAGTTAAATTTTGGAAAGTGATTTGACCGTCAACTTTGTCGATAGGTTGTGCATTTACACTATCGGCAACGTCTTGTTTGGTATCCAATAGTTCGGAAACACGCTTTAACGACGCTCTGCCACGCGACGACATATCGATCATATCGGTAATTGCCATCATCGGCCAAACGATACTTGTAAAGTAGCCGATAAATTCCATAAGCATGCCGGCATCGAAAATCTTTTCGTGAACGAGATATCCGCCGTAACCGAGAATGATTGCCGTGGTAGACTCTACAAACATTGTAACGCAGATGTTTAGCGTTACGGAAAGTTTTGTAAATGCAATGTTGGCATCTTCGTTTTTGCGATTTAGACGTCTAAATGCAAGCAGTTCCTTAAATTCCTTTACAAACGCTTTGATAACGGCAATACCGGAAAAACTTTCTTGTGCGAAATCAGACAAATCGGAAAAAGCTTCTTGGCGCGCATCCCATTTTAGAGTAAGATACTTGCCCATGATAATACCAATCGCAACAAGAAATACCATTGGTATTAACGAAAGAAGCGTCATAACCCAGTTCATCATAAACATTTTGATTACTGCCATTCCGCCCAAAAACACGATATCGCATGCAAGCAAAATGCCCCAACCAAAACACTCTTCGATGGTATCCAAGTCGTTGGTGAACAAACTCATCAAATTGCCCACTTTGTTACGGTGATAGTATTGCAAACTTAAATCTTTGCAGTGGTCGAACATTTCACGACGAAGGTCGCGTGTTACCTTGATACCGCTACCGAAAAAGCAAATACGCCACAAAAAACGCCCAGTAACCATTACCAATGCTACCAAAAACATAGGTAAGCAAATGTGATTAAACAAAAAGTCCATATCAAAGGCTACCGTTTCGCCGTTAAAATCGACAACGCCGTTGTTGACGCCATTGATAACCATACCATAGTACTCGGGAATTTTAAGTTGGAAGTAGTCTACGGCAACAAGAGCAACAACACCAAGCAACAAAACGAAAAGATACTTGATATAAAACTTGTTGATGTGTTTTCCAAAAATCATAAAAACCTCAATATAAAAAAAATAAGTTTACAACGACAAAAAATTCGCGTTGCAACACTTATTTTTAAGAAAACTGCAGTAAAATTATTAATTACTGTTTCGACTTTGAGTATATTTTATCATTATTTAATAATAAAAGCAAACAAAATGTGGGGGATTAAAGACAAAAAAAAACAAATAATGCACAAAAAAAGTACGCCACAACAAAAAAGCAGTAGTTTGGTACTACTGCAATGATTTTGAAAATTACGAACAAGATATATTAAACATCGGCATATGATTGTAAAAATTTAGACGTATCACGATAATAATTCTATGCCAAATGCAGCAGTTCCACCAAACTTTTGTTGGGATAAAAACTGTGAGATATGTATTTAGAAACGTCGTCCAATGCATCTTTTAGAAGTTCATTGGAAAAGGTTACCGTTTTTAGTTTGTCGAAGGGCATACCTTCCAACAAATTACAAGCAGATACAACTCTTGGCGACACTGCGATACTTTCCGCCGTGCGGTGTTCGTCACACAAAATACCGCCCTTTTGAAAATCCAAAAACATCTTTTTGGCAACAGTGCCACACTCGGCACAACGTTTAAAATCCAATGCAAAACCTTGCATTTTCACAAACTCCAACAAATAGCGTAGCACTACCGTAAGAGGGTTGATACCCAGCACCAGTTGTTCCAAGGCGCGCAACGTTTCCACAAAAAGATGCGGATCGCTTTGCCCTTCTTCCGTGTAATTAACAAGACACTCGGCAATAGCACAAGCAGAGTAATATGCAACGATATCTTCGCGCAGTGAAAAAAAACTTTCTATTTGGTCGCAGGTTTTTAGCAAAAATCTATCGCCCGTTTGGGATAGTTCGTAGTTACCAAAGCAAAAAGTATCGCCGGCAAATTTTAATTTTGCCTTTGCCTTGCGAATACCTTTTGCGTGGACGGAAATTTTGCCGTAGTCCAACGAATAGAGCAATATAAACTTGTCACTTTCGCCATAGTCAGTTGTTTTTAGGACGATGGCTTTTGTCGTTACGTCCATTTTTGGTAAGTTCCTTATAGAGTAGATAATATGCCGTGTTGCCCGTTTGTTCAAAAAGTTTCCAAACCACGTCTTTCATCAAAGCACCCCTTAAATACCTAATTTTGATACTCTTAATGGCAAATTTGGTAACACTTTCAGCAAGATTTGCAAAGTCGCAAATAATTTTGTACGACAACTTACTATAACGACTGAACAAAACTGACAATCTTTAAGCATTGAAAAATTGGAATTCAATGTTTATGACGTCAATCAGGAGTTATTTCACTGCAAACAATATAGCAATTTGCAAAATATTAACTACTGCTTTGCCACTAAACGAGTGGTTACCAAAACCGAAATATATCAATTTTAGTTTGGGGTTTTTGATGGGCAATTATGCACTTGTTAGAAAATATTTTTAGTACAATTAGTGTATTTGCAATAATTGTTATTACTTTTATGCAAGCATTTGTATGGCACACGTAAATACAGATAAAACAATCGGTTACAACGATGACGTATTTGCTATTGTTTGTGTAGACAATTCGAGCAGGTTCAAATCATCTTGTAACGTTTTTACAATCGGCAAAACACTGTAATAAATTTGCACTTACAACGTCAACAAATGAAAGACGTCTTGCAAAAAGCAAAATTAGTCTTTTTTGCGGTTGGAGTAGCCAAGTTCGTTAAGCACGCTTGGATTGTTGCGCCAATCTTCCTTGACTTTTACCCAAAGCGTAAGAAAAACGGGGCTTTGCATAAGTTTTTCGATACTTTCGCGTGCATGTATGCCGATACTTTTTATCATAGTACCGTGCTTGCCCAAAACAATGGGTTTGTGCGACGCCTTTTCCACCAAAATGGTAGCATCGATATTCCAAGCGCCGTCTTCGTAGGCAAATTTGTTAAGTGCAATACCAATGCCGTGGGGTATTTCCGCCTCGCAAGAGAGCAAAACCTTTTCGCGGATAATTTCGCAAACAAGGTATCTTTCGCTCTTGTCGGTGATATCGTCCTCTTCAAAGTACATTTCCGTACCGGTAAGATACTTTTTGAGTGCTTGTTTTAGTTCCGTCACACCGTTATTGCGCTTTGCCGACACGCAAAATACTTGGTCAATGCCTTCAATTTGATTGAGTTTGGCAAGTTCCGGCAAAAGTTTTTCCTTTTGGGATATATCAATTTTGGTAATTACCACAACTACCGGTGCAGATTGCTTTGTATACTTGGTAATTTGAGATATTTCGCGGTCACTAATTCCGTCGTGGCCGTCCACAACTACCATTACGCAATCCACGTCGTCCACGGCGTTGTCGATGCTTTTTAGCATGTAGTCGCCAAGGGCATTTTTACTTTGCAAAAATCCCGGCGTATCTACAAAAACAATTTGCGAATCGGCGTCCGTCCATACTCCCATTATAGAATCACGTGTAGTTTGTGGCTTCGGTGAAACGATACTAACTTTTTGTTGAATAAGTGCATTGAGCAACGTCGATTTGCCTGCGTTGGCAAGACCTACTATCGCAATAAATCCTGTTTTTCTCATTGTAGTCCTTTATTTGATTTTTACACTGACGTTGCAACTTTTGAAATTATTAGAGTTAATCTCTATTCCAAAAATTACAATCGTGATATAAAAAAATTTGCTATTTTATTTGATTTGCAAACCCGATGTACAACAAATTTGTATTTGCTACAAACAGATTTGCATTTACTACGTTTTGCGCGAAACAACCGTTCAACAATTTCTTTTTGCAGTATTAAACGTGTAGTTTTGTGTCGTTATGCGTGCAAACGGCGTTGAAAAATTGTTATCTGTTTATACCCGCTTGTTGCAAAATTTTCTTTTGCAAGTCAAACATTTGCTTTTCATCGGTTTCGTTCATATGGTCATAGCCAAGCAAGTGCAACAATCCGTGCACTGCCAAAAAGGACAATTCGCGTTTTAGACTGTGGCCGTACTCTTGTGCTTGCTCCTTGGCACGTTGCATACAAATTACTACGTCGCCGATATTTACAAGGTCAGTTTCAGGGTTGACTTGGTCGCACACCACCGTGATTGCACCGCGAGTGGGGTTATCGCAAGTGGGAAAAGACAACACGTCGGTGACCTTGTCCACGTCACGAAAATCTTTGTTGAGTTGTTTGATTTGTTCTTCGTCCACAATAGAAAGCGTCATTTCCAATAGTTCGCTCGGTTGATTGAGATGATTCAAAGCGCTTTCCAAAAGTTTTTTGATTGCGTGTTTGCGGAAAAATCCTACACCGTTAAAGTAAATTTTCATTTTAGGTCACTCTCCAATTTTACGTCGGGGTACTTTACGCGCTTGTGCTTGATACCCAAGTAAGTTGTTAAAATAGTTGTTTTGATGATGTCGATTTCTTTCATGGTGATATCGCACTCGGAAAATTGGTCAAAGGCAAAACGTTCACTAACGATACCGTCCACGATTTTTTCCGCTGATGAAATATCCGTAGAAGCGCGCAACGCCGATTCGCAGGCATCGCAAATCATCAAAATTGCAGAAATTTTATTTTGCGGTTTAGGACCTTCGTAACAATAACCGTCGTAAGGCAAAACGCCGTCGGTGTACTTTTGCGCTTTTAAGTAGAAATACTTTAACGGCATTGTGCCGTGATGTTCGATTATTGCCGATTGCACTTCCTTGGGCAGGTTGTGTTCCTTTGCCAATGCAAGTCCGTAGGTTGTGTGCGTTTTTATCATACTAACGCTTGCTTCAGGAGTCATTGCATCGTGGGGATTGTTGCCGTTAAATTGGTTTTCCGAAAAGTAAAGTGGGTTTTTCATCTTGCCGATATCGTGGTAATACGCCGCCGCACGCGCCTCGATACCGCTTTGACCAATAGCAACCGCACACGCTTCGGCATAGTTTGCGACCGTCAAACTGTGGTTGTAGGTACCGGGTGCCTTTTGAAACAGTTGGCGCATAAGCGGAGTATCGCTGGTGGCAATTTCCGCATATCTAAACACCGAAACGATATTAAAAATACGCTCGAATAAAGGCACGATGATAAACATTAGCATTACCGATGCGATACCGCTTGCAAACGACCAAGTAATGCAAGTGCCAAGTTCTTGCCACGACCAAAGAGCACGGTCAACAAATATCGAGTAACTTACCACAAAACAAATTGCCGAAACGATACCCATAAAAAAGCCAATGGCAATATACTTGATACGGCTGTATTGTCCGCCCAAAACGAAAGCAGTCAAAACTGCTTCGATAAGTCCACCAAACAGCAAATAGAATAGGTTTTCCGATGCCAAAGTCGCGTTGCTTTGCCAGTTTATCATCTGCATAAAGTACAGCATTATAACTACGAAGTTTGCGAAAAATCCCGTACGGTTAGATACAATCAACGACAACACAAGACTGCACAACGCGAAAGGTACGATATTGTATCCGTACTGCCACAAAGTGGATAGCCAAATTACGCAGTAGGAAATTATCATCGTGATAATTGTTGCAAATGTTTTGCGCGAATGCTCCAAAATTGATTTGTCGGCAAAATAGGTATATGCGCCCAAAGCAAACATCAAAAATGCCGTTGCAACCAGTTGCACTATCACTTGAATGTAGTCGCCTTTTTTGTAGTTTGGCAAAATGGTTATTGCCGAAAAGGCAACAAACGCCAAAATATACAGCCAAATTACCTTTTTCCAGTTGATGGAACTTTTAATCTTTTTTACCATGTTGCGCCTCTGTTTCGTAGGCTTTGACAATTTGTTGCACCAACGGATGACGAACAACGTCCTTTTCCGAAAAATGCATAATGCCAATATCCTCGATGTTCTTTAGTATTTTTACCGCGTGTTTAAGTCCACTGGTATGTCCGCTTGGTAGGTCAATTTGCGTAAGGTCGCCGGTTATTACCATTTTGGAGTTTTCTCCAAGTCGAGTAAGGAACATTTTGATTTGCTCCTTAGTGGTGTTTTGCGCCTCGTCAAGAATTATATACGCATTAGACAAAGTGCGTCCGCGCATATACGCAAGAGGAGCGATTTCTATTGTGCCACGTTCCATCATTTTGCCGTAGGTGTCGATACCCAACATCTCTTGCAATGCGTCGTACAACGGACGCAGATAGGGATTTACCTTTTCTTGTAAATCGCCGGGCAAAAATCCCAACTTTTCGCCTGCTTCCACTGCGGGACGAGTAAGAATTATTTTTTCTACCTGTTTTGCCTTGTAGGCGTTTACCGCCATTGCCACGGCAAGGTAAGTTTTGCCCGTACCTGCAGGACCGATGCCAAAAGTGATGGTTTTGCGTTTCATCAAATCGACGTACTTTTTTTGTCCTACCGTTTTGCTTTTTATGGGTTTGCCCTTGTTGGTGATTGCAACAACGTCGTCCAAAAGTTGGTCCACTTCGTCAAGTTTATCACCTTTGGCGCAATCACAAAGATAGTTTACGCGACCGATATCGATGGAATCGCCTTTGTAGATAAAACTACGCAATTTTTTAAGCACGGCGCACGCCATTTCGACGTTTTGTTCTTCACCGAGCAAGCAACTTTGCCCTTCCGCCATAACAACTTTTACGTCGAAAGCGTTGCAAATTGCTTTGATATTTTCGTCAAACGGACCAAACAGTTTGATAAGTTCGTCCATCGACTCCACTTCGATTTTTTTAGATAGCAAAGTTTTTCTCCTTAGGTTATAATTTCCGTTCCTTGCAAAATAGCCGTCACGCCATTTGCATTGGTTATATATTGAGTGTCGGTTACGGCAAAATCACAAACTTCCATTGCCTGTTGTAACGCTTGTTGCATAAGTTGACTAACACATTCGTCCAAAGTTGCTTTCGTTGTGACAAGTGCAGTTTGATAGTACGTTATATGTTGTATTTGTAGGTTTAAGGGATACAAGAACGTGCTTTTAACGTCCGTTTGGTAACTTTTGTAGTCACAACTTTTGCCGTAGGACTTACCAAAAAGCACCACGTGTGTGGCAGTTTGACTTTGCCTGGTACGTTGCACTTCCGTTTTGGTACCGGTGTACTGCGCAAATGCCGAAACACTGCGAGTAAGAACCACTCTGCCCAAGGCATACACGTCCTGCGTTGTATCATCATTAAAATGTCGTTCACCAACAATAAGTACGTCGCCTTTTTTAACGGTATCGCCCACGTTTACAACAGGAGTGCCTTGTTCGCAAAGTAAATTTTGAACAATTCCGTCGCACGTGGCAACAATATCCCGTCGTTTGTGCATATCTATGGGAGCGTCAATTTGCTTTTTTGCCACCGTTTGAACGTACAAAACGCTACCTTTTCGCGTAACGATTGCATAGGTCACGTTTAGTTTGGTTGCAAGTGCATTCTCCAAATTGTCAACGTTAAGTTTGCGTAGATTTGTACCGATTGCAACGTCTAACGACTGCATTTGCTCAATCACTTTGTCGCTTGACACATCACCACTTACCACAATTTTGCAACAATAATTAGACAAAACAGCAGAGGCGACAATGGCAACAATCAATGCAATCACAATCACAAAATGCCTTTTGCAAAAATTCCAAATTGTTACCGTGCCATAGTTTTGCACGTTCGTTACATTGTACCCTTTGTCTTTTAGCATTTGCAAAAGACGTTTTCGTTGTTTTAGTGGTACCGATAGCGTACAAGTTTGTCCGCATTTGGTAACGGAAAGAACATTTATCCCCTCTTTGCAAATTCCGTTGAGTAACCTTGCAAGGTTAAGTCCGCAAAACGTCACTTTGGTGTAACTCATTGGGACACCTCCACGGAACAAACACTGCCCACGACAACCGCAAAGTGCCTATCTAAACAACGGATTTGCAATTTTTTTCCCAAAATAGTCAGTTGTTGCTTGCCAACTTGAAAAATGATTTTGTCCTGCCCATAGTGGCAAATACCGTTGTGTCCTTCCAAAACCACGGTGTTTCCGCCGAAAACTGAATACTTGTAGGTGGCAAGAGAGGTTATTTCGCGACCGCAAATTTGGTCAATACATCGTGCAAAGGAATTATTCATACCCCTATTATATGAAAGGAATATGCAATTTTACACGATTTTTATGCAATGAGCAAAGCACAACGTACGGTTTATTTGTATTTGTTAATTTTAGTTGCAAACCTGTGTTATTTTGCGCACACTAAATTTGGATAACGGTAGTAACTTTCGAAATCTGCCCTACGCAAAACAAAACAATCGAGCATTGTAACTATTACCACAAATGCCTTTAATAATTTTTGCAATCATCGTACACTTAACACGTTTTGCAAACAATCATTGTCGATTTTTACTCATTTACGGTTACAACTACGTAGGATTAAAATTGTTGTACGTTTACTACGGTATAGCCTTGTTGCTCAACTGCTGATTTTAGCGTTTCGGCTGTTTGAGTTGTTGTTGTAACTTGGGCAAATTTACCTTCCAAACTTACTACAACGTCTGTTACACCTTCCAACAAACGCAAAGTTTGTTCTACTCTGCCCGTGCAGTGAGAGCACATCATACCATCGATATAAAGTTGAAATTTCATTGTGGTTATCTCCGTTTTGTTAATTTGTGGCAAAGCGCAACACTCCGCCGTTTTGTGTTTTGCTTTGAAAAAATTAAGTCGTAATGCGTTGGTTACAACAAACAAACTGGAACAAGCCATTGCCAGCGCTCCAAACATAGGTACAAGTTTAATACCAAACGCAGGATACAAAACTCCCGCTGCAAGAGGAATGCCCAACGCGTTGTAGAAAAATGCCCAAAATAGATTTTGTTTGATATTTCGTACGGTTGCTTTAGATAGTCTAATTGCCGTTGCAACGCTTTGCAAATCATTTTGAACGAGTATTACGTCGGCACTGTCCATTGCGATATCTGTGCCGTTTGCTACGGCAAATCCAACGTCGGCAGTGGCAAGCGCGGGGGCATCGTTGATACCATCACCTACCATTGCACATACTGACGTTTGTTTTAGTTGAGCAACCTTTTCCGCCTTTTGATTAGGCAATACGTCGGCGAAATAGTCGTCGATACCAACTTGACGACAAACTTCCTGCGCGGAATAGGCGTTGTCGCCTGTGAGCAGTACAGTTTTGATACCCAACGCTTTAAGTTGCTCTATTGCAAATTGCGACGTCGGTTTAATTTGATCGCCAACCGTGATAATACCCCAAAAAGCATTGTTTTTTGCCACCAAAAGCAAGGTTTTGCCTTTGTATTGTTGCAAATCGTCAGTAACGTCTACACCAAGACTGTCCATTAGACGTTTGTTGCCAACGGCATAGTTAATTCCGTCTACCGTTGCCGTAACCCCCTGACCGACCACAGTTTGAAACTCTGTTGGAACGGCAAGCGTTACGTTTTGTTTTTCGGCATAGTCTACAACTGCTTTGCCAAGCGGATGTTCGCTTTGTTTTTCGATACCGGCAACAACGGACAAAAATTCCGTCACGTCGACATTTGTAACGACGTCGGCAACTACAGGTTTACCAATGGTAACAGTGCCGGTTTTATCCAACACTACCGTTTGCACAGTGGACAGTTTTTGCAAGATTTCGCCGTTTTTGATAAGAATACCGTTTTGTGCGCCCTTACCTGTTGCCACCATAAGCGCAACGGGGGTTGCAAGTCCCAAAGCACACGGACAACTTATAACCAGCACGGAAATTGCAAAATCCAACGAGTTGAATAATCCGTTGCCTGCTATCAGCCAAACGACAAGCGTCACAAGTGAAATTGCCATAACGACAGGAACAAACACCGCCGAAACTTGGTCGGCAAGTTTTTGTATGGGCGCCTTGGACGTGCTTGCACTTTCCACAAGAGCAATAATTTTCGATAAAGTACTTTCTTCGCCGACGGACGTTACTTGCACTTGAACAAATCCACCTGCACTAACGCATCCGCCGACAACACTATCGCCCACTTGTTTTTCCACAGGGACAGGTTCGCCCGTTAATGCACTTTGGTCGACAAAACAACTACCTTTAATTACAGTTCCGTCGCAAGGAAACGTCATACCAGCCTTAACGACAACCACGTCACCCACTTTGATTGTTTTGCTATCTACGGTAACTTCGTTGCCATCAACAAGCAAAATTGCACTTTTGGGAGCGAGATTTTTTAGTCTTGCAAGGCTATCGCCAGTTTTGAGTTTAGAACGACTTTCGAAATACTTGCCAAGATTGACAAGCGCTAAAATCATTGCGGACGACTCGAAATAAAGTTGGTGATGATAGGTTTCGACAGTTGCCATATCGCCGTTACCCAGTGCACTGCCTACCATAAACATGATAATCACGCCGTAAATTGCGCCTGCGCTACTACCAACGGCAATAAGGCTATCCATATTGGGAGCTTTGGAAAACAATCGTTTGAACCCAACGATAAAATAATTACGGTTGATATACCACACGGGCAAACACAAAATTAGTTGCGCCAACGCAAAATTTGTTGCGTTTTGCGGACCGCTTAAAAAACTTGGCAACGGCAAGTTTACCATGTGACCCATTGCGACGTACATAAGCGCCAAGCACAGCACCAACGACGAGATAACTCGCCACAAAGGAATGGACGTTTGCGCTTTTTTTGCAACAACCATTGAATTTTGACCGTCGATATTTGCACCATAACCGGCTTTCACAACGGCATCGATGATGTTTTGCACGTCACAAGAATGTTCGCATACCATCGAGTTTGTTAGCAAACTGACGGTTACGTTTGTAACACCTTGCACTTTTGCCACTGCCTTTTCTACGTGAGCGGAGCAAGCAGAACATGTCATACCTGTTACGTTAAATTTAGTTTTCATATTACTTATATAACCTCATATTTAGTTATATTATACCACTAATACGCACATAAAATCAACCGTTTTGCCAAAAAGGAATTGAAGTCGTACCGCCGATACTCATAATTTTGGAAAAAGAACGGCATTGACACTGAAAAACTAAATATTTATTGCCTTTATTTTATCAATAATTTTTGAAAAACAGCAGTATCGATACCACCGATTTTGTGAAATAAGTGACATTTGCACGTTCGATTTTGAAAAAAGACAGCTTTTTTAATTAAAGATTTGTGCAACGAACAATATCAAACGTAAACAAAATTTTGCAAAAACCAAGGTAACAGAGCAAAAGATTATTGATGAGCGTTAGCAGTTCGGGTAGTAAAACGCAAGCAAAAGACATATTATTGCAATGGAACATACTTGAAAAGTACATGACCGAGCAAAATACGGATAATTGCGACAGCGTTTTCTTTCCAAACATCAACAAGATTTTGCGTAGTTGCCTTAAAAACAAAAAATAGACCAAAGCGAAGAGCCTTGGTCTATTTGATGAAATACTAAATTACTTTTTGAGAGTGAGTTCCGTTTCCTTATCGAAAAGATGGATTGTGTCAAGGTCGATATTGAAGAAAATTTCGTCTTGACGAGAAGGAATATCGCGAACTTTTACACTTGCTGTGATTGTTGTTGCGGATTTTTCCAAAGAGAATTCAGTAGATTTATCAAGGTCGGCATAGATGATTGTTTCGTTACCAAGCGCTTCGATAACGGAAACTCTTGCGGAAACGCTTGCGCCTTTAACAGGAGCATCGGTAAGTTTCAAGTCACCGGGGCGAATACCCATTATGATATCTTTGCCTTCGCCGATTTGTTCAAGATCGAATTTATCCAAAATTGCCTTGGGAAGTTGGATTTTTTGGTCGTTAGCAAAAGTTATGTTGCCTTTGCCGTCGATGTGACCATCGAAGAAGTTCATTTGAGGTGTGCCGATAAATCCTGCTACGAAAACATTTGCTGGGCTGTCGTACAAAACTTGTGGTGCACCGATTTGTTGAACAAAACCATCCTTCATAACAACGATACGAGTACCCATTGTCATTGCTTCTACTTGGTCGTGGGTAACGTAAATAAATGTTGCGCCGAGTTTGTCGTGCAATTTGATAATTTCACTACGCATAGTTGCACGCAATTTAGCGTCCAAGTTGGAAAGTGGTTCGTCCAAAAGGAATACCTTTGGTTTGCGAACGATTGTACGACCGAGTGCTACACGTTGACGTTGACCACCGGAAAGAGCCTTGGGTTTTCTGTCGAGATATTCTTCGATTGCAAGAATATGAGCGGCTTCCATAACCTTTTCGTCAATTTCTTGCTTGGTGTACTTGCGTTTGATGTGGATTTCGTTGCCGTTTTCGTCCAAAACGGGATTGCCGTCCTTATCGCGCTTAACATCGTCGATACGACGAAGTTTAAGACCGAATGCCATATTGTCGTAAACAGTCATGTGTGGATAAAGTGCGTAGTTTTGGAAAACCATTGCGATATCGCGATCCTTGGGTTCTACGTCGTTAACAAGTTTGTCGTCGATGTAAATTTCGCCGTCGGAAATTTCTTCCAAACCTGCAATCATACGCAATGTTGTGGATTTTCCGCAACCGGATGGACCTACGAAAACGATAAATTCCTTATCTTGGATATCCATACAGAAATCGGAAACTGCAGGTTTAACTACTGCGCCCTTTTTGTTGTCTGCATTCGCGTACACTTTGTACACATGCTTAAGTGATACTGTTGCCATAAATTTTTCTCCTTTTGAGTGCACTATTTTGGCCGTACACAACACGGTTTTCCTCAAATGCCAAACTCTAAATAGCAACCTAACGGCAATATTAGGCACTATACTAGTATATGATACCACAAATGCGAAGCAAATTCAATACCTTTTTGAAAATAATTTGTTCAGCTTTGGTTAAGTTTTAACAAAAAAAAACGCATCCGCTTGTTGGGGATGCGTAAATTGTGATATAAAACTACAGTAATTTGTTTTAAGAATATGCCAATAATTATCAACTATCGACGACTTAAAATCGTTTGCATTGTTACGTTGATTGATAACAGTGTAAAAATCAAATTCTTGACAAAACAACTTTAAACTGATTAGATTGACATGTTGGTTCAAGCAATGCAACAAAGTGTTTTGGCAAATTTTCCAAAAGTGTTTTTACTTTTAGCAAATTTTTATTTTTTACTTTATCTCGTTACAACCTAAAATACTTTTTCCGCAGTTGGCACTATTACAAAATATTCAACAGTTCATGGAACAAATAGAAAAATCCGTACATAAACAATTGTGTGCCGAAGTACACCCAAATGGAATATCTTCCACAAAAGGTGATTGGACTAACCCATTTTTCGTTGAAAGACGGAAACAACGTTGTGCGCTCATTGTAAAGTTTTTGTCCAAGAAACGCTCCAACCAAAAACCAACCGAAATCAGGGAAAAACGCCAAGTAGTCTCCGCCCCAAAACTCGGTAAAACCTTCCACCCAAAAGCTATGCTCGGCAAGGAAAAACCACAGGGGATTTTCGTCCATCCAACCTTTTACCCTTGCTTGGTAACCGACTATAAGCACAGTGATTATCACGGCAAACATCACCCAACCGAACAAATTGCGTTGCCAATCTTTGTTAAACTTGGACATTAACCACTCTAATCCCGACCAAATAAGCACAGATAAGGCAATTACGTGTATCACGTTGAAATTGACAGTGATATCCTCGTGCAAAATAGAACTTGCAGTAAACGTTGCGGTAGACAGCAGCAATGCGAAACATATCATTTTTATGGCACGTTTCCAATTCGACTTGGAAAATGCACAAGAAACGCCCGCCGTAAATACAAACATCGACACAAAAGTGTCGTGAGTGAGAGAACGCAAGCCGTTTGCTTGGTAATACTCGGCAGAAACTTTGTACAGCCATTTGAACAACGCCGTTTTGTATGTACTACTAAATCCTGCATTGATATCCCACATAAAATGGTCCCAAACGACAAACAAAATCATAAAACCGCGCAAAAAATCCACTTCCCAAACGCGCTTTTTGGTCGCAAGGGTGTTGTCATTTTCGATTGCAGTAATTTCCTCCTCCACCTGTTGTTGAGTTGGTTGTTGCGACTCTACCAAATCTTGTATGGTAGAGTCTGCTTTTTTCTGTTTGCAAAATAATCCCATAGTTGTTACCTATTAGAGTACGTAAATTTTTCAATTTTGATTTGCGTGCGATTTAACGCAAATAACACACATTACAAAATTGAATTTTTAGAATACAAGTAAAAAATCGTTCGCAATAATGCTTTGTATAATAATTCTGTAAACAAACTGCCGTTAGATATCCCGAAGAAAAGAATCCATCGTCCTGCATTGTGACAATCTATACTTCGTTACAATAACACGTCAACGCAGAATTTATCGTAAGTTACTTGAGTATTTCCTTTAGCAACGGATTGATTTTTTTAGCAATTTTGTCGTAGGCAAGTTGACTAAAATGCAACTGGTCGTCGATAAACATAGACAAATCGTAGTTGCCGTTTTGCATGCAAATATCGTAGGTGTCGACAAAATAAAAATTTTCCGTATTATTGGCAAATTGCTTCAAACGAGAGTTAAGTTCAACAATTTTATCAAAGCAAGGTTGCCTGTTAGGACAAACTTTCGTCGCCAAAATTACTATTGGCAAATTGGGTAATTGACTGCGGATATATCCCCACGTTTTGTGCGTTAGGTATTCGATTTCGTCGACGGAATAACCGATAACGACGTCGTTATCACCAAAATACCACACCAATGCACTTGGGTTATAGTCAACCACCAGTTTTTGATAGTGAAAAAGTGCTTCGTCGACAGTCGAACCGCCAAA
>CAYOKR010000011.1:0-33303 GCA_964404625.1 uncultured Oscillospiraceae bacterium | reverse complement strand
CCGGTGGCGAAAATCTTGCCGAACCGTTGGTTGTTCGTCCTACAAGCGAAACAATCTTTTGCCATATGTTTTCTAAATGGATAAACAGTTACCGCGACTTGCCGTTAAAACTCAACCAATGGGCAAACGTTGTTCGTTGGGAAAAGACCACTCGTCCGTTTTTGCGCACAAGCGAATTTTTGTGGCAGGAAGGTCACACAATCCACGCCACTCGTGAGGAATCCTTTAAGGAAACCATCGATATGTTGCATTTGTACCAAGATTTTGCTCGCGAAATTCTCGCAATGCCCACTTTTGTCGGTCAAAAGAGCGAAAAGGAAAAGTTTGCCGGTGCAGAAGCAACCTATGGTATGGAAGCAATGATGTTGGACGGCAAATCTTTGCAAGCAGGCACAACTCACCACTTTGGACAAAAATTCAGCAAAGCGTACGACATCACCTTTTTGGATAAGGATTCCACTCACAAACACGTTTGGCAATCAAGTTGGGGTGTATCTACTCGTCTTATCGGCGCAATTATCATGGCTCACGGTGACCAACGCGGTCTTGTGTTGCCACCGCGCATTGCACCTATTCAAGTTGTGGTAATTCCCGTTGCAGCGCACAAACCGGGCGTTATCGAAAAGGCAACGGAAGTTGCAAATCAACTTAAACAAGCAGGTTTGCGTGTAGAACTCGACACTCGTGACCAATCTCCCGGATGGAAGTTTAACGAGTGGGAAATGAAAGGCGTTCCCGTTCGTTTGGAAATCGGCCCGCGCGATATTGAAAACGGTGTTGCAACCTATTCTCGCCGTGATACCTGCACAAAGGACGTTATGTCGTTGGATAACGTTGCACAATCCGTTACCACGTTGTTGGACGAAATTCAAGTGGCAATGTACAACAAATCGTTGGCATTCCGCGATAGTCACGTTAAATATGCGCACGATATGGACGAACTCGGTCAAATTTTGGACGATAAATGCTTTGCAAAAGTGGTTTGGGACCAAGACGCCGAGTGCGAAGCGATGTTCAAGGAAAAATTCCAAGCAACGGTTCGTGTAATGTTGGACGAAGAACCCTTCCAAGACGTTTGCACTTGCTGTGGCAAAAAAGGCGATAACCTTCGCGTTGCAATTGTTGCTCGTGCGTACTAATTAACTTGTCAAAAGTGTGGTGGCAATAACTAATTGGATGTTTTAGCAAACTACTATTTGCAAAAACGATATGCTAACAAAATTCAATTTGCTTACCACTTCAATCGTCACGTCATAAAACTATCAAAATATAACGAATATTCACAACAAAACTCTCAAGCATGCATTGGGAGTTTTTTTTGCGTATTAGATTAAATATTGCAATAATTATTCCGTTCGCATTGTAATGCGTTTTCTATACACGTCGGCAGTTTGGCTATTCGCATTTTCAATCACAACGTAGTAGTAGCATAAAATTACTATTTTTTTATTATCATTCACCACGTCGGTACTTTGGTTTATTTAGAGTATCTTATCAACAAAAGTTGTACGTTTCAAATAATCGTACGCAATACTATATCGGTATAATGGGTTGCCGATGTGTTGTTGTTTAGTTTCTGTTACGTTGCAATCGTTTGTTGTAGTAACGTCAAAAACAAGTGGGCAAAGTTGTATATTTGTGTACAATTTGCCTATTTTCGTTAAAATTTTCGACGGTAACTTGCCACAAACTACTTGACTATTTACGCAAAATAAATATAATGTACTTGTATGAATTTTTCATAAAAAATAAATTGAAAAAGGAGAAAAAAGAAATGAAAAAAATTCTTGTTATTGCTCTTGCAGTAGTAATGTTGGTTTCCGTTTTCGCTCTTACAGCATGTGGAGCTAAAACTTACACAGGTGAATGTCACTATGCGAATAAGTATGCTGCGGATGCCCCTGATTATGGTGTGAAAGTCGACGTTGCTGTTAGCGGTGGCGTTATTAAATCCGTAAAACTCTACACAGACGATGAAACCGGTTGGGTAAGAACAACTACTTCGTGGGACGGTCATGATGATGCAGAAGCTGCTTACACAGCATTCCTTAACAAATTTGTTGGTATGACTGTTGAAGAAGTTAACGCTATCGTTGCTACGGCTACTGCTGACGGACAAAGTGTTACAACCGAAGGTTGGACAATTGCTGGTGCTACACAATCTGCTGCTCGTATCATCGTTGCTATCCAAAACGCACTTTCCAAGATTGCTTAATTAGATAGTTAGCAATACAATCACAAACAACAAGGCATTTCAATCACGAAATGCCTTTCGTTTTGCAATTTTTTGCATATATAACAACATACATACGTTTTGCGGTTTTAACGTTTTAACTTGCAAAAAATCAGGTTAATTCCCGTGTAAAAGATTTGGTTAATTGTGATAGTGCGTCGTTGTTGTCGTATTATATAACGCAAGCGGTTTGTTTGCAACAACAATTGGAGTTTTTGTTGTACTTTGATTCTGCTAACTTTTTATATTTCGATAAAGATAAAACACTTTATAAAATATATATTTCCCATCAAACTACCATTATTGTTGCCAAATTTAAGGTATCTATGGTAAAATAGTGTAGCAAAAAAGTAATACGTCCTACAATAATGGTGATTATTTTCGTGGTTTCACGTTGTTTTTGTGTAGACAAGGACTGATATTTCACAATCCACGTTTGCGAAAGTTGTTTTGCAATAATCTGTACTAAACTAACGTGGTTATTTTAACAAATTCCCCCAACTTACACGACGTTTGACGTGCAGTAAATGGTTGTAGCGGACTTTTGTCGATAACGCTGTAAACAAACAACGTTTGTTGCTATTTTGGGTGATGTTTTTTAAGGTTCTAATGAAAAAACTTCTTTTAACAATTTTGATAGTTACGTTATGCTTTGTTACGCTTGCACCCGTTTGTGCAAGTGCTTTTGCCGACCAAACTTCTCAAAACAAAAGCAGTTTTTCCGTTAATAATGGCACTAGCAGTTACACGTTAACTACTTTATCTAAGGACGGAAAGCCTTACGGAGTGCGACTTTACAAGACGAATTATTTTGGTAAAAGTGAAATCCCCGTAACCATTGATATCTACACCGACAACAAACTTGATCTTGATTTTTGGATAGGTAGCAATAGCCTAACGGTTGAACACAAAGAAACACGAGAAAGACTTGTGGATATTTTTAACTATATTGACGATCGAATTAATCACGTCAATTCCGTCGCAAATATACAGTTAACTGCGTCGGACATTTCTCGATATAACAATGCAAAATGTGGTGAGAAGTTAAAAATCAACTACGATACCTACAAAATGTTGCAAATCGCACAGGAAATGTACGTTGTTACCAACGGAGCATTCAATCCTGCGACATATCGACTTGTGGATTTGTGGGGATTTTCTAGCAGAGTTTACTCAAATGGTAATTTTGGTTTGCGATACGACCGCCCTGTGACGGCTAACGAATTTTTTACAACCGGTTATCCTTTGCCGAAAGAAGAATACGTTACTGCGTTTAGTAACCCCGATTTTACAGATTTTTCTGCCAACGCGGTTATTTTGGAAGAAGAAATAATCGACAATGGAACTGAATATTACGTCACAAAGAACGTACAACCCGCTATTGTAGGCGATGAAAAATACGAACAATGGTTGGATTTGGGCGGTGTTGCAAAAGGATACGTTGTGGATTTAGTCAAACAATATCTAACCAAAAACGGTATAACTCGGTACGACGTTGATGCCGGCTCAAGCAGTCAAACGTATGGCTACTATGCAAACGGCGAGTCAATGGAACTGCGCATCGAGAACTCTTTTGACGAATTGGTAGGCATTTTGCCGTTGCCACTTGTTGGATTTAAAGTTGCAAACAAATCTGTGTCTACAAGCGGACAGTACGTTCGAAAGTATACAACAGAAGGAATTGAGTATTCGCACATTATCGACGGAACACGCGG
The DNA here is from genome assembly GCA_964404625.1 of uncultured Oscillospiraceae bacterium. Classification (GTDB taxonomy): domain Bacteria; phylum Bacillota; class Clostridia; order Christensenellales; family CAG-314; genus Fimimonas. Next base: position 29,355 of record CAYOKR010000011.1, on the reverse strand, counting down.
AGCGCCTGCTCAGACGGGTATAAAATCTATCACGTTGACCTTCCCGGATGACGACGGTAGCGAGTTTTGGGCGTGCAAAGCCGATTGTCTATCTACGGCGCTCACTGTTTTGGGACGTGACGGTATTGTGGAGTTTTTCAATAGTGAGTTTTGCCAAAACAACAACGTAGACGTATTAGCAATGTACCAAGCGGTGGACGGTAGCAAGCAAATACTTTCTAATATAGACCAAGGCGATATTACCTACAAAGCCGATGCTTTGGGCGATTTTAGTTGGAATTGCAAATTGATTGACGGTGTTTGGAAATACGATGTCAATGCTCCGCTAATCGAAACGCACAAAACAAGTTACGCTTGGTTGCTTATTGTGCTTGCGTGTGCGGTAATAGTATTGTTTGCTTCGGTGGTGGTTTCTCGATATACCACTCACGAGCATAAATTTGCACAAAATATCAAAGATGCTAAAAACGACAAGTTTTTCAAGCCTGTAGACGTTATGGTGTATTTGGCGGTGGTATTGGTAATAATGGTGCTGTTTTCCGTATTTTTGGGTGACGGCAGTACTAATCAAAATATCAGCGTTGTAACGGTTGTGGATTTGCAAACCAATCAAACTTTGTTTGCTTACAATTTGCAACGCAACGAATACGAAATTACCGAAGATACCTCTTGGAAGGTTGTTGTAACGCAAACAACCGACGAACTTGTTGTACGGTTGGAAAATACTATTGACGGTGAGCAGCGTTTTAACGAAGTGACGATTACGCGTGGCGCAACGCCCACTGTAAAAATGACCGACTCTATTTGCGGTTTTCACCAAGATTGCGTGCGTAATTTTGGCAAAATGACGATAGCCGAACAATCTATAGTGTGCAGTCCCAACTACTTAAAGGTAGTTACGTCGTAACACGCAAACATAGTTTTGCAGTATTAATGTAAATTAGTTTATTTGGTTATAAATACACAAAAGTGACTGTTTAATACTACAAAAATCGTATTTAAACTACACAAATTCGATATTTTAACTGTGTAAACCGTATGTTTTATTGTCAAATTGAAAGATAAAAATCGCCTCAAAAATTGCTTAAATCTGTTTGAACAACAAAAATATTGCGAAAGTATCCAAACAATTATGTGGTATTTTATTGCAGTTACAATTTGTTTAAGTAGAGTTTGGTTGCAATGCAATTTGCAAAGTTATTCGCAACAAAATTTAACGTCTAAAATACTAACAAACCTAAATGCAAAAGGAACAATCAACAATGCCAATGCTCAACACAAAAACTAAATATTTCAATGCTAAACGTGTTGCAACGCTATCGGTGTTGTGCGCAATGGGGCTAATTATGTTTATGGTCGAAAGTCTGTTTCCGCCGTTGTTTTTGCCCGGCGCAAAAATGGGTCTTTCCAATATATTTTCGCTACTAACGTTGTTTTTGCTTGGACCTATCGACGGACTTGTGGTGGTTGTTGTTCGCACAGTGCTAGGCAGTTTGTTTGGAGGAGGTATTTCTACGTTGATGTACAGTTTAACGGCAGGAGTCGTTTCTGTGGTGATATCGGCGTTTTTGGTGGAATTTGTGTATCCTAACGTAAGCATTGTTGCCATTTCGGTGGTGTCGGCAATTTGTCACAACATCACGCAAAACATTGTTTTTTGTCTTATTAGCGATACTCCCGAAATGTTTTCGTATATGCCTTGGCTTGCCTTGATTGGCATTTTGGCGGGGCTTATCGTTGGGTTTGCCGTAAATTTAATTTTACGCGCATTGCCAAACGCGTTTGTTTATTCCTTGTCGCCCAATGATGCGGACGTTTCCGCAACAGAACAACAACCTGACGATATTTCCCATGGCAATAAATGATATTTCTAATGGCTTTGTTGATAGTTTAACGTATAAGCATTGACAACTATTAAATAACAAAACAGTAACGCTAAAAAACGATTTTGAGCAGTATTTTCAACAAAAACTGCCAATTAACAATAGTAAAACAAAATTAATTTTACAATTACAAAATAAATAACTAAAATATTAGTATCTACACTGTCGAAGTAAGATAAAATACGTTTTGTAATCATGAAATTAAGTCAATCGAAACATTTTTAACATAAAATAGAGTTTTTATATGAAAAACATCCTTATTTTTAACGATATTTCCGCTTTGGGCAACTGCTCGATGGCGGTCAATTTGCCCGTGCTAACGCATTTAGGACACAACTGTATGCCTGTTGTTACCGCTCACTATTCGGCGCAAACGGGTTTTGTGGATTTTCACGTGTTACCCAACGATAACGTGCACGTTTTTGCACAAGATATTTTGCAACGTGTTCATCCCGATGCTGTGTACGTCGGCTTTGCTCAATGCACCAAAACCCTTGCAGATATCGTCAATGTGGTGCAAGGCATCGAAAATACTTTTGTATTGATAGATCCCATTATGGGCGATAACGGTGCTTTGTATTCGGTTTTTGATGAGAATTACGTGCGTGAAATGAAAAAAGCAGTGCAAAATGCCGACGTTATTACGCCAAACTTAACGGAAGCGTGTTTGCTTGCCGACGTGGACTACAACGACGTGATTTCACATCAATACGAACCCACGTTTTTGGCAATCGTAGGAAAAATTTTTGACGATTTTCTTGCAAAAACGGGCGCAAAAAGTGCCGTGATAACAGGTGTGCCTTGTGGTGATTTAATTGGCAACGTGGTGATAACCCATGACGGCGTGCGCTTTGTTACAAATGCTCGTGCCGAAATCAATTTTTCCGGAACAGGCGATTTGTTTAGTTCCGTCATTCTTGGCGAAGTTCTAAATTCTCGCAGTTTGTTGCAAGCAACGCAAATTTCCGCAAGTTTTGTGGGTAACTGCGCTAACAATACCCAACGTACCGACCGCCGTTTTGGGGTGGATTTTGCAACGTTGCTACCATCGTTAAAATAATTTGATTTTTGCAAAAATCAATAACGTTGGTAATTAGATAAAATTACTCAAAAAACGAATGTATTGTAAATGGATAACAGCAACTAAATAAAAAATGATAATGTTGAAAAATCACATTTATCTGTGGTTAATGGTGATAAATTTCCTTACCATTTGCTACTAATATTATCTATCGTTTACCGCGAATATTTTTTATTATTCGTTGCGAATATTTTTCGTAATTCATTAGGAATATCTTATTATTCTACGAATGTTGCTTGTTGTTCGCCATAAATGCGAATATCTGCGTATACAAAAAGACTTTGGATTGTATTTCCAAAGTCTTTTGTGTTTTATTATATTGATTTTTTAAGAAAACTAACGATTGTAGCGTGCTGATAGTCATCTCGAATAATGTTTTTCAGTTATTGTAAGATATTTTGCAAACCGTTTATAAAACATATTGTCGACTAATTGAATTATAACACCTTTTGCAAAAAATTTTCAATTAAATTTATTTAAACTTATGGGAAGGTAAATCTTTTGTTATTGTACAAAATTTTGCAAATTAGTGTTTTGTTATAAAACTTGTGTTTTTGCACTTTAAGTATGCAAAACGGTGCGGTTCATTGTGAACAAAACAAAAACTTATTGCGTTATCCGTTTTGTTTCACGTTACATCGAGTAGTTCTTAAAATAGTTTTGTATCAAAACGATAGGTGTACCTTTGTCTCCGCTGCCGCTGGTAAGGTCGGCAAGGCTGGCGAGCAAATCGGTGATACGACGTGGCGTTGTGCCTTGGCTAAGCATATTGTTTACAAGGTTGCTTTGCTTTTCGGCAATCATCTTTTTGAGTGCGACTTCCGCTTGTTCGCGGTCAAGTCCTGCAAGTTTGTTGTCTGCAACGTATTTTAGTTTAATTTCGTTTGGAGTACCGATAAGTCCGCTTGTGTATGCCGGGGAGCAAACAGGATCGGCAAGTTCCCAAATTCCGCCAATCGGGTCTTTAAATGCGCCGTCTCCATAGACCATGCATTCTACCGTTTTGCCTGTTTTGTCAAATATAAGTTGTTGAATTTTCAAAACGAATTCTTCGCAATCGCGAGGAAATAATTTTACAGAGTCTTCTGTTGCAAGGTTGCTACCCAAAATACCGTAGTCCTTATTGAAGCCGGAGCCGTCTACCGAGTGCGTCATAAATTCGTCTAACGAACACACCTTTTTTGCGCCTGCTTTTATCAAAATTGCCTTAGTTTGTTTGCGTGTGTGGATATCTGCATTGATAACGTACTTGGTGTGCTTTAAAATTTCGCAAGGATTGTTTGCCAAAATAACTTGGCAGTTACCAATTTCTTGGTAGTAGTTGATGTAGTCAACTCCGGTAAAAACGTGTTTTACGTCACCAAACTTTGCGTGGAATTCGTCCGCGGTAAACACGTCGGTATATGGATTTACGCCCTTTTCCATAAGTTGCTCGGTGGTAACAAAACTATTGCCTACTTCGTCGCTCGGGTAAGATAGTTGTACAATCAGTTTTTTAACGCCCATGCTGATTGCCTTTAACAACATAGAGAAGCGGTTGCGGGAAAGTATCGGTAAAACAAGGCCGACAGTTTCGTCGCCGAATTTTTCGTGTACGTCCTTTGCAATTTGTTCCAGCGTTGCATAATTGCCTTGCGCTCTGCCTAAAACGGCTTCGGTAACGGCAACAACGTCCTTGTCGTGCAGTTCAAACCCTCCGCCTACCGATGCGTTAACAACGCAATCGGCAACGATTTGTGCAAGGTCGTCACCTTGCTTTATGATAGGTGCTCGTATTCCGCGAGATATTGTACCTTGGTAGTCCATAATATGCCTCCAAAACAATGGATTTTATAAGTAGATTTTACACCTTTTATGCCAATTCGTCAATAAATATAAATCAATACGCATGCTCATTTTTTAGCCGTAGCACTAATTAAAACCGATACGTCTTGATGCAAAACCCCAAAAGTTTTACGTTTTTGAAAGTTCATTGCATCTTATATGTGAATAAAATAATTTTTATACAGATAAATCACGATGTGAAAGACTTACGCAAACATTTTGCTGAAGTGGTTATTTAAAGTATTATAAGTGTAAAACTGCCGATTACAAACTCAATCAAATGTTTATAACGTATTTGTTAGGTGCTGTTATGACGGTAAAACAGTGGTTAAAAATGCAATTGATTGTTTGTCGATGTCTCTACTAAATGCTGTTATAATTATAAAATTAGCGATTAAAAACGCAATCAACCGTTCGAGCAAGATTTAACAACAAAAACGATATGGTTACAAAAACTTTGATACGTATATCAATTCTTTAAACAAAAACGAACGTAACTTTTGCTACGTCCGTTAGTTTTATATATAGTTATTGTAAAAACGTGGTTGTTGCAATAGGGAGATTTAGTCGTCCGCTCCGCCGAGTAATTCCATTTTGTCTTTTGGTTGTTCCGGTTTAGAGTCACCGTGTTTAACAAAGCACATTGTTACAAATGCCAATCCAACGAATATTGCGGCATAGGGGAACAGTATCGACATCGTGCCAAAGGAGTCCATCAAAAATCCGGAAAGTATCGGCGTTACGACTTGCGCAGCCATGCTTGCCGTGTAGTAGTAGCCCGTGTATTTGCCTATTGTGGAACCTTGTGCAAGTTCAACAACCATTGGGTAACTGTTTACGTTTATCGTTGCCCAAGCAATACCCGCCAAAGCAAATAACACTGTCATCAAAATATCCGGTGATGATTTTGTTATAAACATTGCGCCGAAAAATGCTGTAAACAACATTCCCACACCAATCATTATTGTCTTTTTGCGACCGATTTTGCTTGCAACTACGCCAACGGGGATATATGCAATTATTGCTGCAACCTGTGCAATAAGCATGGTTGTGTTGTAGTCTTTGTTTAAAACGTTAACTGCGTACACACTGTATTTGCTGGTAACTGCATTGTAGCCGGTAAACCAAAGAGCAACGGATGCGAGAATAAAAATTAGCGATATCAATTTTGATTTGGGAAGTTTTGTTGGCGTATCGGTGGTTTCTTGCGGTTGTTCGTCCGTTTTGGATTCCTCCTCTGCGTCAAGTTGTGCTTGTAGTGCAAGCATTTCTTCGTTCCATTTCTTTTCATTTACGGTAAGAACAAACACTGTTAACGCGATTAACATAATTCCGCAAATCGTAGCAATGTACCAACGATAGTCCATCAGTTGATTTTTTACCTGGCCGGTGCCAAAGATTGTTCCCAATAGCAATACGAGTATACCACCTGCCGTGCCCATAAGGTTGATTATGGCGTTTGCCTTGCTACGCAACGGTTTTACGGTAACGTCGGGCATCAGTGCTACCGCCGGCGAACGGAATGTTGCCATACTAATTAGCGTCATTAACAGTACTATGATAAATATTACCAAAATAAACACGTTGCTTTTTGCAATTTCGCTTGCAAACTGACTTTCCGGTCCGGATATCAACGTCGAGTAGGTGTTAGTGGTACGCGCACTTTCGGCAATATTATCGGTAGTGTAGGTGTTGCTTGCCACGTCGTAGGCATATTTGTAATTGTAATCTATGCCTTCGTACCAAGTTTGTAACTCTGCCTTTTCGGTATCTGTCAATTGGTTGTAGTTTTTATTGTAGCGAATACGTGCCGTGTAGTCGGCAAGCGTGTAACTTTCCGGAACTTTGTTGTTAGTAATAGAGTGATATTCGCGATTTTCCAAAACGTATTCGTCGCGTTGTTGCCAATAGGTAGCATTGGTAACGTGTTCGTCTTGGATTTTTTTCAGTTGCGCGGAATCCACAAAGGATAATCCTACAAAACATACCACGGCAAGAATTGTGCCAATCACGATAAACGGTGTGCGTTTGCCGTACTTTGTGTTTGTTTTGTCGGACAACGAACCGAACAATGGCAACATAAACAGCGCCAAAATGTTGTCTAACGACATGATAAATCCCGACCAGGTTTGGTCAAGACCAAATTTGTTGGTTAGCATTAGGGGAATTATTGCATCGTATGCTTGCCAAAACACGCAAATAAGGAAAAATGCAAATCCCACCAACAACGTGCGTTTGTTGTTTAGTTTCATTTTTTCATTCCTTCGGCTAAAATACAAAAAGTTTGATTGACTTTTGTTGCACTTGCTACTTTAACGGCGTTTTGTTATCGCCACAAACAACTCACTATAACTTTTGCAACTTGTAGTTGTCTTTCGATATCATAGGTTATCGTTACCAAATAGTTTGCAATAAACTTTTTGCAACTGTGCAAACAACTTTTTTGCGTTTTGCCTTTGTTAAGATATTTGCCCCAAACGGGGCATAGTGACGTGATAGTTGTAAAACAAACAACCACAGCATATTTATTATAAAGGAAAAGATATCAAAAGTAAATACCTAAATTTTGCAAGCGGCAACATTTCTTTACTTTTGCTAAATGCTTCGCTATATGTTTGAGTGTTTTGCGGTGTCATTGTAAGGATATTTCTTGTTTAGAATCAAAGAATTGTTTGTTATAATAGAAAAATATTTATTCAAAGAGAAAAACTTGATTGTAGAAATAAAAATATTGGCTTGTTAAAATATACAAAGACTTGCTTGTTTAATAAAGTATCTCTAACGAAAGAAAAGGTTGGATATTGGAATAAGACACATTGACGTTAAAAATATGAAACATTTGGTTGAAAAAGTGTATCGAAAGATAAAACACGTTAGATGTTGGGAATCAAAAATATATTAGACGTTGGAAATTAAAGATAGATTGGCTGTTGAATGATGAAGGAGTGCGCATGCCAAAAATTAAAATCGTAAAGCAGAAAGGTCAAAATTATTCCCACCTAAAAGGTAATTTGCGCAAAATATCGCCAAGCATCGTTGCTCAAATGTTGGTTGTAGTGGCTGTACTTTGCGCCATATTGTTTTGTGTACCTAATTTGCCCTTCAAACCCACTGCTGATACAACCGATGGGTATCAAGGTGTTATCAATTTGTGGCTTGTAGATACCTTCGAAGGTGGTAGCGGTAGTCGTCAAAACTGGTTTACCAAGCGGTCGGCATATTTTGAGAAACAAAACAAAGGTTTGTTTGTGTGCGTTACGACGTTGACGGAAACTCAACTTGCCGAAAAACTCTCCCAAGGGCAAAATTTCGATATGCTTTGCTTTTCGCGTGGAGTGGGCGCCACCGTTTTGGATAAACTTGCTCCGCTAAACGTCGATTTTGGCGGCGTTTTCGATAATTTCGCACAAAGCGGAAGAGTAGGCGCAACAACTTACGCTTTGTCTGTGTACACGGGTGCGTATTGTTTGTTTGCGCGAAAAAGTCAACAGCAGGGAGATATTATTGCCAATAGCCTTACTACCACCTATACGCGAAAAATCGGCAAAAACGTTGTTAATCTTGCTCCTTTGGTGTGTGGATTTGCGTCGTACAACAGTCCGCTTACCGCTCTTGCGATAGCAAACGTCAAGGGGAATTTTCAACCCGACTACACAAAAACGCAGTACGTCGCCTACCAACAATTTGTAGATAACAAAACGGCGGTAACGTTACTTGGCACTCAACGAGATATGTATCGTCTTGGCAAAAAGTTGGAAACGGGAAAATTTGACGAGCTTCTTTTCGCTCCCCTTTGCGCCTACACCGACCTGGTTACATACGTGGGTGTAAATCGTGATACCCAAAACTTGCAAGCATGCATGCAGTTTGCGGAGTACCTTATTAGCGATGCCGTACAGCAAACGGTAGAAGATATTTCAATGTTTAGCGTGACAAGCCAAAATTTGTATACAAAGCAGTGGTACGATTGGTGCCAACAGCAACTGCCCACCGCCTACGTTCCAAATGTTTTTGGTGATATTTCCGCAATAGAAAATTCGCGCAATACTGCACTAAAAGCCCTTTTGCAAAAGTAGAATACTGCAAGGTAAAATTGCTAAAGCAAGATGTTTTTTTAGCGATATTGCCAAAGAGAGATGTTCTGTAGTGTGATTATTCAAGGTAGAATACCGCAACTGTAAAATATATCAAGGACTGTAATGACATAACGTATTTGTAAGACAATATGTTTTTTGAAGCAAGATATTTCCCAAGTACGACAGTTAAGTGTTAAACGTAAAAATGCAAAGTCGCAAAAAGTTGCATACGTATGCCAAATTTTGTGACGCAATTTGACGTTTTTCGTGCAATAGATATTTTCAAACTGGCAAAAACAAATATGAATACTAAAAAAATTATATCAAAAATGAAAAAATTACACGTGCCGATACGCACCGACGACACCTTTAGCAGGTTGACAACTTTTGGCGTTGGCGGTACAATTGAAGTAACGACTTTTCCGCAAAGTATCACTCAACTGGTGCGTGTGGTAAGGTATTTGCAAAAACACAAAGTTCCATACTACGTTTTAGGTAAAGGCAGTAATGTGTTGGCAGGTGATAGTCATTTCAAAGGTGTGGTTATTTGCACAAAAAAATTGTGTCAAGTGCATTTTGACGGAGTTTCTGTCACTGCAGAATGCGGTACGTCAACGGCAAAAGTTGCGCGCTTGTGCGTTGCCAAAGGTTTGACGGGCGGTGAGTTTTTGGCGTGTTTGCCGGCGAGTGTTGGCGGTGTTGTGAGTTGCAACGCCGGATGTTTTGGACAGTGTGTTCAAAACGTAATTCACAGTGTAATGGTTCTGCACAAAGGCAAGATAAAAACGCTAAAAACAAGCGAGTGTAACTTTTCTCACCGCAGTAGCATTTTCAAAAACGGCAACTACGTTATTTTGCAAGCAACTTTTTGTATGCAAAAATCGTCTCCCTTTGCAGTATCGAGCAAAATCCAACAGTTCAAAACGCAAAAAAGTCAAACACAACCGCTTGGGCAAAAATCCGCAGGGTGTGTGTTATGCAATAGTCGTTTTGCGACATCGCAACTTATAGACAAAGCAGGTCTAAAAGGCTATCGCATCGGTGGTGCGGAAGTATCAAAAAAGCATGCGGGTTTTGTGATAAATATTGACAAAGCCACCGCAAAAGATATATACTTATTAATACTGCATGTAAAACAAGTTTTGTTGCAAATATACAACGTAAATTGCAACGTGGAGCTTAACTTAGTTAATTTTACAGAGGACAACAATGACCTTTTCGCAATCGACCAAACAGGAAATTCTCAAAACGCTTCGTCATCTTAAGGGTTGCTGTGCAACTTCCTTTTTGACTGCCGTGTTAAAAAGTATCGGTAGTTTAACTTTGGGATACAAAAGTTTTGGTTTTGTGTTGGAAAGCGAAAATCACGAAATGCTCACCTTTTGTAAACATCTTGCGGAAACGACGTTAGATATTTCTGCAGAGATAGAAAGTTCCAACCTAAACGTCAAAGGCGACGCGGTGTATAGTTGCGAATTTTTGGGTAATATAGGCGAAAAACTTGCTCTTGTGTACCGTGATGACGACGGCACGATGCAACTCAACGGCAAACTCGACGAAATTTTGCCCAAGGACGATTGTTGCAAACGTGCGTTTATTCAGGGATTGTTTGTTGCAAGCGGTTCGGTAGTAATTCCGTTAGGAACCGACGATCTTGCGGAAAGCGAAACAAGGGGTAAATATCACTTTGAACTACGCCTTGCCGATAGTAATTTTGCAAAAGCGGTGCAACAAACCTTTCCCGAGTGGGCTTTTCACACCTTGGAGCGCAAAAATCGCACCATTTTATACCTAAAGGAAAGTGAAAAAATTGCCGACCTTTTGGTGTACATGGGTGCAACAAGCGCAAGCTTAAAACTGGAAAACGTTATTATTGGCAGAAGTATGCGCAATATCGCAAACCGCCAAAGTAATTGCATTTCCGCCAATATCGACAAATCGGTGCTTGCATCGGAAAAACAACTAAACGCCATTGCAATTTTGCGACAAAAAGGTTTGTTTGATAGTCTTCCCCAAACTCTAAAAGATATTGCAATTTTGCGCGAGCAATTTCCCGAAGCAGGCTTGGAAGAACTTGCCAACAGACTTGGCATATCTAAAAGCGGTGCAAATCACCGTCTTTCCAAACTAATACAACTTTCTCAACAGGACTAACACACAGGAGATAAAATGAAACCTTTCGTTCACTTACACGTTCACACCGAATACAGTCTTTTGGACGGTGCAACTCGCATCGACGAAATGTTGGATAGGTGTTTGGAATACAATATGCCTGCCATTGCAGTTACCGACCACGGCAATATGTACTGTGCGTGGAAATTTTTGAAGGCTGCTAAAGCCAAAAATATCAAACCTATTATCGGGTTCGAAGCGTACATGTGCGAAGACTTGCACGCCGAAGGCGTTAGCAACCGCGAATATTTCCACCTTATTTTGTTGGCGAAAAACAACGTGGGATACTACAATTTGTGCCGACTTAACTCTATTGCGTGGGTAGACGGGTTCTACTCCAAACCGCGTATCGACTTTGAAACGCTCAAAAAGTATTCTGAAGGTCTAATTTGTTTGTCGGCGTGTATCGCAGGGCAACTCCCGCGATTGTTGCTTGCCGACCGCTATCTTGATGCTAAAGAACTTGCTTTGCAGTACAAGGAGTTGTTCGGTGATGATTACTATATCGAAATTCAACGCCATGGCATTGCCGACGAAGAAGCGGTTATGCCTCAACTGGTGCAACTTGCACGTGAGTTGGATATCAAAATCGTCGTTACCAACGACGTGCATTATCTACGTAAGGAAGATGCCGAATTGCAAGATATTATGATGTGCGTTGCAATGGGCAGATACGTAGATGATACCGACCGTATGAAGTTTGAAGGTGAAGAGTTTTACTTAAAGGACTACGACGAAATGGCAAGTTTGTTCCCCAATTTGCCTGATGCAATGGAAACCACGTTGGAAATTGCCGAAAAATGCAACGTTGATTTTGGCAAGGAAAAACTTTTGCCCTTGTACACGCCGCCAAACGGTATGTCATCTCCCGACTATTTGAGATTTTTGTTGGAAGAAGGTCTCAAAAAGAAGTATCCTGTTGTAACGGACGAAATTCGCGAACGTATCGAGTATGAATACGACGTAATTTGCAGTATGGGGTTTGTTGATTACTACCTTATCGTTTGGGATTTTATCAACTATGCAAAAACCAACGGAATTCCCGTAGGACCCGGTCGTGGTAGCGGTGCAGGTAGCGTTATTGCTTACCTAATCGGCATTACGGAAGTGGAACCGTTCCGCTTTAACTTGATGTTCGAACGCTTTTTGAATCCGCAACGTAAATCTATGCCCGACTTCGACGTTGACTTTTGTATGGACCGTCGCGGAGAAGTTATCGACTACGTACATCAAAAGTACGGGGCTGATAACGTTTGCCAAATTGTAACTTTCGGTACCATGGCTACCAAAAACGCAATCCGCGACGTTGCTCGTGTAATGCGTTTTTCCGTTGCCGACTCTAACCGTCTTGCAAAGATGGTTCCGGATAACTTTAAGTACACTTTGCGCCATTTATTGGGCAAAAAACCTTATAAAAAACCGGAAGATACCTATATTTCGCAAGAATTGATTGACGCCTACAACGATCCAACAACGCACAAATTATTGGACTGTGCAATGCGTTTGGAGGGTTCTCCGCGCAACACCGGTATGCACGCGGCAGGCGTTGTTATTTGTCGTGAAAAGGTTATGGACCACGTACCACTTCAAACCAACGGCGGTCGTGCAAGCAAAGGCGGTATCGTAACTACGCAATACAACATGATTGAGGTAGAAGAACTCGGTCTGCTCAAAATGGACTTTTTGGGATTGCGTACACTTACCGATATCAAAAAGGCGTGCGACTACGTTTACGAAGATCACGGCGTAAAGGTGGACTTCTCTACCGACGGCTATGCCGACCAAAACGTATTTGCCAATATTTCCGGCGGAGATACCATGTGCATATTCCAGTTGGAAAGTGGTGGTATGGCGGATCTTATGCACCGAATGAAACCCACCGACTTGGAAGAAATTATCGCAGGTATCAGTTTGTATCGCCCCGGACCAATGCAATACATCGACAACTTTGTAGAGTGCAAATTCGACAAATCCAAAATTCACTATTTGCACCCTTCTATGGAATCCATTTTGTCGGTAACAAACGGCTGTATCGTATATCAAGAACAGGTTATGCAACTTGTTAAAAAGCTTGCGGGATTTTCTACCGCGTTGGCAGATAACGTGCGTTACGCCATGTCCAAAAAGAAAACTCAAATGATGCAAGATCTTGGACAGTTGTTTATCTACGGCGGTACTTGGCCTGCCAACGGCGAAACGGTTCCCGGTTGCGTTAAAAACGGTATTCCGGAAGACGTTGCAAAGCAAATTTACGAACAATTGGACGCGTTTTCTCAATACGCATTTAACAAATCGCACGCAACTTGCTATGCTTACGTAACCTATCAAACGGCATGGCTCAAAACCTACTACCCAACGGAATTGATTTGCGCATTGCTAAATAACCGTATCAATGATATCTCTCTTATCAAAAAATACATGGAATACGCCAAGTCGCAAGGCATTGCCGTGTTGCAACCGTGTGTTAACAAAAGTAGAGAGCTTTTCCGCGTGGAAGACGGCGCGTTGCGTTTTGGTTTGGGTGGTATTCGTAACGTTGGCGTGGACGCTATCAAAAAACTTGTTGACGAACGTAATGCAAACGGCGAGTTCACCGACACGATTGACCTTTACGAGCGTTGCGCAAGTTTTCTTAACAAGCGCATGATCGAAAACCTTATCAAAGGCGGTGCATTCGATTGCTTCGGCCGTACTCGTGCGGATATGTTGCAATTTTATATGCAAGAGTACGACGAGGTGCTAGAGCGTGCCGAACGTCGCAAAACGGGACAAATCTCTTTGTTCGATATGATGCCGGAACTAAAAGAAAACAGCCGTCCGCAGCACGAACAAATCCCCGAATTGCCCAAACAACTGCTTTACACCTTCGAAAATGAAGTGCTTGGTTTGTATATGACGGGTTCTCCTTTGGACGACTACGATAAAGTTGCAAACAGTTTTCACTTTGACTTTTCCACAAAGGTTACAGCTCCCTATGTTCCCGACGGTGCGGAAGACGGCGAAAAAGTCTACCCCAAGGTGGAAAAACGTTCGGTAGTTACCGGTGGTATCTTGCGAGATATTCGTGTTGTGATAGGCAAGGACAATAACAAAATGGGCTTTGCTGTGTTGGAAGATAAGTACGATTCTATCGAAGTTAGTATCTATGGTGCCAACTACGAACGCTACAAACACTTGTTTGTTACAGATGCTTTTGTTGTTATTAAAGGCGGACTTTCCGAAGCGCGCGAAGGTTACAAAATTGTAATTCGCGAAATTATCAATCCCCACTCGGAAGAAAATCAAAAAAAGATGCTTGCCGAACAACAAACACCTGCTAAACCAAACGTTACTTTGTGGCTAAAAATGGAACAACGTAGCGACGAAGTTTTTGGCAAAGTGGTAGATATACTCGACCAGTACCAAGGTGATATTCCGGTAAAAATCAAAATCGAAGGCAAAGCGTATACACTCAGCCAAACTGTGCGTCGTTGCGCCGGTATCGAGTACGAACTTGGCGGACTTCTCGGCGATCAAAACGTTGTTTTCTTCGAAAAGTAACATTCTCGTAAGAAAATCAAAAAAGTGATTGCCGAACAGCAGACGTTGTCAAGCCCAAGTGTTAAACACCTTGTTTTCTGTACTTTAACGGTAAGTTTGATGCAAGACATTTTTAATTACAAGTCATTGGTGTTTTTCATATCAAAAAAACAAAATAGGCTAATTGTCAAACCAAGTGCAACACTTTTCACACGTCGCACTTAAAAGTATAATTCACCCAAATAGATAAAATGACATCACAAATTTCTGTGATGTCATTTTTGCTTCACAAAAAAAACAGAGACGCTACGATTTTGTAACATCTCTGTTTGTATTTAGATTGATTCTTCACTGAACGTTGGCGGAATTAGTTTTATTGTTGCGTTTTCAAAGTAATTACGGCTTAATGTTCAAAATTGAAACGGCGTCGGCGATAGTTTTTTCGTGCGCTTCGTGGCCGTATTTGTCCACTTCCGACTTGTTTTTTTCGCCGTGGGTTAGACAACCTGCACCACCGATACATCCGCCTATGCACGCCATACCTTCGATAAAGTTAGCGTCAAGACGGTTTTTGCTTTTTTGAAGTAGTGCGATTTTGCATTGCTCGATGCCGTCACAAGTGCAAGGTTTAAGCAAAAAGTCAATTTCTTGTTCCGTCAATGCTTCGGCAACTGCGTCGGAAAGTCCTCCGCTGCGTGCAAAAATGCGACCGAAGTAGGATGCATTATCCAAACAACCTTCTTCCAAGGTTGTTATGTCGATATCTTTGCTATCGAACAGTGCTTGCAGTTCCTCAAAGGTCATTGCAGCGTCAACAAACGGTTTAACGTCGTCCTGTTGCACTTCCATTTTCTTTGCCGTGCACGGTCCGATAAACACAACTTGGCAATTAGGCTCTTGCTTTTTGAGATATTGCGAGATTGCCGTCATCGGCGACGGATTGTGTGATACGTATTGAACCAAATCGGGGAAATTCTTTTTGATGTAATCCACAAAAGCAGGACAGCACGAACTTGTAAGGAATCCTTTTTCCGCCAATTCACGCGCTTCCGATTGTGCAACCATATCTGCACCCAAAGCCGCTTCGATAACAGTGTGGAAGCCGAGTTTTTTAAGTCCTGTTATCACTTGACCGAGTTTTGCATAGGTAAATTGACTGGAAATGGACGGTGCGACAACAGCATACGTTTTGATTGTCGGGTCAGCGATACTGCGTTTGAGCATTGCAATTACGTCCAAAATAAAGGATTTGTCGGTAATTGCCCCAAACGGACATTGATAAACACATGCTCCGCAAGAAATACATTTGTTGTTGTCGATGCACGCTTGTTTTTCGTCGCCCATAGTTATTGCTTTTACCTTGCAAGCCGTTTCGCAAGGGCGTTTGTAGTTGTGAATTGCGCTGTACGGACAAATTTTTGCGCATGCGCCGCATTCTTTACATTTGGATTTGTCAATGTGAGCAACGTGGTTTTCGTCAAATGTGATTGCTCCAAAGCGACAAACGTCTTCGCAACGGTGCGCCAGACATCCACGGCAAGCATTGGTAACTTCGTAACCGCCCATGGGACATTCTTCGCAAGCGATATCGATAACTTCGATAACGTTAGGGTTGGATTTGTCTCCGCCCATGGCAATTTTAACACGTTCGCCCAAAATAGCACGTTCTTTGTATACGCAACAACGCATTGTAGGAACCTTGCCCGGAACGATTGTTTTGGGGATGTCCAAAAGTTTTTCCGTAAGAGTGTCTTCCCATGCCAAGCGGGAAACTTCGCGCAAAACTTTGTATTTTAGATGTTGTACTTTTGTGTCGAATTTTCTCATTTTGTTTTTACCGAAATATTGTCTTTGTTGATTTATTTTTTTTGTGATAACTCTTTTAACTATTTTTGGCATTAAAGGTTTGGTTTTGTATGCGTTAAAGCCAAAAAACGGTACTATTTTGAATACCGATTGAAACCGAACGTGCGTTTTGGTCGTATCAAAAGAGTAGTGTGATTTGGTATAAATGCAAGTTATCAGACTTTGCAATAGGTCTAAAAGTAACTTACCTTAATGCGTTTGCCCATTTGCTTTAGGCATTTAGAAAGTTCTTCTACCAAGTTCATTTTGATGTTAAAGTTGATAGGCAAATTGGGGTTTTGATGGGCAGGGTTGATAGCTCTGCCTACGTAAAAATTGATGTCCGTTGCTTCTTCAAACAACAGTCGGCATATCAGCGAAGCACCGTCGTGTCCGTAGCCCCATTTTTCGTACAGTTTGTTTTCGCCAATGGCGTCTTTGGCGTATTCCACAACCTTGTTGATTGTTATAACGCCTTCGGTAACCAAATCGACGCCTTCAATTTCTGCAATAGGCGGAACGTCGCTATGCACAAAATTCAAACTGGTTTTTAGCGGTTTGTGTAGGTATTGTGCTGCTACGGAGGAAGTAGTGCCACCGCAAACAATGTGTTTTCCCGCCTTGGAAAAGAACAACGACATCATTCTATTGCAGTCGTCACGGTTGGATGGCGGACCAAACAGCAAATTCATCGGTTCGCGCTTGCGAATACGCACAATGCACGCTGTAGCATCATCTCCCGGGTTTCCACCGTACAAGCGATCTACTTCGTCGATAAGTATCGTGGAAAGGGTTTTTGCCGTGTAACCGCCTGCAACGATTGTTTCCATGTAGGAGATTATGTCTTCGCGTCTCCAACCAAAGTTATACGCCAAGCCGATACCTGCATGCGGACAGCCGTCGCTCATGGCAACGAAAACGTCATCTTCTTCCGGTTTGATAATCGATTTGTAAATCTTTTTTCCGCTGATGTTCATTTCAGTTTTGGGATAGTCGTAGTTTTTACCGTTACGTAGCAAAATAACGTGCGGATTGTCATACTGGATTAGTTCCATTT
This sequence comes from uncultured Oscillospiraceae bacterium, assembly GCA_964404625.1. GTDB lineage: Bacteria > Bacillota > Clostridia > Christensenellales > CAG-314 > Fimimonas. The sequence continues at coordinate 11,898 of CAYOKR010000011.1, read as the reverse complement.
CGCGATTTTCTACCAGCCGCAAAATGGTAAAGGTAGAGTATGCTACGCCACGTACCGAGCAGATAGGCAACGTTTGTGCAATTGTTTCTACACAATCTTCCAAAGTTAAACCTTCAGCCATCATTGTGGAAATAATCTTGCTTGTAAGTGTGGAAAGTATGCTTGCTTTTACGCCGCTTCCCAAGCCGTCGGCAAGCACTATAATTAGTGAGTTGTCGTCTTCCACAACGTCGATATGGTCTCCGCACAGTTGTTCGCCAACGTGATTTATACTGCGATATCCAACGTCTGCACAAAGATCATTCATCGGAAATGCTCTCCTTTAGTTTTGTTAAAGCGATTTTCGTTTCAGCGGCAGTTTCACCAAGCAAGGAGGCAATTTCTTGTACGATGCGCATTTGCTTGTCTACTACTTTGTCGGCAATTTCCACCGTTTGGTGACTTATGCGTTCCTTCTTTTCGCGTTGTTTTTCCTCGTCGGTAACGTCACGGATTATGCATACCAACATATGGTAGTTTCCGTCGTACACAACGGTAAGTTCTACGTACTTGCCGTATTCTGCAAGATACGTGCGTTGGTCACGCACACTACGTTTGGATTCCAATACTTTCAAGAAAATGGACGGGTCCAAAATACGTACGACTTGGTCGCCAAGTACGTCCGACGCACTGCGAATGTTCATAATTTTGCATGCTGCAGCATTTATCTGTTGCACTTCCAACGCATCGTTTACAACGATAAGTCCGTTGGGGGTGTTGTTTACTATGCAATCGGAAAAGTTCTCGGCTTTCTCCTTAAGGTAAGGTAGACACATAGAAATTTCCGCCTTACCGTGGTAGATTGCGATTGCCTTTTCGCGACAGGTGTTGTATCCGCAAGTACCGCAGTTAAGTTCGTCCGACGGACGAGTTTTGCCCATTTTACGTAAAATTTCGGCAATTTCCGCTTCCGTTGGGTCTACCGCACGGCGTTCGATAGGTTCAAACGTCTTTTTAAGTTGCAACGAATCGGGTTGTTGCACTTCAAAATCGTCGCTACCGGCATAAGTTGCAACGGCAACGTAGTCGGATGCCGGCGCACGGTGATATTTTTCCATAACGGGACCGCCTACGCAACTACCTACGCAAGACGACATCTCGATAAAACAGTGGTGTACGTTTCCGTTTTGAATATCTTGCAACACGGCAATGCAGTTTTCTACGCCGTCTACCGACATATAAGCATAGCCGTTGATGTTTGGTTCCATTGTTTTCAAAACTCCGCCCGTGGTAGGGAAAAATCTTGCAAGACTTTGATTGTTGCTGTCCATCTCGGGCGTAAGCGTTATATTTTCCGCTTGCAACCAGCGTGTTAGTTCCTCAAAAGTCAAAACGGCATCGGCAAAACCTTCGTAATGCTCCGCCTCGTCCTTTTTGGCAACGCACGGGCCAATAAACACTACCTTTGCGTTAGGTACACGGCGTTTAATATCCGAGCAGTGCGCTTGCATCGGTGACAAAACGTCGGCAAGATATGGCAGTTCGGATGGAAAATACTTTTGGATTAGCAAGTTGATAGAATGACAACACGAAGTAATCAAAATATCATGATCACCTTCGTGTAAAAGTCGTTCGTATTCGTTTTTTACAATGGTTGCGCCAATGGCAGTTTCTTCCACTTCTGCAAAACCTAACTTCTTAAGTGCGGTACGCATTCCGCCAATACCGATTCCGCGATAGTTTGCAACAAATGACGGTGCCAAACTTACGTAAACGGGATCGCCCGATTGAATAAGCACACGTGCCTTTTCCGTTTCGTCTACAATTTGCTTTGCATCTTGCGGACACACTACAAAACAATGTCCGCACAAAATACATTCGTTGCCTATTATGTGCGCTTGGTTAGCGGAAAAACGAATGGATTTTACGGGGCAGTGGCGTATGCACTTATAACAGTTTTTGCAGTTGGATTTTTTGAGAGTGAGACAATTTGCCATTGTTAGTTCTCCTTTACCTTTTGCAAAGCGGGCAAAATAACGTTTTGCCAAAATTCGCTAAAATTCTCTTTGGTAACACCTGTGTGAATTTCGTCGCCAACGGTAATGGTTACGCCGATTCGATTGCATTTTCCCGTGCAAAAACTACCACTCAAAACAATTTTGTCTTCAAGATGTAGTTCGGTGATTTTGTTTTGCAAAAGTTGAACAATGTCGGGAGCACCTTTCAGGTGACAGGAACTCCCAACACAAATTTGTATAAAAAGCATAAATTATACCTTCGCTTTGATTTCTTGTTCAAAGAAGTCCTTTACATTTTCCGGAGTAACGGAGTGGAAAGCATCGTCTACGGTTACGCAAACGCCTTGTTGACACTTGCCCATGCAAAACGTTCCGCCAAGTTCTACTTTGTCGCCCAAACCGTTTTCGGAAATTAGATATTGTAATTGTTCAACCACACGGCGAGAGCCTTTGATGTGGCAGGAAGATCCGATACAAACAGTAACTTTCATTGTGTTTTACCTCCAAGTATTATTCGTAATCAACAACGTTAACCCAGCTGTGAAGGAATTCGCGTTCCTTTTCGTTGCCTTTTACCGATTGAGAAGCAGCAACGATGGGCATCCATTTTTGTACGTATTGTTTTGCTGTGTCACTCTTTTTGCAGAACAACTCAAGGTATCTTTCCGCACCTTGAATATCGCCGTTCAACCAGAACAACAAATATGTTCTTGCTGCGTCGGCAGATGCATTACCTTGCGTAGCGTGTGACCAGTCCAAAATGTACGGTGTCCCGTCATCGGTGATGATAATGTTAGTGGGGTTAAAGTCGCCGTGGCACAACTTGGTGTGTTTTGGCATGGAGTCCAAACGAGTGTGCAATTCGTAACGAGTGGTCGCGTCAAAATCCGTTTGGCTAATTTTTCTGTTCATCTTGTCCTTAAGTTTGTTCAACATGGGGCAAGTTTTGGATTGCACTTCGATTTGCAAATCCACAAATAAGTTAAGGTATTCTTCCTTCTTTTCGGGGTGTTCTTGCATAAGTTGTGCAAGCGTTTTACCCTTGATAAAGTCGGTAACGATAGTCCATTTGCCGTCGATAACCGTAACTTCGCGGATTTTGGGGATGTTTAGACCGGTTTCTTCTACGCGGGATTGGTTCAATGCTTCGTTCAAAACGTCTGCCTTGGAAAATCCTTCGTTAAACACTTTCATACAAAGATTGCCGTCACGATAGATGGTTTTGTTGTTTCTAACGGCGATAATTCTGTCCAGTTTCATTTGTCGTCCTCCTTATGCCTTTTTGTTACTACGCTTTGTTGCGCGAGTTTTTTCTTCGGGGATAAAATCCGTTGCCGTAGGCATGGATTGTTCTTGGAAATGCTTTCCGTAGTAAGCGTTCAAGTACATTTGTTTGATTTCGCTCATAAGCGGATAGCGTGGGTTAGCACCTGTGCATTGGTCGTCGAATGCTTGTTCTACCATGTCGTCAAGACGTGTGAGGAAGTCGTTTTCGTCGATGTTGTAGTCGCGGATTGTTTCTTTGATGCCAACTCTTGCTTTAAGTTGATTGATAGCGTTAATAAGGTTTTCCAATTTCTCTTCGTCTGTCTTTCCGCCAAGTCCAAGATAATCGGCAACTTCAGCGTAACGAGCAAGTGTGTGAGGATGGTCGTATTGAGAGAAAGTTCCCATTTTTGCAGGAGCTTCTGCAGCGTTAAAGCGCAAAACTTCTTCAATCATCAATGCGTTAGCAACACCGTGTGGAAGGTGGTGGAAAGCTCCGAGTTTGTGCGCCATGGAGTGGCAAACACCAAGGAATGCGTTTGCAAACGCCATACCTGCCATTGTAGCGGCGTTAGCCATCTTTTCACGTGCTTCTACGTCGGTAAGACCGTTGTCGTATGCGCGAGGCAAGTATTCGAAGATAACTTTTAACGAACGCAATGCCAAACCGTCGGTGTAGTCGGTAGCCATAATGGATGCGTATGCTTCCAAAGCGTGTGTAACGGCGTCAATACCGGATGCGGCAGTCAAACCGCGTGGTGCAGACATGTGGAAGTCGGTATCGATAATTGCCATGTTTGGCAACAATTCGTAGTCTGCCAAAGGATATTTGATGCCTGTTTGTTCGTCGGTGATAACGGCAAACGGTGTAACTTCCGAACCGGTACCTGCGGACGTCGGGATAGCGATAAAGTATGCTTTTTCGCCCATTTTTGGGAATGTGTAAACTCTTTTACGAATATCGATAAAGCGCATTGCCATATCAGCAAAGTCTGCTTCGGGGTGTTCGTACATAACCCACATAATCTTTGCAGCGTCCATTGCGGAACCACCACCAAGAGCGATAATGCAATCGGGAGCGAATGCGCGCATTTGTTCTGCACCGGCTTTTGCGCAAGCCAACGTTGGGTCGGGTGCAACGTCGAAGAAAGTGGTGTGGGTAATTCCCATGGAATCCAACTTTTCGGTAATTGCACGTGTGTAACCGTTGTGATAAAGGAAACTGTCTGTAACGATAAATGCCTTTTTCTTGTTCATAACGGTTTTGAGTTCGTCAAGTGCAACGGGTAGGCAACCCTTTTTGATGTATACCTTTTGCGGTGTACGGAACCACAACATATTCTCTCTCCTTTCTGCTACTGTTTTGATGTTGATAAGGTGTTTTACGCCAACGTTCTCCGATACGGAGTTGCCACCCCAAGAGCCACAACCCAATGTGAGTGACGGTGCAAGTTTAAAGTTGTAAAGGTCACCGATACCACCGTGAGAGGAAGGAGTGTTAACCAAGATGCGGCAAGTTTTCATTCTTGCACCAAATTCGTCGAGTTTTGCCTTTTCGGTAGTTACGTTCAAGTAGATGGACGAAGTGTGTCCGTATCCGCCGTCGGCAATAAGGTGTTCTGCCTTTGCAAATGCGTCTTGGATGTCGGGTGCTTTGTACATTGCAAGTACGGGAGAAAGTTTTTCGTGGGCAAATTCTTCGCTAAGTTCTACGCTTTCTACTTCGCCGATAAGAATTTTTGTTCCTTCGGGAACTGCAACGCCTGCAAGTTCGGCAATTTTAGCGGCTTTTTGACCTACGATTTTAGCATTCAATGCGCCGTTGATGATGATTGTCTTTCTAACCTTTTCTTTTTCTTCTTCGTTAAGGAAGTAGCAACCTCTGTTTGCAAATTCTTTCTTAACTTCGTCGTAGATATCTTCCAAAACGATAACGGATTGTTCGGATGCACAAATCATACCGTTGTCGAAGGTCTTGGAGTGGATGATAGAGTTTACTGCCAACAAAATATCTGCGGAAGAATCGATAATAGCAGGAGTGTTACCTGCGCCTACGCCTAATGCCGGTTTTCCGGATGAGTACGCAGCTTTAACCATACCGGGACCACCTGTTGCAAGGATGATGTCCGCTTCTTTCATGATTGTGTTGGTAAGTTCCAACGAAGGAACGTCAATCCAGTCGATAATGCCTTCCGGTGCGCCTGCTTTAACTGCAGCGTCCAAAACCAACTTTGCAGCTGCAATAGTGGATTGCTTTGCTCTGGGGTGTGGGCTGATGATAATACCGTTACGTGTTTTCAAGGAAATCAAGCATTTGAAAATTGCCGTAGACGTTGGGTTGGTGGTGGGAATTACCGCAGCAACCAAACCGATAGGTTCTGCAATCTTTTTGATACCGTATGCAGTGTCTTCTTCGATAACTCCACAAGTTTTAACGTTTTTGTAAGCATTGTAGATGTATTCTGCAGCGTAGTTATTTTTGATAACTTTGTCTTCTACTACGCCCATGCCCGTTTCAGCAACGGCTTGCTTTGCAAGGGGAATACGCGCCATGTTAGCGGCAATAGCAGCAGCCTTAAAAATCTTGTCTACTTGCTCTTGTGTGAATTTAGCAAATTCGCTTTGTGCCTTGCGCACACGAGCGATTGCTTCTTCGAGTGTTTGTACGTTTTCTACCAAATTTCTTTCCATATCTTTCTTACTCCTGTGATATTTGTAGTCTTTGATGTAAATGCGCTAACGATAGCGCGATGTTTTCGTATTGAACGGTAACGTTCGGTGGAAGTTGCAACCTAACCGTCGCAAAACAGTAGATAGCGCGTATGCCGTTTTCAACCAAAAGGTCGGCAACTTGCTGTGCTACTTGTGGTGGTGCGGTTATTATGCCTATTTCCACGTTGTGTTCCGAGCAATATTTTGGCAATTGTGATACGTCGTAAATTGAGAGATTGTCTGCACAAGGATTTATATCAAATGCCACGCGAATGCTTATTCCGTATTCTTCAAATCCGCCAAAACCAAGCAGTGCACGTCCAAGTTTTCCGGCACCGACCACAATCGCTTCGCTAAGCGTGTGTATGCCTAAAACTTTTTCTAATGCCACAATCAACGATTGTTTGTCGTAGCCGATTTTTGGTCTACCGTAACTGCACACCGATGCCAGGTCTTTTCGTACCTGCACTTCGCCGTAACCAAGACTTTTTGCTATCGTGGTTGCGGATATGTTCGCTGTGTCGTCGGGCAAACCTTCAAGAAAACCCAAATAAGCAGGCAATCTACCCATTGTCGCTCGTGAAATTGGATTGCGTTCCATAGCGTTCCTCCCAAAAATTAGTCAATTTTCATTGCCGAAAAATATAATAACACATTTTTCGACAAAGTGCAATTGCTGTTTTTGCATATCGGTATGGTATATATCAATATAACGCATATCGATTAAACCGCAAATGCGTTCAAAATGCCTAAAATAATGTTATTTTTAGGCAAAAAAAACGCTATTTTTACAACTTTTACGTCAATTTTCAGTTATGCACCGTTTTTGTAATTTTGTTAGGTAATTTTTTGTAAGTAACGTTTATTTGTACTCACGGTAAATGTTTTTATTTGTGTTAACGCTTGCATGACGTTGTGTGAGATTTCTGCAAACGACGTGTTTATTTATTAAACACTTGACGTTTTACGGCACAAAGTTCGCTAATAAATTGATTATCTAAATCGGTCAATCGGTAGTCTTTGCGGTAAATCATCACGTCTTTGTAGATTTTATGGTTGTCTTGGCATACACGACATACCAAACCATGACGATCTAATACCTCTTGTGGCATGGGTGATACCCACATAAAAGTGTTGGGATTATGTGCTAATAGGTCAAATTGACTGCCACGCTCGAATACGAAAATACGACGGCACAAGTGGGAAAGTTCTTCCTTTTGTACTTCCGCCAAAGGTAACGACGGAACATATGGGTCTGCGTGAGCAACTTCGGTGTAGTTTGCAAGGTCGTTGAACGTAATAACGTTCTTTGTTGCTAATGGACTATCTTTGCCAACGAGAACCAAATGGCTAAACTCTGCAATTAACTCACTGCAAAGTCCGCGTTCGTCAAACATACTCTTGTAGTACCTATCGTAACTTTCCGAGTATCGCAAAATTCCCAAGCGGTAGTCGTCTTGCAATACGTTGCGTAATGTACGCATACCGTTTGTTTCTTTGTAGTACACTTCCAAGTTGTCAAAATCGGTAAGTTGCCGAGAAAAATTTGCAAATGCCTGCGATACGTAACTTGCACGCGGGCAGGAGAGGGAAAAGCGTTTTTTGTTGGATGCGCCCTCCTTAAACATATGTTCTACCGTTTCCACTTCCGACAAGATTTTTTTTGCGTAGTCCAAAAAGATTTCGCCGTCGGCGGTTAATTTGATACCACGTGCGGAACGCTCGAAAATGGTAACGCCCAAAGATGATTCCAAATCCTTGATAGATCTGCTCAAATTGGATTGGTCAACGTACAATCTTTCGGCTGCTTTGTTGATAGATCCGGCGGAAGCAACTTCCACTGCATATTTTAGGTAAACTAAATTCATACTCATACTACTTCTCCCAAAACAAAAGGATGTTTTATTGCCAAAATTGGCAACTGCGGTTAGGCTACGTGGACACAACGAGTTATTTTTGCAAAATTGCTAATTTAACGATAGTCTAATTTCCTGCGATTGTGCCGTTCGTCGGCGTTACGTTTGTGTATTTTTATATTGAGTGTTATTAACTTAATCATTATATCATATAACAATAGAATTTTCAAATCGTTTAGATAGAGCAACGACAAAAATTTTTGTTACAACGACAATTTATTTATATCGTCAGCGTTCAATCGAATAAAAATCTTTGGTAAGATAAAACGTGGCACAGTTATGTTATTGATATTGTGGTTATGTAATAGATATTGCGTTTCCGCAGTTGCAAATTGTGTATAACTTGTTGCTAAACGATTGCAAACAATTTCAGTTTGATTTAATAAACGAGTGTTACACTAACAATTAAATTTTTGTTTGCAAATTGAAGATTATTTTCGATAATTTTTGCGCATTAAAAGTAGGCTAATGCACAAATTGCAACGGATGGTTTACAAATAGTTTGTTGACAAAAACTTAAAAATGGTTGTATACTAATTAGTAATATTTTTGCAAATAATTTTATTGCAATCGGTGGAATACAAACGTTTATCTCATAATTGTCGTGGTAGTCCGTCTATGGCGCAAATATTTCAAAAATATTTAGGCACACAGCCAAAAAACGTAAAACAAAAACACAACTGCGGATATTTTCCGCTAACATCAAAGGAGTAAAAATGATAAGTAAATTATTAAAAGGGGCAAAAGGCTACGAAAAGTACGCGGTACTAACGGTAGTGTTGGTACTGTTCGAAACGGCTTTGGAAGTTGTCTTGCCCATGTTTATGTCCAACATTTTAAACTCGTTGCAGTCGTTTAGCGCCGGAACGGGCATCGTCTCCGACGTCACCTTTTTGGAATGGTCTTCTTTCCATATCGAAAATGTTGCAAAATCGACTGTAATCAATGCCGATATGTTGATGGATATAGTTATTACCTATGGCGTATTGATGGTATTGTCTGCAATAGCATCGTTGGCGTTTGGTAGCCTTGCAGGATATTTCTGTGCTATCGCAGGCGCAGGATTTTCCAAAAACGTTCGTGCAAGTTTGTTTAGCAAGGTGCAAGATTTCTCTTTTGCCAACGTAGACAAACTTTCCACAGCAAGTTTGGTAACCCGTTGTACAACCGACGTCAACAACGCGCAACAATCGTTTATGATGCTTATTCGTACGGTAATTAGAGCGCCTGCAATGCTTATTTTCTCAACAGTTATGGCATTTATCAACCAACCGGATATGGCGTGGGTATTTTTGATTGCTATCCCGCTTTTGGGTATTGTAATGGCAATTTTGTCGATGAAAGTACATCCGTATTTCAAAACGATGTTCCAAAAGTACGACAAAATGAACGCTTGCGTACAGGAAAACCTAACCGCTATACGTGTTGTTAAAGCGTTTGTTCGCCACGACTTCGAAGAACAAAAATACGAAGAAGCCACCGAAGACGTACGTCAACATCAACACAAGGCAGAAAGCATCATGATTTTGATGAATCCGCTAACAAGCGTTGTTATGTACGGAACAATCATTGCGTTGTTGCTTATCGGCGGTGTAGAAATTGCAAACGGAACAATGGCGTCCGGTACGCTTTCCGCAATGATGAGTTACTGCACTCAAATTTTGGGTAGTGTAATGATGTTGTGCTTTATCGCTGTACAACTTGTAATGAGTCGTGCATCTATCGACCGTATCTACGAAGTTTTGGAAACGGAACCCACAATTACCGACGGTCCAAGCGATGCAACGGTAGATAGCGGTAGTATCGTGTTCAAAAACGTAAGTTTCTCCTATTCCAACGACAAAAACAATCTTACGTTGGAAAATCTCGATTTTACCATTAACGCAGGTGAAACTGTAGGTATTATTGGCGGAACGGGTGACGGTAAATCCAGCTTGGTACAACTTATTCCTCGTTTTTACGACGTAATCGAAGGCGAAGTGCTGGTTGACGGTCGAAACGTTAAGGAATACTCTTTGTTTAACCTACGCGAAGGCGTATCTATGGTATTGCAAAAGAACGTGTTGTTTAGCGGAACTATCAAAGATAACCTTTTGTGGGGTAACGAAAACGCCACCGACGAAGAAATCGCTCTTGCTTGCAAATATGCTTGCGCCGACGAATTTATCAACAGTTTCCCTGACGGTTACCAAACAGACTTAGGTCAAGGCGGTGTTAACGTATCCGGCGGACAAAAACAACGTTTGTGCATTGCTCGTGCAATTCTCAAAAAACCCAAAATTATGATTTTGGACGACTCTACAAGTGCGGTTGATACGGCAACCGATGCAAAAATCCGTGCAGGTCTTAAACAACTTACCGATATGACTACAATCATTATCGCGCAACGTATATCTTCCGTTGCCGATTGTGACAAAATTATCGTACTGGACGACGGCAAAATCAATGCTATCGGTACACACGAACAACTTATGCAAAGTTGCTCTATTTATCAAGAAGTTTATCACTCTCAACAAAAGGGTACTGTCGAAGGAGGTGAAAACTAATGCCCCCAATGAAACGTATGGCTACACAAAAGCCTAAGGATTTAAAAGGTACGGTTGGACGTATTTTGTCCTATCTAAAACCGCACGTAGGCAAAATGATTGCCGTGTTCTGTTGCTTGCTATTGCAAGTAGGTTGTAATATTTTGGGAACGGCAATACTTACTCCGTTGTTAAACGGACTTTCCGCCACTGCAGGCAACGATATCACCCTAACAGGTATAAAAGCGTTGGATGACCTTGCTTTTTCCGGCGTGTTGGACGATAAAATTAAATATCTTGTGATATTGGTAGTGGCAATAGCGTGCGTATATACGTTAAGTTTGCTTGTAAACTACGTTCTTAACAAGATTTTGATTACTATCTCTACCGAAACAATCAAGCGGATGCGTAACGAATTGTTCTCGCACATGCAAAAATTGCCTATCAAAGTGTTCGATACAAACACTCACGGCGAATTGATGTCGCGTTACACCAACGACTTGGACTTGCTTAACGAGTTTATCTCTCGTTGTATTCCGCAGATGGTCAGCAGTGTACTTACCATTGTCGGCGTATTTACCGCAATGATAATTTTGGACTGGAAATTGACTTTGGTAATGGTTGTAATGCTTGTATTGATGGCATTTGTTGTTAAAGTGCTTGGTGGTAAATCCAAAACCAACTTTGTAAAACAACAGACTGCCGTAGGTAAACTTAACGGCTACATCGAAGAACTTGTCGAAGGTCAAAAGGTTGTAAAGGTGTTCAACCACGAACAAAAAGCCATTCAAGAGTTTGATGCTATCAACTCTGAGTGGGCGGAAGTGTCCGGTAAGGCGAACGCTTATGCAAACATGATGGGTCCGATAATGAACAATACTTCCCACTTCTTTTACGCAGGCATTGCCGTTTTGGGCGCACTTATCGCTATCAACTCCGAGCAACCGCTTGCTTACGTTGGAATCGTTGCAGCATTTTTGATGTACATCCGTAACATCACAAACCCCATTCAACAAATTTCTCAACAAATCAACCTACTGTTTATGGCGGTTGCCGGCGGTGAAAGAGTGTTTGCGTTGTTGGATACTCCGGAAGAAGTGGATAACGGCTACGTAACGCTTGTAAATGCAAACATTGCCGAAGACGGTACGATTACCGAAAGCGAATCACGCACAGGACACTGGGCTTGGAAACATCCCCACGGCGACGGTACTATCACCTATACCGAACTTAAAGGCGACGTTCGTTTCGAAGACGTAACCTTTGGCTACGACGAAGAAAAAACAGTACTTCACAACGTATCGTTGTATGCTTATCCGGGACAAAAAATCGCATTTGTCGGTTCTACCGGCGCAGGAAAAACGACGATAACCAACCTTATCAACCGTTTCTACGACGTTCCCGACGGAAAAATCCGCTACGACGGTATCAATATAAACAAAATCAAAAAGGCCGACCTTCGTCGCTCGCTGGGTATGGTTT
>CAYOKR010000010.1:0-36418 GCA_964404625.1 uncultured Oscillospiraceae bacterium | reverse complement strand
ACGAATTGGCGATCAAATGGTTGGAAAAAGCCGCCGAACAAGGACACGAAAAGGCACAAAAACTTCTTTCCGATGCACACGAACGTTTGCGTGCAATGCGTCGTAACGCTCACGTTTGCCAATACTGTGGCGGAACCTTTACCGGATTTCTTTCCAAAAAATGTTCCAACTGCGGTCGTCCTAAGGATTATTAAGATAGTAAAATATCTACGTATGCAAATGATTGCGGTTAAACATAATATTAATAATGTTGTGCAATCACTTTGTTATTGGCTAAATTTGCGTTTTACGCATTAAACAAATAGTTGTTGTAGGGCAGAGGCTTGCTTCTGCCGAGAACAACAACAATGTTATTGGCGGATAGTAATGCCAAATGCAACACAATTTATTACTTTTTGTTGCATAAAAAAGTTCGATATACTGTTATAACAAAAAGAGCGTCTCAAATTTTGAGACGCTCTTTTTGCATACGTGGTAATATCTAATTATTTAAGTATTTGTTGTAAAAAACAATGTACGTATAACGATTTTTGTGACATACCCCCGTGTTTTAGTTGATTTGACGCTTGCCTTTTTTGCAATTTTGTTCCATTAGTTGTCGTTTGTTTTGCAAAATATATTGCAAATTTTCCACTTCAACGCCAAAAGTATTTAGGGTATTTAGTAGGTTTTTGTCCAATATAAAATGCAAATCGTTAACAAGTTCTCTTGGGTAGCGGTCGTTTGGTTGCAATCTGCTTTTTATAACAACAACCATCGGGTAATCTCCGGGATAGTAAAAAGCAACCGCTTCCAATCTCAACTCGTCGTAGGGCAAAGTGATAATCGGCGGATTTTCCGGTAACAATTCGTCAAATACAGCGTCGTCCATTCCAAAAATAGGCTCACGCAAAACAATTCCGTCCGTCGTAAAAGTTACGTCATAACCGTTTCCGCCGTCGCCGTAGTTATGCGGGAATTTTTGTCGTTCTTCCACAAGTTTTTGTTGCAATTCCGCCTTTGCTTTTGCGTTCATTTTGATGTGAGAAATATCCGTAAAGTCAAAAGGTAGGTTTTCTGCGTAAAAATCCCTTGCTTTGCGTCTGCTCAAAATGCTTTCTACAATCGCCATAACAAACACGCCGATGTATACCCAAACGGTAAACAATATTACGGGCATTGCAAGTTCGTCCGGTGCATCCAAAATGCCCATCACAATGATAATAACAAGGCACAGCACAACTGCGCTAATTGCCACTATACTCACAAGTTTTCTGCTCTTGTTGTTTGCCGTGGGTTGCCTTGTAAGATAAAACTCGGCGTATTTTTCCGCAAGTGTAAATTCCTTTGTTGGATTTATGTTGATTCTAACAATCCACAAAATGCCGATTGCTAATACTATTGCCACGCAGATAAGCGTAAACACCAAAACGATAATTTTGTTTTCCGCGCGTTCCTCTTGCAAAATTTTGTTTGTGTCAAAATACTCAGTACCTTCGCAGGATAGTCCTATCACCCAAGGTGTTACGTCACCAACGTGTTCTTGTGGTGTAGTAACTTGCACGGTTTTACCACGAAAACTCTCGATAAACTCAGCAAAACTGTCGTCTCCGTTGTCTTCTTCGTAAAAACGTGCAATAACGCTTGTGGTGTATTCCTTTCCGTTTACAATTATATTAATGCGGTCTTCTTCATTTAGAATATCTTCCAAAACGCCTTCCGCCGTGATTATTTGTCCGTTAAGATTTTTCTTGTTGATGTCCGCAACGGAAAACGCACACCAAACAAACACAACGCAAACTATCAATAAGACTATATCCACCCATTTTATTGTTTGCCTTTTGGGATTTTCCAAAATTATTTTATTGTACATACAATTTTCTCCTCTCTTTTGTTCCTTTACTACTTTTGTAGATTTTTTTACTCCACCAACCAATTTTGGCCGTACGTTTGGTATTTTTTTTGATTTGTACTAAAAAATGTTTCGATCTCGTTTTAACTAATTTTTAGTAGACTGTACGTTTAGTTTCCTTGTGATGTATACCAACAAAAAAATGATGTTTTGAGTTCGTTTCGACGAAATTTTTTAGTGTGATGTTTTAAGTGATTAACTGCCTAATCCGGTGCTATCAAATAACATTATACTATCAAACGCTGCAAAAATCAACTGACTTACACCCTGCATATTACAAAAACTACATTTTAACGTTGTGCCTAATGGTTGTTTACAGTCTTTCGCAGCGCAATTTTGCCGACTTTTTGCAATAAAAACAGGTTTTAAAGGCGAATTTAGGCTTTACGGTTTCACCTATGACATTAGATGTAATCAAATACATAAATATTAATAAAATATTTTTTAGATTATACGATGTCTTTGTCTTTTATTTTAGTAATATTTTTATAAAGTTTTTAAGGATAATTTAAGGTTTAGATTTCTTTAGGCTAATTTTCTACAAATGGGTGCGTATCCTTGACGAATTGGTTGATAGGTGATATAATTTCGTATAGTGGACGATTAGTGCCATCGGCATATTGCGCCCTTTTACGCCACAAATTTAGTATAAAAAATATGCACGTTTTTTCTATCGCGTGCGAAGGATTTTAATGATATGAAAGGAAAAATATTAGTCATAGCGATGCTCCTTGCAATATGTGTTTTAGCATTTGCAGGATGTAGCGGAAATTCCAACTACGACGGTAAAACAAAAATCGTCTACCAGTTGGAAGGCGGTTTGTTCAAAAACTGTACGGGCACAATTGTTCAGTACTACGATTTTGAAGAAAACTCGCAAAATCTTATTCGCTCTCCGCAAACATTTTCACCTAATTCCAATGTGGAAAGAGCAGGGTATCGATTTACGGGCTGGTTTAAAACAAAAATCCAAAATGGCGACGAAATTACATATTCCGACGAGTGGGATTTTGCAAAAGACAAGGTTACAACCGAAGGTATCACGCTGTATGCTGGATGGGAAAAAAATATTGCCTACACCTACAACGTTTGCTACGTCGAAAACGGCGAAACCAAATCGCTTGGTGTCTACAAGGTCGATGCAGGTGACGAGTTTAAAGACACTTCTAACTACGCCAAGAAACGTACAGGTTACACTCCGCTTGTTTACAAAAAGGACGGTGTTCAAGTTGGTTACTATTTAGATGAGGATTGCACCCGATCGGTAGTAGACTACAAACACCCCGGTGGAGATACCGATTGTCAAATTAACGTGTATGTAAAGTATATCCAAGGCAGTTACGCTCTTGTATCAACCGCCACGGAATTGAGTAAAAACTCGAACAGAAATATCTACTTACTTAACGATATAGATTTGGAAGGTGCAAGCTTTTCAATCGCATCTTACTCTAAGGTGTTTGAAGGCAACGGACATAAAATTTATAACTTTACAGTGCCTTACAATGCAAGCAAAAACGATTTGATTCAAAATGCGGTATATGCTTCAATTTTCGGTGTATTAGACGGAGCCACAATCAAAAACGTTACGTTCGAAGATGCAACACTGACCATTAAAGGCGGCGTATCGTTAATAACAGATATTTACGTTGCACCTTTTGCAAGGGAAATAACAAATAGTACAATCGAAGATGTTAACGTAAATAATTTCAATTGTATTATTGATAGTTTACCATATAGTGATTTTGATAGGGACCAATTGAATATAGATTCAAGGGGTTATATCAAATGCGACGATAAGTCCAAACTAATAAATCTTGTCGTCGATATTCGCAGAGAAGACAACACCGTTAAAGGTAATGATGAAAACAAATAAATGGATTTAGATAAATAAGGAGAAAAAATAATGAATTCGAACAAAACAAAACAGTTTTTTAGTTTCGCTTTGGTTATCGTTATGATTATGTCAAGCCTATCTTTGTTTGTAGCTTGTAACAACGATTCCAAAAACCAAACTGTATATAGCAACGAAAACGATCCGCTGGTATTTTCTATACAAGCAGTCGACAAGGTTTTTAGCCCGTTTTTTTCAACGACCGGTCCGGATAACTCCGTTGTTGGTATGACACAACTTTCAATGTTGTCCAACGACGAAAACGGTAAAGTTACCTACGGCGATGACGAAGCTGTTATCACAAAGGATTTACAAATAGTGTCCGATGGTACAGAAGACGGATTTACAACATACTACTTTGTTCTAAAAAACAACATTCGTTTTTCCGATGGTGTATATCTCACAATCAAGGATGTTTTGTTTAACTACTATGTTTACTTGGATCCTGCATATACCGGTTCAAGCACTATCTACTCAACGGATATCGTCGGTCTAAAGGCATACCGCACGCAAACAAGAAACGAAAACGAACAAGAAAACTTCAATAAGCAATTTTCCGATACTGCAAACGGTAGAATCAACAAGCTTAGAGCTGCATGCGAAGAAATTCTCGATAAACACTATGATCTAACTATCGACGAAATGGTAGAATATCTGGAAGCGTATACCCAAAAAGACGGATACGAAAACGTTGTGAAAGATTTTAAAAAGGCGTGCGAACTCTTTAAGGAAGAACTTAATTCCGACTATTCTAACTCTGTCGATACCGCTAAAGACTTTGTGGTTAGCGACAAAGAAGGTAATGTTTATAAAGATTTGTTTACAACCGATCAAGAAATGTTCCTTTACAACGAAGGGTTTATAACGTGGAACAAAAAAGACGGTAAACTCAGTGCATCGTTTACAGACGATTTGAACGATATTAAAACATGGTCGGAAGCTGAACCGGGCGAAAACGAAGAACAAGCTAAGGAAAGAGCAAAGCAAAAAGCAATCGGAATTGTTTACGATGATAAAATGCCCGAACAAATTGATGAGATTTTGACGGGATGGGCAACTTCCGTTTCCTTGAAAGAATTCCTTGAAAAGGAAGCTATGGAAGATTTTGCTAAAAAGAACGAAAGCGAAAGAGAAGTTTCCAATATCGAAGGTATCAAATTTGCAAACCGCACCGAAGCGGTAGTGGTTAACGGCAAAACTTACGAATCGGTACAATACGACAACGACGGTAATGTTTTGAGCGGCTATAACGAAGTGCTTTCCATCACCATCAACGGCGTTGATCCCAAAGCAATTTGGAACTTTGCAATTAGCGTTGCACCAATGCATTACTATTCGTCAAGCAACTGGAATGGTAAAGACTATATCAAAGACTTTGACTACGAAAGTAATTTTGGCGTAGAGTTTATGTCGCAATCGTTTATGAACGAAGTTATCAAAGGCGGCAACAAAGTAGGCGTTCCTGTTGGAGCAGGTCCCTATGCTGCAAGTAAGCAAAGCGGTGGCATCGATAACATCACTCCTGACCAATTCTACAACCTTGGCGTTATCTACTACGAAAGAAACCCATATTTCTGTATGGGTGCTGCAAAAATCAAAAAGGTTCGTTACCAAGTAGTATCTACAAACCAAATTACCAACACGCTTTACAACGGCGAAGTGGATTTTGCCGAACCTAACGCAAAACCGGAAACAATCGACGAACTAAACCAAAAGGGTATGGGTAACAAATCCGTGCGTACACTTGGTTACGGTTATATCGGTATCAACGCAGGTAAAGTTCCGTCACTTGCAGTAAGACAAGCAATTATGTACGCAATCAACACAAAATCTTGCGTTGACTACTATAAATCAACTGCATCACCCATTTACCGCTCTATGTCCCTTTCTAGTTGGGCATACCCCGGCTACAATAACGGTGAATACGGAACTACGGCACCTACTTGTCAATACTATCCGTTTATCGGTGGCGAAATTCCTACCGATATCTCAAACACAAGCGGAGTATATCAAGATTACATCGAAGAACTTGGCATCGACTACGTAAATGGCGGTCAAAAGCTTACCGAAGAACAACAAATTGAGTTTATCACACGTCTTGTTAAAAGCGCCGGATATACTCTCAACGGCGAAGGCATCTATCAAAACGGCAGCAATGTTTTGAAGTATACGTTTACGATTGCCGGCGAAGAAACGGATCACCCCGCATTTAACGCATTGATTCAAGCAAGAGAAATTCTTAACAAATGCGGCTTCCAAATTACCGTAACAACGGACGCTAACGCACTCAAAAAATTGTCCACAGGCGACCTTACCGTTTGGGCTGCAGCTTGGGGTTCCACACTCGACCCGGATATGTATCAGGTTTACCACAAGGAATCCACAGCAACCAGCGTACTCAACTGGGGCTACAAGCAAATTCTTAATGATACAAGCGGAAAATATGCAACGGAACAAGCTTTGATTGATGACCTTTCCGACTTGATCGAAGCTGCTCGCAAAACCAACAACCAAAAAGAACGTGCACAAATTTATAGCGCCGCACTGGACATTGTTATGGAATTGGCGGTAGAGTTGCCTACCTACCAAAGAGACGACTTGTTTGCATACAACCAAAACAAGATTGACGTAAGCACATTCACTCCGGACAGCAAACTTTCATCTTTTATGGGACTTACAAACGAAACGTGGAATTTGTCGCTTGTAACGGAAAGATAACGTAGGTTAGTTTTCAAAATAAGTGCTTTTAATCATTGCACTAAAAACGTAGTTTGCTACAACAAAAAAACGCATTAGCGCAACAAAAATACTATAAGGAAATGCGCTGTCTTTAAGCATAATCGCTTTTAGACAGTGCACGTAATAAAAAATGTTTAAATATATCGTTAAACGTTTACTCATATCTATACTTATTCTTTTGGGTGTGTCTATCATTATTTACACAATGGTACGACTTATGCCTAACGACTATGTGGATATCAAGTATTCGCAACAACTTTCAAGTGGTTCTATCGATCAGGACGATATTGATAGATTTAAGGAATTGTACGGCATTGGAGATAACTCCTTCAAAGGCATTATAAGTGGTTACTTCAAGTGGCTGGGCAATATGTGCAAGGGCGATTTGGGTATGTCGTTTAAGTACGAAAAACCAGTTGCCAAAGTAATAAGTGAAAATATGTGGATATCTTTTGCCATTGCATTGATTGCCACTGTATTGCAATTTTTGATTGCAATACCACTTGGCATTACCAGTGCAACACATCAATATTCCGCTCGTGACTACATCACTACAATATTTACAATGATTGGTATATCTTTGCCGACGTACTTTTTTGCCGCAATTGCCATCAAAATATTCTCGGTAGATTTGGGATGGTTGCCGGCAAACGGTCTTATCTATGCCACGGCAAACTATCCTGCTACTTTTGCAGGATTTATGCAAAAACTCGGTGATATCGTTCAACATATGATTTTGCCTATTTTTGTAAGTGTGTTCCTTTCTATCGGCGGACTTATGCGCTACACAAGAACCAACACCTTGGAAGTGTTAAACGCCGACTACATACGTACCGCTCGTGCAAAAGGTCTTTCGGAAAAGGTGGTTATCTACAAACACGCATTTAGAAACACTCTAATTCCGTTGGCAACGTTGCTCGCAGGAATTTTGCCGTCGTTGTTCGGTGGTATGATGATAACCGAACAGGTATTTGGTATCGACGGTATCGGTCGCCTTGCATATCAAGCACTAAAGGAAGGCGATATTCCCTTTGTTATGGGATACAATATGTTCCTTGCGGTGCTTACAGTTATAGGAACGTTGCTTTCCGATATTATGTATTCGATTGTTGATCCGCGCGTTAAGCTCGGCAGATAAGGAGGGTTGCTAAAATGGAAGAAAAACAAAATTTAAGCGTTGAACCAGTCAACAAGCAATCCGAATTGTGTGACGATACAAACGTAATATTGGATTTGCAAAACGAAGTGGAAAGCAACGAACAAAACGAAATAGAATATGTTTACAAAGAGATGAGTCCGTTGCAAATGGTTGGACGTAGATTTTTCCGTTCCAAGTTATCCATTGTGGGACTTATCATGATTGTGTTTTTGATATTATTTTCCTTTCTCGGTCCTGTTGTTTACAACAGGTGGGGCGAAGAAGACGTTGATAGATCGGAAGTTACGACCACTGTCGAAACATCTTATGAATATACTACTGTCGATGGTCAGGTGATAGCAGTAAAAGAGTTGCTCGAACACAAGTCTGACATAAACCTATATGCATCTCCCAGTAAGGATCACCTTCTCGGTACGGACGACAAAGGTATGGACGTGTTTGTAAGGTTGATGTACGGTGGACGAATTTCCCTTAAGATAGGATTTATCGTAGTTATCTTGGAAACGATAATCGGTGTTGTGTTGGGCAGTTTGGCAGGATACTTTGGCGGATGGGTAGATAACGTTATCATGCGTATAGTGGATGTTTTTCAATGCGTTCCAACTCTTCCCATTTTGTTGATTGCATCCGCAATGATCGATTCGTGGCAGGTGGATGCGGACACACGTATCTATTTGCTTATGGTAATCATCACCATTTTCAGTTGGAGTGGTGTTGCCCGCTTGGTAAGGGGACAAATTCTTTCCCTTAGAGAGCAAGAGTATATCACTGCAACGGAAGTTATGGGACTTCCCACTTGGCGCAAGATATTTTTGCACCTTATTCCCAACGTAATGCCACAACTTATCGTTTCGATGACGCTTGGCTTGGGCAGTGTTATTCTTTACGAATCAACACTCAGCTTTTTGGGACTTGGTGTGCAACTGCCAAAGGCTGCTTGGGGCACAATGATTGCAACGTCAAACGATCCGCAAGTGCTAAACTATCACATGAATATGTGGCTCCCTGCAGGTATCATGATTGTTATTGCGGTACTTGGTTTTAACTTCGTTGGCGACGGATTGCGCGACGCTATGGATCCTAAAGCTAAAAAGTGACAGGTGGTATATGACAAGAATCGAAAAAAAGAAATTATCAAATTATCTGTCAATACGCGACAGCAGAAAAATTATCAAATACAACATTCAACAGATGAGATTTTACGAAGCTCAAAAACGCAAAAAACGTGATGTGAGCGAGTATACCACTGTTATGCAGGACGAAAACAACCTTATTGAAATCGACGGACTAAAAACTTGTTTCTTTACCGACGTTGGTACTGTGATGTCCGTTAACGGTGTGTCGTTCAATATACCTAAAAACAAAATCGTTGGTGTTGTGGGCGAATCCGGTTGTGGAAAAAGCGTAACCTCTCTTTCTATTATGCAACTTGTTCAAGCTCCGCAAGGACAGGTTGTTGACGGTCAAATTCGCTTTAATTCCGACGAACTCGGTTACGACGAAAATGGCCAAAAACGTGCCTATGACATTGTAAAAATGCCTGCAAAGGAAATGTACAACGTTCGTGGAAAGGGCATTTCTATGATTTTTCAAGAACCGATGACATCTCTCAATCCCGTGTTTACCATCGGTTTTCAGTTGGACGAAGTATCCTTTACACACAATCCTAATGCAACCCAACAGGAAGCAAAAGATATTAGTATCGAAATGCTCAAAAAAGTAGGTATCGCCATGCCGGAAAGAGTTTACGACTCCTATCCGCACGAGTTGTCCGGCGGTATGCGTCAAAGAGTTATGATTGCTATGGCACTTGTTAGCAGTCCAAAACTTATCATTGCCGACGAGCCTACAACCGCACTTGACGTTACTATTCAGGCACAGATATTGGAACTGCTAAAAGATTTGCAAAAACGTGAAGGTTGTTCTATTATGCTTATCACTCACGATTTGGGTGTTATTGCTGAGATGGCAGACGAAGTTGTGGTTATGTATGCAGGCAGAGTTATCGAAAAGGGTACTGCAAGCGAGATATTCCACAACCCGTTGCATCCTTATACAATAGGTCTGCAAAAGAGCAAACCGCTTATCACTTCACCGTCCAACGAACCTTTGTATTCCATTCCCGGACAAGTTCCCAACCCGATTGATTTGCCAAACACTTGTTACTTTAAAAACAGATGTCAAAAGTGCACAGGCAAGTGCAACGGAGAATATCCTCATCAAATAAAGGTGAGTGATACGCACTACGTGTCTTGCTATCTTTACGATAACGGAGGTTGCGATAATGAATAACGATAATATCAATATTGTAAACACTCCGCAAGGAGATAGTGCCGAAGTACAAAACGTTGTTCAGGACGTATCAAACGACATTATTCTTAAAGTGGAAGATTTGCAAAAGCATTTTGTCCTTTCTCGTACGTTGTTGGGCAAACCCATTTCCAAACTTAAAGCAGTTGACCACGTTAGTTTTAGCTTAAAACGTGGTACAACCATAGGTGTAGTGGGTGAATCCGGTTGCGGGAAAACCACGCTTGGCAGAACTATCCTAAAACTCTACGATGTCGATGGCGGAAAAATCATCTATAAAGGCGAAAATATAACTAATTTATCTAAAAAGGAAATGCGCAAGTATCGCACTTCCATGCAACTGATTTTCCAAGATCCCTATTCGAGCCTGCCGCCACGTATGACAATAGGTAATATCATTGCCGAAGCGGTTAGGGTTCACAAAATTGTACCCAAGAACGAAATTTCCGCATACGTACGTGACATAATGAAAAAATGCGGACTTCAAGAACAGTACTACGACCGCTACCCGCACGAGTTTTCCGGTGGACAAAGACAGCGTATTTGCATTGCACGAGCGCTTGCCGTAAAACCGGAATTGGTAATTTGCGACGAACCGGTTAGTGCGTTGGACGTGTCTGTGCAAGCACAAATCATCAACTTGCTAAAAGAACTGCAAAACACAATGAACTTCACCTACGTGTTTATTTCCCATGATTTGTCCGTTGTAAAGTACATTACCGACGAAATTTTGGTTATGTATCTTGGCAACATGATGGAAAAGGGCGAAACGGACGAGCTGTTTAACAATCCGCTCCATCCCTATACCAAAGCATTGTTCTCGGCGGTTCCCGTTCCCGATCCGGACGTAAAAAGCGACCGAATTATTCTTGAAGGCGATATTCCTTCTCCGGCCAATCCCCCCGAAGGATGTAAGTTCCACACTCGCTGTGCACACTGTATGGGCGTGTGCAAAACAGTTGAACCGCTTTATCACGAAGTTACTCCGGGGCATTTCGTTGCTTGCCATTTGTACGACGAAAATATTTCCACAGAAGAAAAATAGAGTAAAACGCATCGAGTGCTTTTTATAAAATAGTGCGATTGGTAATTATCAACGGATATTTTTTGGGTGTCTACATTGCAAAACCAAAGGTAAAATGCAGGTTTTTTAATGTAGATAACACAAGAAACTTTGTCGATACATACTCGAAATAACATTGCGCAACTAACAAAGCAGTATTGTGTTTTGCAAGTCAACAATATAAAACGTAAAAGTAACAAACTGTGATGAAAGAAAAACAAAAAAAGAAAAAAGTCAAGGTGATTTACGTGGACGACGGACGTACCGTATATAATATGGACAACGTCGGCAAACCCAACGCTATCATCCCCGACAAGCTAACTCAAAAAAAACAAAACAACAAACAGCAAAATGCGTGTCTCGAAAAGAAAGAACGTCGTGTTGCAATTAAAGCGGCATTTTTAGCCTATTTGCCGAGCGTAGTTTGCGCTATTGCAGGCTTTGTGGCAACAGGTATTTTGATTTATCTTTGGTTAAACTAACACGCAAATAAAAAGATTTATAGGTATTTATAATGAAAATAAGAGTTATTAGCATTTGTCTTCTTGTTGCTATGATAACACTTTCGCTTGGTTCTCTGGCATCGTGTGGTAACTTGGAGATTCCCGTAGGAGATAATACAAGCGCAATAAGCAAGGATACTTCCCAAAGCTTGCGCATTTTTAACACGGATTTAAAACTTACGCAAGATCAAATTGCATCGCAAATCAAGGCGGATCTTCTCAAACAAAACAACGGTTATTTAGATTCTGACCAAATCACCGTTATGATAACCTTGGAAGATACTGCTCTTGCCGATGATTATATAGATAGGTATTCCTCTCAATACGATAGTGTTGCCGACTATGCCAACAGCGATATCGGTATCGAAAAACGCGAAAGTCTCAAAACTAAACAAAACAGCGTTATTGCCCAACTCAAAAAGAAAGGATACATCGGTGAAGTAAAATGCACCTACAATACCCTTCTTAACGGTTTTGCAACTACAATCGAATACGGCAACTTGTCAAAATTGGAAAAGTTCAAGGGCGTTAAGGACGTTATCATCAGTGATACGTACAACTTGCCGCAAGCAACGTCAAGTAGCGACGCATCTTCCATTGTAAACCTTGTTGACGTTTACGAAACGGGTATCTTTAACTCGTCAAGCGTTGAATATACTGGAAAAAACACATCGGTTGCCATTTTGGATAGTGGTTTCGATTGCTCGCACACAGTTTTCAATAGAGAACTGAACGCAGACGAAGTATCTTTTTCCAAAGAAGCTATTGCAGCAATCTTGCCAAATTCAAGAGCAGCGGAATACACCAAAGATATCGATGTAGAAAACGTGTACGTTTCCAACAAAATCCCCTTTGCTTACGACTATGCCGATAAGGACACTAACGTTTATCCGTTCGATTCGGAACACGGCACTCACGTCGCAGGTATCATAGGCGGAAAGGATGACGTTATCACCGGTGTTGCAGTGGATACGCAACTTGTACTAATGAAGGTTTTCCCCGACCTTGATGAAGGCGGTAAAACGGAAGATATCTTGCTTGCTCTTGAAGATGCTCTTTTGTTGAATGTTGACTGCATCAATATGTCGCTTGGTTCTTCTTGCGGTTTCTCTCGTGAAGTAGACGAAGAAAAAATCAACGAAGTGTACGACAAACTTAACGATAGCGGTATCAGTGTACTTACTGCGGCAAGCAACAGCTACAGCTCCGGCTACGGCGGAGAGCAAGGTAACACAAATATGGTTACCAACCCTGACTCCGGTACGGTTGGTTCTCCTTCTACCTACGAAGCGTGCCTTTCCGTTGCATCCATTAGCGGTACAAAAAGTAAATATATGGTCGGTAACGGCGAACAAGTTATATTCTTTAAGGAATCTAACGACATCACAGGTAAGGAAAACGACTTCTTTAAGGAACTTGGCATCACCGAAGACGAAACTAAGGAATACGAATACGTTACCGTTCCCGGTACGGGTAGCAAAACCAGCTACTCGGGTATTGATGTTGAAGGTAAAATCGCTTTGGTAAGACGTGGTGACAACACCTTCGAAGATAAAGCACGTATTGCTAAAAACAACGGTGCTATTGCCTGCATCATCTATAACAATATCGACGGCGATATTCTTATGTCGATGGGCAAGGACGACCACATTCCTACAATTTCTATTTCTAAGGATGACGGAACAATCCTTGCAAGCAAAAAGACTGGCAAACTTGTTCTTTCCGGACAGAAACTTGCAGGACCGTTTATGTCCGACTTCTCCAGCTGGGGTCCTACCCCTTCGTTGGAACTTAAACCGGAAATTACCGCTCACGGCGGAAACATCAAATCGTCGGTACCCGGTGGCGGCTATGACGATTTGAGCGGTACTTCGATGGCAACCCCTAACCTTTGCGGTATAGTGGTGCTAATTCGTCAGTATCTAAAGGATAAGTACCCCGAAAAAACTTGGAAAGAAATTTCAGTACTTACCAACCAAATGCTAATGTCTACGGCAACCATAGCACTCAACGAGGAAGGCAATCCCTATTCTCCGCGTAAACAAGGTGCAGGACTTGCCAGCCTTAACAAACTTGTCAACACAAAAGCATACCTTTCCGTTGACGGTAAGGACAGAACTAAGTTGGAATTGTTCGACGATCCAAAAAGAACGGGCGTTTACGAAATGGAATTTAACATCGTAAACATTTCCACCGATATACTTACCTACGATTTATCGATGGTAGGCATGACGGAAAGCGTTTCCACGTCTGACTCCAAACACGTTGCGGAAACACCACAAATTCTCGAAGGCAACAAAAGTTATCAAGTTAGCGGCGACGGTTCATTTAACAACGGTGTGGTAACCGTTAACCCGTCGGGCGTTGCAAAAGTAAAAGTTACTTACACGCTTACCGATACGGAAAAAGCTCTTATGGACGAACTTTTCCCATACGGTATGTACGTTGAAGGTTTTGTAAAATTGCAACAAACGGGCAGCGGAGACTTGGTAGACTTAAACATTCCGTTTTTGGCATTCTATGGCGATTGGACGGAAGCCCCGATGTTTGACAAAACTTACTACGAAGTGGAAAGCGAAGCGCACGATAAGTCTATTGACGACGACGATAAACTAAAAGCAGACTACTATGCTACCACTCCTTACGGTTCTTATTTCTATAACTATATCATCCCCCTTGGCACTTATCTTTATGATATGGATACAGATAAGTACGACGAAATTCCCGCAAGTACCGATCATATAGCAATTTCCAACATACTTGGTACAATCGACGGTATCTCCGTTGTTTATGCAGGTTTGTTGCGTGGTGCAAAAGAAATGCATTTTACTATCACCGATAAGGTTACAGGCGAAGTCGTTTGGGAACACGTAGACTACAACGCAAACAAGGCGTATTCCTACGGCGGATCGCCAATGCCGTACTACGAGCAGCTCAAGTTTAAATCTTATAGTTACGGACTTGTAAACAACGCACAGTACACCTTTGAAATGAGCGGTATATTGGATTACGGCGAAGACGGCGGTGCATCAACTAACGTACGAAACTCCTTTAGTTTCGATTTTGTTGCCGACGACGAAGCACCCGTTATCAAAAGTGTTACTTACGAGAAAAAGTATGACAAAACGCTCAAAAAGGATAGATATTACATCAATATGGTTGTTTACGACAATCAATACGTGCAATCTATCACACCGATTATATTCACGTCCAGCAGTAGTTATACTTTCTTGACGGAAAACCCCATTCCCGTGTACAGTCAAAAGGGCGTAGATAACACCGTTAGATTCGAAATTACTGAATATCTAAAGGATATCGGTACCGATGCGCTAATAACAAGTGCACTTGCATTTTCTATCGACGACTACGCACTTAACTCTAACATTTACGTTTGCCAACTTCCCGGTACAAAAGGTGACTTCAAATTCACTAAAGACGGTACTATGGACGGTACAGACCTTATAATTTTGTCTGCATACGAAGGCGAAGTAGTAGACTTGACACAATATCTTGCAACTGCGGATAGTACTGTTGATATCGACAAAGATTATCTCAAACATCTTGTGTGGACTTCTTCTAACGAAAAAGTGCTTCAAGTAGAACAGGGTATTATCAAGTGTGTTGCAGAAGGTAAAGCAACCGTTACCGTAAAGGAACAAATGAATTTGAACCAAGCGGTAATAATTATTAACGTTAAACCGCATGAAGCGGAAGCAGAAGCCCTGCTCGAAGATGATGATAATTCTGCGACGTCAAAACTTTTTGCAACAGCACGAAAAGTACATTCTACACCTATTATCGGCGACTACGAAGATGCTACGTTAAAGGAAATTCGATTGTCTAACTACGACACTCTGTTTGCTTATTCACGTGCAGCTCAAACAAGCGAAATCGGTCAAACAGGCGACAAACGATATATTTCCGCATCTAACGTGATAAGCATGTACCCCGGCGAAAAAATCCGTCTTAACTTCGACGTAGAGCCTTGGTATTGCAAAGATAACTACGAGTTCACATTCTCTTCAAACGATACGGAAAAAGCAATAGTTAACCAAGACGGCGAAGTTACCGCGCTAAAAGAAGGTACGGTAGATATCTCCGTTAGAGCATCCAACTCCTACATTCTCGATACAGTAAGAGTGGTGGTAAAAAGCCCGTTTGTAATCGAAAACAGAGAACTTGTTGCTTACAAGGGGCTTGGCGGAGAAGTCGTTATCCCCGATGACGAAGGTATTTTGTATATCGGTGCGTTTGCCTTCTGTTTGTACGAAACGGACAACTCTTTCGAACTGGACGAAGACGACTACGATGCAAACAAAATCCCGGCATCCAACACTTCAATCACATCCATCGTGGTGCCAAAGGGCGTTGAAGAAATCAAAAAATACGCTTTCTACAACTGCTCGTCACTACAATCCATAACCATTCCGTCTACTGTCAAGTACGTTCGCGAATACGCTTTCTACGGCGACAAAAAACTTGAAACAATCAACGTTACGTTGGAAGACGGCACACTTGTTGAAGGCAACAAATTGTCTGCAAGCAAGGTGGAAGTTATCGGTGCAAATGCATTTTATAACTGCAAAGCACTTGCAACACTCGATTTGTCCAAAATTTTGGCAATAGGCGCAAATGCATTTGACGGATGTACTTCGTTGCAAAGCGCAAATCTTACAAAGTTGCGCAACACAGGCAAGGAAGTATTTAGAAATTGCACTTCGTTGCAAAGCGTAGTGTTAGGCAAAGCAACACAACTTTCCTACGCAATGTTTGCAAAGTCGGGACTTAAGGAAGTTGATATCTACAGTCAACGTACAGATATCCCCGAGTATTGCTTTGCAAGGTGCGACGAATTGGAAAGAGTTACCATTCATAACAATATTCTAACGATAGGCGTAGGTGCATTCAGCAGTTGTCCAAAGCTTACTCAAGTAGAATTTAAAGGCACCGTCGACGTGATAGACGAACAAGCTTTTTACGAGTCTTCCGCATTGGAAACTATCAAATTGCCAAACTGTTCCACTTCTATCAAATCGTACGCGTTCTTCCAATGTTCATCTCTTACCACGGTAGAACTTGATACAGATACCTATTTGCACGATATGGAAGGGTTTGTGTTTAAAGATACAAAACTTGCAAACTTCGTTGTAGACGCCAGCAACCAATACTATGCTGTTGAAAACGGCTATCTTGTATCTAAGGATGGCAAAACGATTATTTTAGGTACAATAGCAAATACCGACGGTACCGATGTTGTTATCAACGAAAAGGTTACCAAAATCGGCGAATCGGCATTTGCAGGCTCCAATATCAAAACAGTTACAATCACCAATCCCGATACAATAATCGGTGCGTATGCATTTGCCGGTTGCGACAAGTTGGAAAAGGTAGTTCTTCCTGCAACTGCAGGTAGCATGACTATCGGCGAAAGAGCATTTGCATCGTGGGTTGACGGCAAAACTTTCATGAGCAAGCTTACCACCGTCGAAAATCTCGACAAAGTATCTCAAATCGGCGACTACGCATTTGCAACAACTTCCGTCAAAAATGCAACCATCGGCGCAAACACAACGCTTGGCGAAGGTGTATTTTTGCAAAGTCTTATCGAAGAAGTTACTCTTGGTGCAAATGTAATTCTCGGTGAAGGCTGTTTCCAAAGCTGCACTTCGCTAAAGATTGTTAATATGTCCGACGAAGGTAATGTTTCCATCGGTAAAGGTTGCTTTGCAAACTGCTCAAACCTTATCACAATCGATCTTTCCAAAACAAGCGATACAATCGCTGATGAAGCGTTCTACAACTGTACAAAACTTATGGTTGCCGATCTTGTAAACGTTAAATACATTGGCAACTATGCCTTTGCAGATTGTTCGGGACTTTCCACAGTAAATGTTCCCAAGGTGGTTACCATTGGCGAAGGTGCGTTCAGTCGTTACACGCAGTATTCGGCAGCACCTTGCTTCGAAAGTATCAAGTTGCCCGAAACGTTAACGTCTATAGGCGATGCAGCATTCCTGTACAACACAAAACTCAAATCGATAGCTATTCCGTCCTCCGTCGATCAAATCGGTGCATTTGCATTTTCCTACTGCACGGCACTTAAAGAAGTAACTTTATCCGAAAGTGTAAAAACAATTGGACAATACGCATTTGCAGGATGTATGGAACTTACCACCATCAATCTTGAAAACGTAACTCAAATTGACGAATTTGCATTTATGTTGGATGAAAAACTGGCTGCCGTTGATATTTCTAACGTTGTAGAAATCGGTAATGGTGCATTTGCCGAATCCGGTTTTGGTTCCGTCACTGGCGGAAATCACATTGTGAATGCCGAAAACTTGGAAAAGATCGGCGATCTTGCATTCCAAAAGGCACCGCTCGTTGCATTAAACGCTCCCAACCTTAAATATATCGGTATGTCGGCGTTTGAAGATGCGTCTTCGCTTATGTCAATCGTATTTACGGACAAACTTCAATACGTTGGCAGTGGTGCGTTCTACGGCTGTGCGTCGTTGCATTCTTTTAGCTATGCAAAGGACGACGAAACAAGTTCTAACGGCAAAATTAACGACTACGCATATTTGGATAACGGCGTGTTGTACACCGTTATGCAATCGGGTAGTTACGAACTTAAAGCAGTTCCTGCAGGTGCCATCAACAAAAAACTCGTTGTTATGGACGGCACTACACGTATCGACGACTATGCAGGCAATGCAAACACAAATGTTACGGAAATCGTATTGCCCGACGGACTTAAACGAATCGGTCAATATGCATTCTACGGATATACTTCGCTAAAGAGCGTTGAGTTTAAATCCGTTATTGCTCCCACGTTGGAGGATTCGTACAACCAAGACGCAACCCTTACGGAAAGCGATCCCGGCTACGAGTTGCTTCATAACCAATTTGATATGTTCGGTTATGAATTGTACTATTTCAACTTTGTTGATTTGCTCGGTAAAAAAGAACCTATCGAAATGATTTTGCCACGAAACACAAATCTCGAAGGTTACGATTCGCTTGTATACCTTGTTTACTTCGGCGAAGCGGACGATGCTCCAATCAGCGACTACGTTGCTATGGAGAAAAGTCTTATCCAGTTCTACGAATACGCAAATCAAGTAGCACAACTCAAAAACGTAACGCTTGTTAACGAAGATATCGTCAACAAAGCACTAACTGCGTACAATTCCATCACACAAAACCCGACAACGTATGGTTATAGCGAAGAAGAATTCAACTCTCTTGTAACAGCTGTTCAAACGGCAAAAACGACCATACGAAACATCAAATTTGCCAATGCAAGCGCAAAAGTTAAAAGTGTACAAGCGCTCATCGACGAGTTGCCTACCACGTTTGTCATTGGTGATTTAGAAAAAATTGCCGATGTGTTAGCAAAAATGGACGAACTGCAAGCAAGCGACCGCGCAATTTTGGACACAACCAAATTGGATGCTTTGCGAGAGTCTTACAACAACTATCGCAACAACGTCAATGAACAAATTGCTCCCATCAAAAACGTTGCAGATAACATTGGTATAGCAGTTGCCTTTATCAACGCATTGCTTTTGGGCACTTTGGCGTTTGTATTCAAACGCGGAATTATGTAATAGGAGGGCGTAAAAATGAAAAAACAACATATAATCATTTTGATTTTAGTGCTTTTGATTACAATATGCGCCCTTTGCGCATGCAACAGTAATAGAGATATCAAAGAATTTATCAGCGATATGAAAAACTCTACAAACAACGTCAAAATCGTAAATGCACATATAAGTATGAATGATGGCAACGTACTTGTGTACGACTATCAACGCAAAATAGAAATTGACGGTTCTACAGCAAACGTCGAAACCACCGAACAAGCGTTAAACTCCGGTTTCCAACTGGCAACAAGCACGTCAACATCCACAATAAATGACGTTGACAAAACAACGTTATTGCCCGTTTCGTTAAGCGAGTGGAGTGTGGAAAACGTAATTCTTGAAAATGACAAATTTTCTTGCGTAATTCCCGCTAACAACTTTGCAAGTGTACTAAAAGTCGGTTCGTACAAAATAACGGAAAACGCAACGCTTTCTTGTGAGTTTTCAGGCAAAAATTTAAAAAAGATTTCTTGTAACTTTACAACTGACGACGGCAAAACCGTTGCAGTGGTTTACGACTTTGCGTATTAGGAGAGGTAAGTATGAAAAAACTATCTAAAATATTGATAATGGTTTTGCTGGCAACTTGCATTATATCTATGCTTGTTGCTTGCGACAAAAAACCTCCCGAAAAACCAAAAACGCTTGATACTCCTCAAAACGTAACAATGAGCAACAGCGGACTTATCACTTGGTCTGCTGTGCAAAACGCTCAAAGCTACGTTGTAATACTTAACGGAACGGAGTACCCCACAACGGAAACTTCCTATCAAGTTGCGCAAGGTTTGTTGATAAACGATATCAAGTACAGCGTGTATGCAACTGCAAAAGGCTACAACAATTCTCTGCAAAGTAACGAAAAAGTTTTCGAAGGTATAAGTATCACTCCGTCGTTGCCTACGGTTTCGGTGACGATGAGCAAAACTGCCGAAATCAAAGGCGGAAAGAGTGTTGAACTTAAAGCGTACATCGATACCGTCGAAGCAACAAACGAACAAGTTACTTGGTCTATTACAGAAGGCAATAATTACGCCACGATCGATACTAACGGCGTTATCACCGCAAAAGAAGTAGATAGCGACAAATGTATCAAAGTTGTGGCAACAAGCACGGCAAATCCCGATTGCAAAGCGGAAAGAGAAATTTGGATTCTTGCCAAAACTACTCTCAATCAATCGATGCTCGATTTGCTCAACAAACAAAAGATAGGTTTCGAAGGCTACGACAAAATTGACCTTTACCGAACGGATATGTTCAGCACTTATTACGGAACGGTAACATTACCCATCAGAACGGCAATGGACGGCAACAACTGGTACGCCGAATATGAAAACTCCGATACGGGCGTCAAAACAGGTATTTACTACTCCAATCGTGATGGCGTCGCCAATCAAGTAAGCGTAAGCTTTATGAACAACGAACAGTACGTGCCAATGCTTGCGGAAGACCAACAAAATTACGTAACTTGGGAAGACGCAGGTCTTTACAACGCACTTACAAGTTTTTCAGTAAACGACTTTACCTTTGACGAAGACCTTTGGAAGTGGATGTACACGGGAGAAGATAAAAACGTTAGCAAACGCTTGATATCTTCCTGTACACCATACGATTTTGAAGTTGACGTGTGGGGATTGCTTATTGACGAAGGCGAAATCGTAGGTATTTACGCACGCAGCAAGGATGATTACCAAATTTCCGAAGGCTCCAAAGCTATTCAGGAGTTGTACCTTGCCGTGGATACAAGCGATAGCGTCGAAGTTCCCGTAATTAGTAAATTTACCCACGATGCAGAGTACGACGCGTTGTTCGATAATTTGCAAACGGCAATCGACAATATGCGTGCTTTGGAAAGCTACACGCTCGATTACTCTCAAACTACAAGTTCTCAGTATGGCACAACCTATTCCGGCTATGTCGAAACGGTAACAAAAGATTTGTGTTATTTTGCTCCATACGATATCACTTACGATAACAAGCAAAACGAAATACATACACCGCAAGAAAACGCACAATACGGCTTCAAAAAGATAAACGACAATTTGTATAACTCGTTTATGATTTCCGGTATCGAAGACGATACCCCCATTTACGTGGCAACTCGTGCATATCAAAAATCTTTTGATAGTGCAAAACCATCCTTTGCATTTTCTGCGGAAATCTTCAATGCTTACTATGTTGACGAAGACGCAGGAACAACAACCTACTACGTAAATGAGTTGATGTGCGGTGTTGCATCCACATTCTACTATGGTGTGGGTAACGACAGCAATCTTTACGGCATCTTTGCAACAAAAGCTTTAACCGGCGCAACGGAGTTTACCCCGTTTGTAGTTGTAAAGGATGGCTATATAGTTCAATCTTGTTTCTACTTCTACCTTGGTTCGATGTTGGGTATTACGGTAATCGACTACGACGTTACCCCTGCCACTACCCCTGCCGACGTCAACGTTACATTCGATGCTCGACAAATGCCGACAAGTTGGGACGAACTTACCATCAATGCAGGTCAGGAAGGTTCCAATACTACCGCAGACGACATAGAGTACAACGCTACGGAATATTTAAAACTTTTCTTCGAAAAAGATAATATTGCCGAATTGTTACCCTTCTTTGGCGACGTTTTGGGCGATTCCTATGGTTTTGGCTTAGCTACAACCAAGATTCCCGGCGGAACACACACAAGCAAAAATGCAATCGTGTTCTACTACGATGTTCCTCTTGATACCGACTACACAATAACATCATCACTTTTGGCAGTAAAAGAACAGTTGCTAAAAGAAGGCTTTGAGCGAAACCAATATGACGAGTACTACGATGCGGAAAACGGCATTTGGGTTGCTCCCGTAGATTCCAGTCTTGACTTTCTAATCTACGTGTGGAAAGACTAAACGTTTGATGATACATCTATATCAAATTGTAAAATCTATTTTTAAAAGGAGTAAATATATGAAATCACGCAATTTTAACAAAGCAAGCCTTTGCAGAATCGTTTGTTTGCTGATGGTTGCAATTATGTTGTTTATGACCGCCTGCAACACAAGCGAAGGCGACGAAGGCCCTGTTATCAAAATTCAAACAAGCGTAACAGAAGGTTCTGTTTTGACCAAAGGTCAAGAAGTTACGTTTATGGTTTTGGTTTCCGACGACAGTCCATATACCGTTTCCGTTAGCGATACAAACCTTGCGGAAATCAAAAACGGCAACACGATGCGTATTCTTAGCGACGTTACCGTAGATACGGAAATCAAACTAATCGTTACCATCAACCGTTTGCCTGATTGCAAAAAGGAAGTTAAGTTCTTGCTTAAAGCTCCAGTTACCTTTCCTACAGTTGCAATTGTTTCAACGTCCAAGGCGGAAAACTCTCGTCTCGATCTTGGCGACGAAATTACCGTTAATGCTGTTTCCAGTGATGGAAGTGAAATAGTTTTGTCTGTAAGCGAGACTTCTCTTGCAACAATCAGCGGCAACGTTGTAAAAATTGTTAAGCAACCGGAACACGAAACTACCCTTATCGTTACCGCAACACTCAAAGACTACCCAACAATCAGTGCATCCAGATCTTTCTACGTTAAACAGAAGACTGTTGAAGGTAGAGTTAACGGTGCAAACGGCAATGTACTCACAACCGAGCTTATCCAGGCACTTGGCAACAAAAACATAACAGTAAACGGAACGGTTACCGACGTTTATGTTGCAAACGACGGTTCACAAGAAACAGTTGAATACAAAACTACCGTAAAGATGAACGAAGGTGCGTGGTATGGCGAATGGTACGCCGTAACAAGCGGTAGCGAAACACCAAACGTTATTGCAGATAGTTACCGTAAAGGCGATTCCGGTATCAAAGACGAATCAGGTAATATCGGCTCTGCATTTGTAAGAGTTTATATCGACAAGAACAACAAAGTTGCCTCAAAGGCAGAAACAAGCAGTATGTCTTACCCATATTTGTGGGAAAACAACCACCTTTGGAACCACCTTGGCGAGTTTGCTGCAAACGTCGAAAAGAAGTTTGTTTATAACGACGAAAACGACGTATTCTCCTACGAATGGAAGAGATATGGCGATAGCGGTGAAGTAATTATCGACGATGCCTACGACGAATATCTTATGACCTATCTTGCGTACAGCTTCACGCCAATGTTGGACGATACTTTCGAAAACTTCTACTTCAAGATGGAAAATGGCAAAATTACTCAACTTCTTGTTAAGACTGCAGAAGTAACAAGCGGTTCGACAAGATCCTACACGGAAGTAGTGTTCACTTTCGAAAACATAGGTACTACCGAAGTTCCCGAACCAAGCAAGTACGAAGACGACGAGCGCAACGACGCACTTCAAACTGCTGTTGACAAGATGAAAGCTGCTACAAGCTACACCTTCAGCACCGAAGAAATCACAACACAAGCTCCCAGCTACGACGATAGTGACTACACAATCGAATCAACCTATTCTGCAGCTGCTACTTACGCTGCATCTACAACGACTACATCGACTTCCTTCCCGACAGGATCTCAAACAGGTACTGTTGGTATCACGGGTAAGGTTGTAAAAGGCGACGCCGTTTTGATAGTGGAAACAGGCAAGTACGAGTACACACTTTCCGGTGATGCGCCATACCATATGTCCTACTATGGCTATAAGCAAGTAGAAAATGACATTTACGACGAATTTGAGTTAAACGCCGGAAGATTGGAAGGTACCCACCAATACAGCGGTTCCATCAACGATGTTTTGCCATCTTGGGATTTCGACGTTAATATCTTTAAATTTAACGGTAGCACAACGGATGCAAGCGGCAAAACCGTAACCAAGTACGTATTGCGCGACAGTGCAATCATGGGCGACGTTGCAAAAGAAGTTTGCATGCACTCCAACGTAAAAAACACCATTGCATCTTCGCAATATCCGTTTGAAATTGCAGTTGATAGCGACGGCAACGTTGTTTACACGTCTTTCCCATACAGCTACAGCAGTTACTCTGGATACTGCAAAACCACCTACTCTAAGGTTAACTCAACCACGTTTACTAATGAGTTCGATACTTACGTTGCAAGAGTATTGCCCGAATGGAGCGATCTTTCCACCGACAAGTATTACTACAAACACACAAGCTCCTTGTCTGAATACGATTGCTACGACAAGACTAAGGATTATCCGTATCACGTAGGTACTTGCGACCACGTTGCAACGTTGGATAAGATTATCGAACAAGTATTTGGTATTGACGTAGACTTGTTCCCGACAATGTCTACCTTTAGACAAATTTTCGGTGATAATATCTACACTCCGTATTTCTTTGACTACGACGAAAAAACACTTGCAAACGGAACCAAAGAATACATCGATTTCGTAAGCTTTACCGCACAAGCACCCCAAAAATACTTGGACGACAAAAACAACCTTTCCGATGAGCAGTTTACAAAACTTCTTGAAGTAATGACTTCCGCTTTCAAAAGCTGCAATCTTGGTATTGAGTATAGTGGTGTTAACTCCGACTACTCCGGTGGTACAAACGGCACGAGCGACAGATGGGTTGCATTTGCAAACGATAATTATATTATTTCAATCAACAATAATCACACCAGATATTTCTGGATTGAAATCCATAAACTTGGTGATTGGACTCTTTCCAAATAGTTGATACAACTAAATAATGTCGGAGTTGATATTATGAAAAAGAAAATGATTTTAATAATTGTTTTGATGTTGATATTGACTGCTTTGACATTGGTAGGATGTAATGAAGGAGACGGACCTAATCCGTCTCCTTTGCCTACTCCACCATCTCCCGATACTAACATTAGTGTTAGTGCAAAGCAGGACGAAATATCCATACGTCAAAAAGATTTTAGCGACTTTAACTTTGCAACTCTCTTTATCGTTTCCGTCGGCGAGACGCAAGTGCTAATTCAACCGTCGTATCTCGATTTGAGCGGTCTTCCGCAAAATGTAGGGGAAACTGGCGTTGTTGTATGTACGTATAAAGATGTAAGTGCAAGTTGCTCCGTTACCATTGTACCAATCGAATACACTGTAGAACTGTCTACGCAAGAAATAACCATTACCCAACTTCAGTTTGACGATGGCTACGATTTTCTTGCGCTTTTTAGTATTTATCAGGACGACGAACAGATGGCTATCACCGACGAAATGGTAGCTAACAAGGTCGAAAGAGAAGTCGGCGACTACACATTTAGCGTTACTTTTGGCAATGCTACAAAAACGCTAACCGTTCACGTTACGGAAGCGCACCGTCTCGAAGTTGTAAAGACCTATCGTCTTTTGGAAATCGTTCAAGCAGATATTGCAATGTTAGACGTAACAAACCTGTTCTCGTTGTACGTCGACGGCAAAACGGTAAACGTTACGAACGATATGATCGATGCAACCGCCCTTTATGGTGCAACAGCAGGTCAAACCTACGAAGTAAAATTCAATTACACCTATGGTAATGCAGACATCAGCGAAATTGCCTACGTAAAGGTTATAGAGCCAAAAACAATTTCTATCACTGCTCAAAATACAGTAACATATCCAAACAGTAAACCTATCGATCTAACAAGCCTGTTTACAATTGTAGACGGCGATAAAAACGTCGAAGTTACCATTGATATGATAAGCGGCAACATCGACTATACTCAAGCAGGCACAAACGATATTACTCTTACATATAAAGGTCAAACAAAAGTTGCCCAAGTCGAAGTTAAAAACGGCGTTGTTATCAATAAAACGGGCAATCCCGTTGTTATTACCAAAGGAACTAACAAACAAACTTACGATTTTTCCAAAGATGTTCAAATTATCGTAAACGGTGTGGAATTTTCCTTTATCACCTATGGCGACGGCACAAAATTCAACATAGATACAACTAACGTCAATTTTAACCAACTTGGCGAATACAAAGCGACAGTATCCATTCCTTACAACAAAGTGAGTGTTGCCGACACTATAACCTACGTTGTTAAGGAAAATGCGTACGAAGCTAACGTTATCGATGAGCAAATAGTACTTGCCAAAGGCACAACCTACTACAACGTGTTGAAAAACATCAACGTTAAGATTAACGGAATCAAAAAGACTTTAACCACTGACCGCAACATTGCAGAAAAGGACTTTTTGGCAGTTTTTGCTGATATTGTCAGCGATGTAGACTACAAGTCCGTTGCAGTGCAAAATATCAAGATCGCCGTTTATCCCGAAGGAGTTGGCAACACCCCCGTTGTGTTAGAGTATTCCTTGCAAATCAAGTCTGGTATTGTTATCACATCCACAGGCAAAATCGCATTTGGTGGCGACACCGTCTACACAAAGGACTTGTTTGCAATTAGCAACGGCGGTAAAAACGTAGCAGTTACCACGGATATGTTGGAAGGCAAAGTAGACACATCCAAAGCAGGCGTTTATCCCATCACTATTCACTACCTTGGTTTGGAAGCGGTTGCAAACGTTGTTGTTCTGTCGGAAGATATAATCGGTATTTACAAAACCAACATGACAACCATTCCAAGTGCGGTTAGCTCGTCATCAACGGATCTTACCGAAGACGATTGGGGTTCCGGTTATGGCGATTCGTCCGATAGTTACGACGAAGAAGCAAAACCCGTATACACGTTGTCCAACATGGTTATCTCGCGTGACGGTAGTATCAAAATAAACGGTCTAATAGCAACGGTAAAGTACGCTATCGATCAAAATACTATCGTTGTGGAAATGAACAGAACGGAGTTCACTCTGCATTTTAACGACGGTATCGTAGTTGTAGACCCGAACAACGCTTTGCGAATGTCGTTCCACGATACAAAACGCCCGATGGTGTATTTCCATTCTAACAAGTGGGAACTTAAAAACAGAGTTGTTGTAAACAGCGGTTCTAACTACGTGCTTTCTACAACAAACTCCTGCTACTCTTTCGACGTATTCCAAGTGGAACGAAAAGCGGACAAATCCACAATGTGGTACGCATTGTACGTGCGACTTATTTCCAGCGCATCGTCCGACTCCATTTACGAAGTCAACTGGGGCGAGGCAAGTATTCCCGAAACGTTCAATTCCAAAACGGGAGAACAATCAACCCTTACCTACAACGGAAACACCTACGATTTCGAAATGTCAACGAGTGTTACCGGCAAGATTTTCGAAAAGGCAACTCAACTAAAATACGCCGGTAAAACATTTAAAGGCACCGTTAACGGCAATTCCAATGCGAAACTCTACGTTAGCTCAAAAGAAGAGTTCAGGTTGGATGTTGGCGGCGTAACGTTATTCGACGCAGGCGTTTACGACATTCAAGTTATGAAAAACGGTGGGGTAGACTACAAAAACGACACTGTATTTTTGTACAAATACGATAGTAACAAATTTTACTCCTACAAATTCCAACTGGATACGCAAACTAACACATTCGAGTGCATTGCTCGGGATAGTTTGCTTGGACTGTACGAGTACGACAGAAACCAATACATTTTCATTGATGGTTACGGAAGCGGCATTGCCCGCTTTAAGAAAAGTTCCGACGGCACTACGGTATCGTATAGCGAAAGTCAACTAACCTACCAAATTATTGCAAACGAACTTGTTGTAACCTTTGTTAACAAACCGTATGATTTTGCTTGGGGTGATAGTGCAACGTTTTATGTGGCAACTTTTGGCAATGTGCTTACCGTAAAACAAATGGACGGTTTCGACAACGTAGAGTTTGTTAATTCTCACATAACGGACGGTGCAATCATATCAGTTGGTCAAACGGTGTTCCTAAGCAGCAATGATTGGTCAACAGGATTCTTTAACGGACTAAAAATAATTACCAAAGACGGCGAGTTAACGTCGGCTCAAAAGAAAAACTGCACAGATATTAGCAAAGTAGCAAACGGCACCGCAGGTTTTTACAATGTAGGCATAACGCTTGATTACGCAGGAAAGTCGGTAACAACCAACTACGCCGTGCAAATTATTAAAGCAATAAGCGGTTTTAGTAAGACCGATTGGGTATTCAACTTCGGTTTGGGCGCACTAAACTCATCTATCGTGTTAAATATCGAAAGCACCGGTATGGTAACTCTAAACAACGGTAGCAACGTCTACAACGGCTATGCAAATCTTTCCAATGACATTCTCTACGCCGTACTAAACGGTAACGGTGGCACGCTGGAAATTGAAGGTAAATATGTTGCCGACGGTTTGTTGTCGATACGTGGTTCGGGGGATATCTCCTTTAACGACTACTTTACAAAAGGCACAAAAACTGTCGCATCCGGCAGCGGTGCGACCATTCGCAAATTCAGTTACAACGATACGGACATTTACTTCTTTGCAACGTCGATGTATTCCACAATGCAACGCCTCGATAACTACGTTGTTATCGAAGGCGACGGAATGCAAAACGGTTCTGTAATATCTTTTGAAATAGGCAAAAAATCTTACGTTGTAAAAATTGTCGAATGGGGCAACACCGCAAACGGACTTTTGGTTAGCGACACTTACCGTGGTACCTATATTCAAACTGACGCCGACAACCTTGTTATCGACGGTTTTGGAAATCTTACCATAGGCGCATCTAACGGCACCTACACAATCAACCAAAACGGTTCTTTGTTGGTCGAATTGGACGGCTCTGCCTTTGTGTTGGATGTTGATACTGCCAACAAAACCTATTCCAACAGCAAAATCAAACTGGATAATAGCCTTGTGGTCGGCAAAACGTTTAGTGCATCCTACAATTTTGTTTGCTACGATTCAACCGACGATTCGTCATATAGCGGAGTATTCAAGGCAGAAACCACCTTCCAATTTTTGTCCGACGGAAAGGTGCGTATTATGTCCACTTCAAGCGAACACGACGAAGACGACGACGCTTGCAGCACAGATACCTACAATCCGCCTTTTGCAAGCAAGGATGGCAACATCGGCACTTACAATGTAAACGGCAAAACGATAACGGTAACCGTTGGCGACTACATTTTCGTATTCCAAATTGACGATGTTTCCGTTGTTGGCACGCTAAACTGCACGTCAACCACACTTAAAGACACTGCTCACGGATATTTTTCCATTGGAACACAATTTTTTGCGTAAGAAAAATTGACAAATAAAAAAAATGGTTTTATAATAAAATTTATTCATTATTACTGCATATTTTACCCAAATCCACACAAAAACGTGCAAAAATCGGCTAAAAAGCCAATTTATGTGTAATTTTTATCAAGTTTGAGTTTCAAACAAAACCCTTCAAAAAGGTAATTGCAGTGTATGGAAAATTTGTAAATATAAAAAGGAGAAACGACAATGAAACGAAACAAGATTTGGTTTGTTATCGCCATATTGGTTATATCGGCACTGTTGTTAGTTGCTTGTGAAGACGTTCCCGTTCCTACTCCTACCGAACATACTCATACGTATGGAGCGTGGACTATCACAACCAAACCCACCGCAACAACCGATGGTAGTGCAACACGCGAGTGTTCCTGTGGCGAAAATGAAACGGTTACCGTTGCAAAACTTACCGACGCCGACGTATGGGCAGTTGAAGTAAAGCAAGATGCAACTCACGCAAGCAACGGTTATGCAGTTTACACGTCAATCTATGGCACGGTTACCACAACGTCCAACCAAGAAGAACACGTTTACGGCAACTGGACCATCACCAAAAATCCTACCGAAACCGAAACAGGTTTGGCAATCAAAATTTGCACCTGTGGTCACTCTGTTGTGGAAGACGTTCCCGTTTTGTCTAACAACATTTGGCAAAAGGACGACTCCAACAGACCTTCTCACGATGCTGACGGTAGTGTAGTTTACACCTCCGATTATGGCACGGTTACCGTTGTTGTCCCTGCAGGCGAACACGTTTACGGCAAGTGGACGGACAATAAAAACGGTACTCACACTCGTTCTTGTGACTGTGGCAAAGGTGAAACCGCCGCTCACGTTTTTGACCAACGTGTTGCTAATTCCAACACCAAAAAGGCAGACGCAACCTGCACAAACGGTGCAGAATACTACTACTCCTGCGTTTGCGGCGCAGTTGGCACCGAAACGTTCTTCAGTGGCGAAGGTACAGGTCACTCGTTTAGCGAGTTTGTTCTTACTAAGGCTCCCACCTGTACCGAAACAGGTTTGGCATCCGTAAAATGTACCAAGTGCAACTACGAAAACGACAACAGCGTTATTGCAGCTCTTGGTCACACTTGGGATACAGTTTGGCATCCTTACTTTGGTAACGAACAATATCAAGATCCTGACACAGGCGAAGTAATCGTTGACGAAGACACAACGTCCGAGTATCACGCACATGCTTGTACCGTTTGCGGTATCTTCGACAAAGATAACAAAGTCGCTCATACTTACGGTGATGCTTACATTGTTGCAAGCAAATCCAATACTTACACTCAAATGTCAACAGAACACGCTTGCGATTGCGGTTATACCGAAGTTGTAAACGATAACCTTGGTTTCCTTGAGTATTGGACGAAAGGCACAGAAATTCCAGCTAACTACAATAGTGCGGGTTCAATTGTTTACACCAAGGAAGGCGGCTACACCTACACCCTTGTTCTTCCTAAACTTGTTGCTCCTTACGACGGCAAAACCT
The DNA here is from genome assembly GCA_964404625.1 of uncultured Oscillospiraceae bacterium. GTDB lineage: Bacteria > Bacillota > Clostridia > Christensenellales > CAG-314 > Fimimonas. The sequence goes on along the minus strand of CAYOKR010000010.1, from coordinate 5,620 downwards.
ACTACTTTGTTGAAGCTGAATTAAGAGATGGCTTAACAATCGGTGGCGCAAGCATATATTCGTGGACAACAGCTTCCGTTACACTCGATGCTAACGGCGAAGGCGTTGGCACCGCAAACCCCGTAAAAGGTAACAACAAAGTTACAATGAAGGATGCCGCAACAGGCAAAATCACTTGGGATGTTACTGATAGCGAAGGTAAAACTACCACCTACAACGGCTACGTAGATATGTCTACAGGCATTGTTGTTATCAGTAGTGAAACTCCGTTCACCAAGTGTGTCTATATCGGTTCTTGGTTGGAAAACGGTGCACTCGATGCTAAAGTATTTGCAGGTTCTGTTTGGGGTTCAAACATGGCTGTTTGCTACAAACACAACTGCTCCATCGGCGAACACGAGTTCAACGTTTATATCAACGAAGATGGCGTTGTAACCTTTGGTGTAGATTTTGTCGATGTTAATGGCTCAACAATCAGCGCAGGCGATATTCATTCTGCAAACTACGTAAAAATCACAAAAGACGGCACAAAACTTGTTGCATTTGCAAAAAACAAGGCAGGTAATTTTGTTGAAACCGATGGTCTCGAAGGTACCTACACTTGCGCCGACGTTGACGACACCGAAGCTCCGGACTTTATTGTTGACGGTATTGGCGGTATTAATTACTATACTTCTTCTACCAATGTTGCAATCGGCACGTACACTGCAGTTGAAGGCGAAGATTACTACGACGTTTATTGTGTAGCGGCAGACAGCAGTTTGTATATTCGAGTAACATTTAACGTTACTGCAAAAACGTATACGTACGATATGCCTATGACCACCGTTACATACGTTACGGAACACGGCACTGTTGAAGATTCCTACAAGCAGGTAAACACCAATATCAAGTTTACTCTTCCTAATTTAGGAACTATCGAAGCTGACGGTAAGGAATACGTATTTATGGGTTGGAAGTTACAAGATGCTTCCTCTGTTGATGACTATATCACCGAGTATACCCCAACTACCGACGAAGTAACCTTTGTTGCAACATGGGTAGAAGGTGTAAGAAACATCACCATCAAAGATGCCCAAGGCGAAGATAAATTACTCAAAGTAGGCAAAGGCTCGCCTATCCTTTCTGCTGAAGGTATCCCTGACTACACAAGCGAAACCGTTAAAAACGGCTACATCTTCCAAGGTTGGTATATCGATAACGGTGACGGTATTATCGACGAAGACGACGAGCTTGTCGATTCCACAACAACCGTTACGGACAATATCACCATCATCTCTGTTTGGGAATGGGCAGGTAACGTAACGTTTGAAGAACAAACAGAATATGCTTGGGAGTATGTTGCAGAAACCAATAGTTTTAGAAGTACTAACTGGCATGTTGGAAGCAAGTCTTCCACTATGCAAATAAATTGGGCAAGCGGCACAACTGTTATCGAATTTGATTATTGGGTAACAGGTGAACACGGCTACGACTACCTTACAATTTGGTATAACAACGAAGCCGGCGAGCGTGTTTCTATTTCAACAAAAGGTAGCGATATCACTTCCGACAAAGCTGTTCACTTCAAGGCAACATTAACCAAGGCTGGACAATCTGTACAATTATCTTACAGTAAAGATAGTGGTGGAGACGGCGATGCAGGTGAAGAAGATAGAGCATTTATCGTTAATCTTACAATTAACGGAATTTCTGTTGGTGCACAACAACCTCTCAACAAAGATATTGTCGGTACTTACACAACAAGCGACGATACTACAGTTGTTGTCAGTGCCGGCGGTCTTGTAACCGTTGATGGCGTTGTAACTACTTACACAATTGTAGATACCAACGTAATTGGCATTGTTCTTGCTGACGACTACAAAGAAATCACTCTTAACAAGGCAGATAACACTTGCACAATCGTTGTGCCTCAAGTTGACGTAACCTACAACTACAATGGACACGGCAATAATACAACCACATCCGTAAACAAATTGTCAACACAAACACTCTCAACCGACGTACCTACCGACGATAATGTTATTTTCCGTGGCTGGTACATCGACGAAGATTGCACAATCGAAGCAGATGCAACCTTTGTTGCAAAAGATAACGTAATCTTCTACGCAAAGTGGGATAAGGCTGTTACAATTACCTACGTTTATAATGATGGTACTCACTCTAACACAACCGACGCAACCTACTACGCAAACGACAAAGTAACTGTATTGCAAGCAGTAGATTTCAACTACGGTACAAAAGTATTTGCAGGTTGGTACACCAAAGACGGTAGCACAAGTGGCGACTGGGAGGGGGATGCTTATGCGGTCGGTACTACCATTGAAGATAACCTTACACTCTATGCTCAATGGGTTGAACCGAGCCCCTTTGCAGGCACTTACACAATATTGCGTTTCTACAACAATAAAACTGAACCAAATGACGTTTGGAATAGTGATACTCAAAAACTTGTAATCGACAACTTTGGTAACGGCACGGTAACCGCTTGGAACGGATTTAGCAACGGCTACGTTGTTTCTATTGCATTTGTCGAAGGTAGTACTTCTGTGGTTACTATTACGGCAGGTTCTCCCTCGTCGACATATAGATTTTCATATTATGGTGTTTACGATGCAACTTCCGGTGTTATCGTTAGAGCAGATAATAAAACAGGATTCGGTTCTATAATTTATTTGATGGTTCCCTATAACTCTGCATACGCAAAGGCAGATTTTGCAGTATTTACTTGGGATGAAAACAGTGTATGTCGCAAACTTATCTCCTTTGCAGATAGAAATGCAGATAATGCAACTCGTACAATCTTTATCGAAAGTGCAACCAACGTTGTATTTGGCGCAACTTGGTCTGCTAAAGACGCACAATACGAAGATGTAGCAAGTCTTGCCGACGTAAAAGAAAATGCAAGTATGCTCAATGTAACAACAGGGGCAACAACTTATAAGTATGCAAAGAACTCAAGTAACAAGTTTGTCGTTTTGACGGACGAACTTCAAGGACGTTACGGTAACAAAACCGCTAAATATATCGTTCTTAACGGTGCGGGAGTTATTGCAATTAACGATAGTGACGTAGTTACCGGTACTTATACCGTAAACGACGACGGCACAATCACAGCATTGACTTCCAATGCCTGCTACACAATCACTTTGAACGGTGATGAATATACTATGGCGGATAACAAAGTTACCATAACTTACGTTAACGAACATGTTACAGTGGATTCTGTAAACGTTTATAGCGGTATCAAGTATACGCTTGTAACCGACGGACTTACGGTTGACGGATTTATTTTCCGCGGCTGGTACGAAAATGCAGATTTCAGCGGTAACAAAGTTACCAACGTAACGCCTGCCGAAAACAAAACTTACTATGCTAAGTACGACGCTGAAGTAACTCTCACCTTCGACTACAATGGTTATGTCGATACAGACAACGACAACGCAACGTTGCAAGTTGTTGCAGACAAGTACGTTAACGATACTGTCGGCACGTTGCCCACAACTTTGGATAGTGCAACCAATGGCACCAAAGTGTTTGTTGGTTGGTTTACGGCTAACGGCACAGACGACAACTGGGGTGACCAAGTTACAACGTCTACAAAACTTACCGACACAACCACAACCTACTACGCTAAGTGGATTGAACCTGCAGCGGCAGCCGGCACTTACAAAGGATTTGAAATTTGGAACGCAAGCAGTGGTAAGGAAACAACTTCGTTTAACACTACAGTGCTCACTTTGAATGCAACAGGAACGTTTACCGGAATAAAAAGTATTTCCGGAACGTTGTCTGCAGACGATTTTGACAAAATCAATAGTGCAATCAATCTTACAAGATATGCCTACGTAAGTGATGCATTGGGCGGAATCGTAATTTTAGGGTGTAACTATAATGCAAACAGCGTTGGTGCCGACTACTACATTGGTTTCAAAAACTATGCTAATATCACAAAAGTAGACTACTCTGCAGATTCTGTTGGCGGTATTTACACAACTTGGATTACTGTTTCCTACAAGGACGGCGACGTTACAAAGGAAATGAACTTGTTCATTTATCGAGATGTAATTACAGCAAACGTTTCTTGGACTGATAGCATAAGCGCAAAAGACTGTGCAAAGGCAGATTCTGTGTTTATGTACGACGAGAACGGAAATGCATTTATCAAAAAGTCCGGTTCCGTAATGGTAGATAATGACGATATGGGTGGTACATATACTGCAAGCACAGACGATGGCATTGGCTCCATCGTTCTCGATGGTTACGGCAGTGTTACGATCGGCGACAATACCGTTGCTTACACTCTCGATAGTGGCAAAATCTCGTTTGTCAACGGCAACAGAATGTACGTTCTCACTCTCGACAAAGATAGTCTCAACTACACTCAAGTTCAAGACGCTTACCAAGGTGAGTACACAATGCCCGACGGAACAACCAAGATAACTCTCAATGGTTACGGATGTGTTGCCGGCACTGCACAAACCTACGTTGTAAGTGGAGAAACTATCACTATCTACAATGGTGAAACGTCTGTGGCTTACGGCATAGACACCAACACAAAGACGTTGCTTGGCAAGAGTATCTTTGCAGGTTTAACTTTCAGCGGTACGTACTATGACGAATGGGATGGAAGCAATAACTCAATTTCTTTCATTTTTGATGATTCCAGTACTTTAAGCGGAAGGTTAGAAAGAGGTTCATGGAAATCTAAATTTACAGCAACGTTTGACGGAACTACACTTATTATAACAATAACTGAAAACGTTGAATATTGTAGAGATTGGGTTGGTAATACAATCGAAGCAACGCTTTCCGGAAACACTTTCACGATAACCAAATGTTGGAAAACTTCCGGAACGTATACGTTTGCAAATAATGGTACGCTTACTTGCCCCGATTACGCTGCTTAACCAAACCCAAAGTCAACAAAAAATATATTGACTCAAACTCAATCAAAGCGCACTCGAAAGAGTGCGCTTTTGTTATTTTTGGTGAATTATACTTTTAAGTGCAACACCTTATCCGCATTGCATTTAAAGTATAATTCATCTTTTATTTTGCTGTCCTACGAGACATCTCGCAGACAGGCAAATAAAACTATTTAAACTATTTTGTGTTGGAACAAAACTTTCTTCACCCCAACATTTAACATAGAGCCTTACTTATGGCACTTACAATTACAATTTATCCAAAAAGTCAAACACACCCCGAACGTTTAACGTTCGGGGTGTGTTTTATTGCATAGTGAATTATACTTTGGTAATAAGGTACTTCACTTAGTTTGGCAATCTACCTTTTTTAGGAAGTCCTAATAGTCTTCGCAAGTTATCAAGTGCTGCACTTAGTTAGATAATTTATCTATCTACGTTTATTTTGTGTAACTATCTTTTGTTTTGCACTTCTACAAAGCACAAATGCTATTCCTTAATAAACTTGGGCTTAGCAGTGTAGGTTGTGTGCAACAACTTGTGTGCTTTGCCTGTGTTGGGTTTGCCAAAGAATTCTTCGTAAACCTTAAGTACTGTTGCATTTGTGTGGCTTGTGCGGTTGTGCATCGCCTTGTCGCCCTTGTAAAGCACGTTTGCACGCTTGGATATAAGCGTAGCTTTGTCGCTGTTAA
>CAYOKR010000009.1:0-37054 GCA_964404625.1 uncultured Oscillospiraceae bacterium | reverse complement strand
AGCATGTAACTTTTTTGAGCAAGATGATATGCTCGCAAAATTTCAAAAGAAAATGGCGCGTTTTTTGAATTACGCAAAACATTAAGGTAAGAACCATCACGTAACGAGACGATTTTGACACTAAATAATTTAAATTAGTATCGGTCTTACTTTCCTTCAACAAATAACTGCCCATATAATCATTTCGACTAAATAATTACATCGAACTTCTGTTGAAATAATTTGACAACGGTTAGCAAATTAAAAATGGCACAACTACTACTTAGGACAATAAAACACCCCTACATATTTTACAGTGATTTGTTTTTACGAACAAAAACAAATGCAGTATATTGTTATAGACAAAAAAAACCTTATGCAAACACATTCTTGCAAAAAAAAAATGCTTCGCTTGAAAATAATAGTGTTATACAACAAATAAACAAAGTGTAGTAATCTGCATTTTGCGAGCAAAATTACCGCATTGCAAAATATAAAGATATTTTTTTGATTACAACAAAAACTTCACAAAACTCGAAAGTGTACTCGATATTAGAGTACACTTTTTACATATATAACATTTTTATTAGCTTGATTCGACGTTTTTCAAACACTATTATAGACATAGTATTTTAAAAATACGGCAATTTGGGAATAGAAACACTATTTTGGCTAATTACGATTTGAACGACGCTATTTTTTGTTGCTTCCACCGCTAAGCACCGACGAAGTGAAGATGTGCTCTAACCTGGCGTTTTGTTGATAATCGGCAATAGCCTGTGTGACAAGAATATGGCCAAAAGTTTTTGCAGAGTAAGTTTTGTTCCATAGTCCGTAAGCAAGTGAGCCGGGAATAGAGTTGATTTCGTTTACGTAAATTTTGCCAGATTTATTATCTACCAAGTAATCTACACGTATCACACCGCTAAAACCAAGCCGTTGATAAATTTGCTCCGTCATAGATTTGACGCTTGTTGCGATATCATTATCTATTTCGTTTGTAATAAGCAGTTGTTTACCGCTTGCAACATATTTATCTTCGAAGGTCAAAAGTTCGTGAGTGGTTATAGGCGCATCAACTTCGCTTGTTTGCACTGCACCATCCACACACATTGCCGAACAATTTATTTCATAAAAGTCGGTAAATGCTTTTTCGCACAGCACTGTATTATCGTAGCGGAAAGCAACTTCCAACGCCTGTTTTAATTGCGATTTATCATGGCAAAGGGTGATACCTATACTGGAACCAAGTTTATTCGGTTTAACGATCACGGGATATCCCAAGTTGCCCGTAGAATAGGTGCCGTTTTGATACTGTTTGTACGTGATTCGTTTACCTGCAACTGTTGGCATACCGATAGCACGCAAAGCGTGTTTTGTTGCGATTTTATCCATAGCAATAGCACTTGAAAGCAAATCGGTGCCAACGAGGGGAACGTCTAAAAGTCGGCAAATGCCTGCTATTGTACCGTCTTCACCACACACACCATGACAACAATTCACCACAACATCCACATTTAGATATTTTTTGATTTTTTTACCTTTGCAAACAGCAACACGCTTTTCTCCAAAGCAAAAAAGAAGTTGCTGATTGAGTTTTACTTCCATATGTTTGGATGGCGTTAGATTGTTTGGAACAAGGTAACAGCAATTTTCTTTATCAAAATAGGCGCTGATAATTTGTCCGTCAAAATAGCCTTTTGCAAGACAAGCAGTAATGATGGAAATATCGTGTTCGCAACTTTGTCCGCCGTATATAATCAATATATTCATATAAATCTCCTACAAAATAGCAACATCAGGCAAATCGTTTTGAAAAAGAACGATACAATTTGACCGAACATAGTTTTGCAACATTGCGACGCCTTGAGCAAGCGTTTTTGCACAAATTACCTTACAATCCCCACTCGCACCGGAAGATATTTCCTTTGCGTACTTGCCGATAGCAATAATCACGTCAAAGGTTTTGCCCAATAACTTTCCACACTGCTCGTTAAGTTGCTTTTTCTGTCGTCCGCCTTCCACAATTCCTTGCGTAAGTACGATTTTGAAGTTATCAAACTGCGAAAGAGTATTACAACAATTTTCTACGCCTTTGATATTTGCATTGTAGGCATCATCCACAATCCAAAAACTACCGTTAAAGGACGTTTGCATGCGGTGTGGGGTTTGCACTATTTTTCGACAATTTGCAATAGTAACGTCGGAACTTTGCCCCAACAAAATACAAGTGTAGAAACAAATAAGAAAGGTGTCAACAACGTACCGCGCTACTTGCGGTAAATGTATGCTGTGTATTACGTCGTTATAAGCGACGTCGAAAGTTGCGCCATTTAACGTAGTTTGGAAATTGTAAATAAACTTTTTGTCGGTTATGACTTTTGTACAGGTGCCAAAATCAATCAAACTGCGAAGGTTTTGATCAGCACCGTTCAACACGCAAAAACCGGCCTTGGGTAGGTTTTGGACTAGTTCGCCTTTGGTTTTTATTATGTTGTTTAACGTTTTGAATGTAGACAAGTGTTGCGGACAAATGCCAGTTACAATGCCGTATTTGGGCAAAAACAGTTTGCAAAGGCTGTCGATATCTCCAACGTTGCGCGCGCCGAACTCCAAAATCAGGTATTTATAGCCTGAAAAATCCGTTTTGTTGATAAAACTCGCAATACCCAACGGCGTGTTGCAACTACCGCTTGGCGCGACTACTCCATCCAACAACGCAAAAAGCATATCTTTAGTACAAGTTTTGCCGTAACTACCCGTTATTGCTATCACTTCGATGTCGCTTTGTGACAGCTTTTTTGTTGCTAATTTTAGATAATAATTGGCGATAATGCAATCAATAGGCAGGCAAATTAGCCACGATACAAGAGTAACAAAAGGCAAAACAATCACTAAAAAGACGCCACAGTCAAAATGACACAAGCAAAACATTACGACAAGTTGAGCAATAAGCATACGCAAGATACGTTTTGTGTATTTGATCGGACATTTGTATTTTTTGCTCAAAACAAAAAGTACTGCGACTGCGAATATCACGGTGACAATCCATTTTGGAAGCAGAAAATAGCACAAAAGTGCGACAATTTGCACAATCAAAAGGAACAATGCGTAAGACGATAGATAAATTTTTAGATACCCCCGTTGAGGTTTATAACTGCATGATTGCAAAATGCGAAAACACTCAGTCGAAAGTGCCGTAAGCAACAACGCATCAACAATTTGAAAAACTATCATCCGCCCCCTCAAAAAGTATAATTGCACGTGCAAACGTTTGCGGATTTTGAAAAAGAGCAAAATGTCCGCCGTCAATCTCCACCAAGGCACTGTTTTTGATATATTTATGCATAAGTTCTGCATGTTTTAGTGGCGTTTGAGTATCGTTTTTACCGTTTATGATAAGTGTTGGACAGGTTATCATTTTGGAATATTTGGATAAATCTTGATTAACAACCTTAATAAATGTGTTTTTGAGAGATTGTTCGCACGCATTGTAATCAACACTGCCGTATCGAGCGGTAAGATTTTGTGAAAATCCCATTTTACACAAAAACTTGCAAATTTTGTATTTTGCAACTTTGCACCATCGTTTAAATGACGGTTTGCGAATACCCGCCGGTGCAAAAAGCAATATTTTATTTACACGATTTGAATACAATGCACCCAAAAGAATTGCAATTCGACAACCAAAACTGTGTGCAACGATAGTAACTTTTGACAATTTTTGTTCATCTAAAAACTTCACAACGTCATTTGCATAATCGAACACTGTCCAACCGCTTGTGGGTGGATTTTCACTTTTGCCAAAACCGACAAAATCTATCACGTAGTTGCTGTTGTTGGGTAACTTTTGCACGACATTTGCAAAAACACTACCATCGCATCCCCAACCATGCAAGAATAGAATGGGTGAGCCATTGCCACTTTTTTCAAAATACATCACGTTGCCTTTCGCATTAGTGTATGAACGACACGCTCATATTGTGACAGAATTTGCCAATTTTATGACAAATTCTGCAATAAAAAACACTCCCAAAGCATAAAGTTTTGAGAGTGCAGTTAAAAAATTAGGTTATGTATTGTATGTTAGATAACACAATAATTTTTTTTTGCTTTATTTACAGATAACAAATTGTTTTAAAATATATATATTTCTAAAATTGCGTTGATACGCTATTTAATTCTCAAGAAAGACTATAACGTTAAATCCTCAAAAATAATAATTGTGATTGCAATTATTTCTTAAAAAATATCGGCTAATCCAAATTTTTCGTCATGATGTAGGCATCGCGAGAAGAATAACGACTACGACGATAGAAGTTTTTGCGAACACCGGCAACTTCGAAGCCACACTTTTTGTACAATTCTACAGCAGGCGTGTTTTCCGTATTTACTTCCAATTCGCAAACTTTGCACCCCTTTTCAGTAGAAAGACGCAACATTTCGTCAATCAATTTACACGCAATACCTTTGCGACGGTAATCCGGCAACACAGCAACGTTGCAAACTTGTGCTTCTTCGTACATAACACGAACACAAGTATAACCTACGAGTTTATCTTGATGGTAATATCCAATAAGATGTGAAAAGTTGTTAGAGAACTCTCCGCGAAGATTGTTTATAGTCCAAGCATCCTTACCAAAACACTCTTGTTCGATATCGGCAAGGTCGAAAACTGTTTGCATATCGTAATGTAGTAGTTTTATCATTTTACATCCTTTTGTCGTAAATTTTGGGATACGTATCACTTTTTTTGTTCTTCCGCCTGACTTTTGCGGATGTACAACGGCTCAAGAGTATCATCAAAATTGCCACTTTCGTACTTTTGTTTTGCTAGCAAAACAAGTCCGTCAAAGTATTGGGAAGCATTTGCACTGCTACCTGCAGTTTGTGTACGTTTGTCGTCGTAAGAAATCAAACATGGAGCAACGTTGTTTTTATAGTCGGCAAAATAATAACCATTGCCTGCATCAATAATTGCGCTGCCCTTTGCTCCGCAGTTTGCCGAACAAGAAATCGCTTGCAACGTATTTAGCGCGAAAAGTTTTTTGGGATATGCGACGTTGTAACCTTTTACGGTAGACACGCCAATGCGAATACCTGTAAAACTGCCGGGGCCAATAGCACAAGCGTAGGCATCCAAGTCGCCGAAAGTTACGTTAGCTTTTTGTAAAAGTTGATTTACAGCCAAACAAAGTGTTTCACTGTGACGTGTTCCCAAATTTGGTTGTGTACAATCTATAACGCTGTCGTCACAAATTAACGCAACGACTAAATCCTTTGTAGTTGTGTCGATAAGTAGAATTTTCATAATTATTTTTGTATGGTAATTTGGCGAGTGTTATCGTCAATTTTGTCGATAGTTACTGTAATACAGTTGGTTGGTAGCAATTCGGCAACGTTTTCGCTCCATTCGATACAACAAACGGATTGTTTATCACCAAAGAACTCATTAAGTCCCAAAATTTCCGCTTCGGCAGGATCCATAATACGGTAAAAATCAAAGTGATTAAGCACAAGTCTGCCGTTTTCGTATTGGTTATGTAAGGCGAACGTGGGACTTGTAATAACGTCATCAATTCCAAGACCTATAGCAATACCTTTTACAAAGTGCGTTTTGCCTGCTCCTAGATCGCCGTTTAGCAAAATTGTTTCACCACCAACGAGAGTTTGAGCAAATTGTTGCGCAAAATCTTGCGTTTGTTGTGTACTATTTGAAATAATTTTAGTATTCATAATTTAATTATACATCAAATTAAAATAAAACTCAACCGTTAAAACGATAATGTAATTTTATATTGACAGAACAATACCGATAAATACAAGTAAAACTTTTCTAATATATCATCACATCGTAAATTTAAGAGTTTAATTGAAATTTTCGACGAATAAGACAAATCCAATTCTACTTTTTAATATCGCTAATTGCAATAGCATATTGTTAACGATTGTGTTAAAATTGCTGTTACATTATCAATCTTTATTTTTAACTTCCCAGTGCAACGCTTTGGAAAGCGGTTTGTAGGTGAAATACGTTAGCACGGCGCACAAAATACATCGCAAAGCATTGAAAGGCAAAACACCAATCGGCAGATAAAATGCATAGAAGTTGTCAACCGTTACACCTTTGTATAAAACAGATACCGCATTGACGATTGTCTCCATACCTACGGCACTATTGCCGTTGCCAAATTGGTACGCATAAAATGGTATTAGCACAGCCCAATTTACCAAAACACTGACTGCAACTGCACAAAACGTGCCAATACTCATACCCAAAATCGCACTTTTTCGTCCTTTGGATATATGGTATATTAACGTTGACGGTAATACAAAAGCGATACCTACCAAAATATCGGCAAATTCGCCTACGCAAGAAGTGCTTGTAAAAGGCATTTTAAACAGACATTTTACCACAACAATTATTACTCCAGCCAAAGGATTTATTGCAAACCCTCCAAGCAACGCAGGTAAATCGGATATTTGAATATCTAACCAAGCAGGGAAAAATGGCAAGGGGAACTTTACAAATATGTACAATAAGTAGGCTATTGCCGTCAAAATAGCCATAACTGCAATATTACCTGTTGTAAATAACTTTCGTTTTTCCTTTTGTTGCTGATTTGCTAAAACTTCGTTTTCTATCACGATTTTCTCCTTCTCTTTGGAAAACAAAAGCCCTTGGAAAAACCAAGGGCGCAAAATGTCGGCAATGCGACAAATTCTTTTCTCATCCGGACTGTACCGTCGGCGCAGGAATTTCACCTGCTCGGCAACCGCAAAGGGTTGTTCATAGGCTATACTATCGGTGTGGAATTGCACCACGCCCCAAAGAATTTATATTTATTTATAGATAAATTGTACTACTGCACAACTGATATGTCAACGATTTTAAAACAGTTGCGTTATAAAATGATGTACTTGAGTAACTTGTAACATACTAAATAGTCAAAATCGCCTTAGGACTTCTATAAAAATTGTTTACGTTATTGTGATTTGTATTTTTAAGATTTTGAGTTATAGATGTTTTTAGATGTGCTGTAACAAATGTTTAAATATAGATAATATGTAAAGAATTGCACAATGCACAACTTTGATGTGAACCACAAAAATTGGGCACATTTGGAGGTACATTTCACTTTTATAAAGTTGTTTTATCATATTTGCTTTTTGAAAAGAACAATTACTGCGTTTTCTTTGCTAAAACACAAATCGCGCAATTTAACGCAAAAAAGCTGTTTAGATAAGTAATCAGGCAGTTTTTATAATAATATTTAGGGAGTTGCGTATTCGTGCTGTTTTACAATGTTTTTGTCCGTTAGACTTTGGTGATTAACGTCGTACATATAAATTTGTCCATAGTTACCGTCTTGTGTATTGACGTTTATTTCAATCATGGAAACACCTTTTCCAAGTTGATTGCCATTGGAATCCGTCCACTCATCAAGATACATCGACGCGCCCTTAAATCCCCAAAATTTGGCAACAATACTTTCTAACAAAGGAGAATCTCCTTCGCTCTGAAAAAACGGGTATGTGTGATAACCGCAACTTCTTCCGTATGCCATAAATATACCGTCGTGCGTTAAACCACGCAAGGTGTTGACGTGGTCATGCCCAATAAATACACCTTTGGTACTTCCAAGTGCCACAATCATATCACTCATTGCCTGACCGCAACTACCGCCCTGAAAAGCGATACCGGGTAACGTTTCGCCGTGCCAATCGCGATCCAATTCTTGAATAGAACCTGCTTTGTTAGCATCGTCTAACACTTCGAGATGTGTTTTAAACGGCATGTGCATAAATAAAGAACTTTGAACGTTGGGATTAATAGTTTTCAACCCCTGAATATTCCACTTGTACCAATTTGTTTGACTTTGATCAATTTCTCCGTACTCGCGGTTGAAAAGATCCGTTTGACCTTCTTGATACATATTGCTGTCCATCATGCACAACGAATAAAGTAAATCGCCACTACTATTTTTTATATTAACAAAATAGTTGCTTTCGCCAAGAATGTTGGACGGGCCGCCATCGAACAGACAATACTTGTATTTTTGGAGCAATTGTGAGTGACGATATTTGGAAAAGGTCATTTCACTATCGTGGTTACCGTAAGTGAACGCCCAATACACTTGCTTTTTCTCCATAAAATCGGCAAAATACTTTACGGCACTTTTGGCAAAAATGCTGTAAGTTAAATCCCCCGTAACCACAACCATATCAGGCTCAAGTTGGTCAAGCGCTTTTTCTAACAGATCCATCGTTTTGGTATCGTGCGTCCAACTGCCAAACTTAAACTGTGGATCGGTAATTTGCATTATTCGTAGCGGACGCGAACCGTCAAATGCAATGGGAAGTGTTAGTATTTTTTGGTAATAGGTTGCAAAATCATCATCTTGCGACCAAACCGTACCATTGCCATAGTAATTCTCGTGGGGAGTATACCTGCCTATAGCAACAAGCATAACGATAGTGATAACAATAACGGTAATGATAGATAGCGCAATTATCCAACCTTTGAAATTGCGTTTTTTGTGTTTTGCTTTAGCCATATTTTACCTCGTGATAAAAATGAGCAAAGTTACCCTTGCTCATTTTTGTTGTTAAATGTTTAGTTATTTACAGATTTCTACACCGCAACTTGCTCCGATACGGTCCGCACCTGCTTCGATCATTGCAAGAGCTTCTTCTGTGTTGTGAATGCCACCGCTTGCTTTTACCTTCAAACCGTGCGGATGAACGGTATCTGCCATAAGTTTTACCGCGTGAACAGTTGCACCGCCCTTGCCGAAACCAGTGCTTGTTTTAACAAAATCAGCACCTGCTGCAATAGATGCACGGCAAGCGTTAATAATTTGTGTGTCGTTAAGGTTGCATGTTTCGATGATAACCTTTAAAACAAGACTTCCGCAAGCTTTTTTAAGTGCTGCGATTTCCTTTTCAACCTTTTTCCAGCTGTTGGATTTTGCATAAGATTGATTGATTACCATATCAATTTCCGTTGCGCCATCCTTGATGGCTTGTTTAGTTTCGAAAATCTTTGTGCGAATAGAGTTTTCGCCAAGCGGGAAGCCTATTACTGTGCAAACTTTAACCTCGCTACCTTCCAATTCCTTAGCGGCAAGTTTAACGTGAGTTGGATTTACGCATACGCTGGCAAAGCCATATTCACGTGCTTCGGCACAAAGGTTAACAATTTGACTGTTTTTTGCAGGTTTTAGCAAAGTATGATCGATAATTTTAGCAATTTGAGTGTTCATTTATTCTCTCCTTGTTTTTTGTTTTAGAAATGAATTTACCTTTCCAAGTGAGAGAATTATACCATAGAATGCCATAAATTACAACTCAATTGCCAATATTACTGAAACATTTTTTTAGAATCAATATATCTCCTCGTACGCTTGAATAATATTAATAAATGGCAAATTAAGTTTAGAGACACTTATATTTGAACAGAAAAATTATTAAAGAATGCAACAAAATAACACAATATTTTTGCAAAATTATAATACAGCAATATTTTGTATTAGATATTGCGTGCATAAAATATGACTCCAAAAGCATCTAACTTTTGGAGTTCACAACGCACTACTTTTTGCGCCTTTTTAGGTTTATCGTTAGAGTGTTTTCGTCAAAATCAAAACTTTCACTTTTATGCGGGTTGGACATATTGATACTTTTGACAATCAAAAATACGAGATACGCCAAACATAACGCAATACCTACGCAACAAAAGATAACAATGGGCAAAACTTGTTTCATAACACACCACCTTTTGCCATTAAAGTAACACAAATTTGTTATTAAAGTTTGACGCATTTTACTACAATTTGTCGTTTTGTGCATAATTTTTGTGCCATTGCAAAAACTAACCTAAATAAGGAGGGAGTACAAAATGAAAAAGATTGTTATATGCTTAGCGATTTTGATGTTGACGTTTATTATGGTTCCCACGTTGGCACTCGCCACAACCACAGAACAGGAAATTTGCGACCTTGCGACACAAAATGACAAAATTAAAAAGACAAAATGCGTAATTTACGAGCGTAATTGTATTATCGCAATACAAACGGAAAAATTTGCAAACAAAACAGAGTACTGCAATTTCGTTGATGATTTGGAAAATCAAATACAGGAAAAATATCAAATAGAGAATGTTTTTGTTACAAGAAATCCCAAAGTGATGAATCAACTTGACAAATTAGACGCACTCGATGACACGCAAAAACAAACGGAAATACAAAAATTGGTAGAACATCTATTGAATAAACCTGTTCCATTGCCTATACATCCACCAAAACCGATTTGCAGTAGATAAAAATTGTGCATAAATACACAAAAGCGAAGCCGAAATAACGACTTCGCTTTGTTTTTTAATATGTGTAAATAGCAAAACACAATTGATTAACTAATATATAAGTGTGTGTAAATATTATAATCCCAAAATCTTTTCGCAAACGGCAACAACCATTTTGAAGGATTCTTCTTCAAAGGGGGATTTTAGTCCGCATTCTTGCAACAGTTCTACAAACGTTTTTGTTCCGCCAAAGTCCAAAAACTTGTTATACTTGGCAAATGCGCTATTAAAATCCTCTTGGGAAAGTGCCAAAAATTGCAATGCAGTAAATTGAGCCAAGCAATAGTCTATATAGTAGAAAGGACTTTCGTAAATGTGTGCTTGACGTTGCCAACGACGACCGTCTTGCAACGCAACGATACCGTCGGTTGTCATGCAGGGAATAAATTGTTTTTCCAACTTGTTGTAAAAAGCATTGCGTTCGTCTGGCGTCATATTAGGATTATCGTAACATGTTTGTTGGAAGTAGTCTACAATTGTACCATAAGGAATAAAGGTGATTGCACCACCGATATGGGTAAATTTATAGTCATCCGTTTGGTCGCCGAAGAATTTGTCAATCCACGGATATGCCAAAAATTCCATCGACATAGAGTGAACTTCGGCAGTTTCCATAGAAATACTTGACAAGAAGTCACTTTCAATAAAGAAAGATTTGTAGAACTCGAAAGCGTGACCAAATTCATGAGTTAGAACGTCGATATCACCTGCAGAACCGTTCCAGTTAGCAAAGATAAACGGTAATTTAAACTCAGGTAAACCGTCACAGTAGCCACCGCCCGATTTACCTTCACGACTCATAACGTCAAAGCACTCGCTCTCTACCATGGTATCGAACAATTTGCCCGTTTCGGGAGACATTTCGTTGTACATTTGTGACGCCTTTTGGAACAGTTCGTCTGGAGTTCCAACAGGGCGTGGTTCGTTTTGCGTAAACACACTGTGGTCGTAAATGTACATTTTATCAATACCAAGATCGTTTGCTACCTTTTGACGAATTTTGTTGGAAAGTGGTACAATATATTTAAGTACGTTTTCGCGGAATTTGGCAATATCTTCCTTGGTGTAGCAGTTGCGTTGCATCTGCATATAACCCAATTTCGAGAAGTTTTCGAAACCGAGTTTTTGTCCCATGCGAGTGCGAACGGCAATAAGTTTATCGTATATATTGTCAAGTTGTGCTTTGTTTTGCTCAATTACACTGCCAAGAGATTCAAAAGCTTGTTTGCGCACGTTACGATCGTTGTGAGTGTAATACTTACCAAGTCCACTTAGTGGCAATTTTTCGCCATTAAAGTCAACCACGATGTTACTCATAAGTTTGCGGTAGGCAGTCGTAAGTTTGTTTTCTTCAACTCTATCATCAACAATACGTGGATCGTTTGCATCAACGGTCATTTGCAAATTGGTAAACATCACCTTGGGAAAGCGTTTTTCCAACTCGGCACGGAATGGACTATTTAGGTAGCAATTTGCTATTTCGGCAGTTGCAACGCTAATTTCCGGCGAAATTTCATCAAGATAATCCTGCTCGGCAATGTAAAACTCACTACGAGTATCTTGTGAAAAACGAATTGGCACGATATGGAAAGGTGTGAATGCCTTTTCGCTAAATGCTTTGTAGTCGTCGTGAACGGTATAAAACTCAACCACGGTTTTTGCGTTTTCAAAACGTTGTTTGAATGTTGCAAGTTCGCCAAGCAACTTGTCTTTATCGGGACGAACGTATGAAATTTGAGATATTTTCATATTAACTCCTTTGCAAATAAGCAATTTTATTTTTGAGAATTTTCAATTTTGTGCAGGAATTCGCACACTACTTTTTCGTAAAGAGATTTGTCGGTAATAATACTACGAGCGTGTTCGGCACCCTCAAATAGATGCAATTCGCTGTTAGGGTTTTGACTAACTTTGTACATATCTATGCTGTGATGTGGCGCAATGAATGTATCCGCTTTACCATGAATAAAGCAAATAGGAACGTTACTATTTTTTACGCAATCGATTGGAATTGTTTTTGTAAAATCATAACCAATTTTACGTTTAGAAAGGCAATTAGCAAAATCCACAGTGGGAAATGCCGGAACGTGCGCCACTTGGAAACAAAGTTCGCGATAATATTTCATTGTGTGAGAAAATCCACAATCGGCAACAAGCAAATCGATATCGCTACGAACACCAAGTTCGCACAAAATAGTAACAGCACCCATGCTTTCCCCATGCAATGCAAGGAAGCAATCGTTGCCAAAAACATTTTTAGCGTAGTCAATTACTGTGCTTAAATCCCATTTTTCGTTAAAACCGAGCGTTGTATAGGCACCTTCAGACTTGCCGAAATAAGCATGATCGTACAAAACGACGCTGTAGCCTTGGTTGTAGAAAATGGTTGCGTATTTAATTGAATTAATACGATTCCAACCGTGTCCGTGGCAAACAATAACAACCTTTTTGCGTTGTTGTGATGCCATATCGGGGTGAAAGATAACTTCACCACGAAGTTTACCGTGAACACCGTCCAACTCGAACTCTTGTTTGTTCCAATTATGCAAATAGTCGGTAAAATCAACGTTTGCTTCGTCAATTTGCACTTGAGTTGCCTCTTCCAAAGAGTGCGCCGTTGGATGTGTTGCCATTTCATAAACAATATGCGCAACGACGTAACACAAAACTGTATACAAAAGCAAAATACCAAAAACTACGATAAGTACAATAAATATCGGGTCCATTGTTTACACCTCACATTTTTTGTATTATTCCGTTACAACCATTAGTTGCCAGTTTGTATATTTGCAATGCAACTTCGCTTGGTTGATAACATCGAGTGTTATGTTGGGTACAAAATTCCTGTTTCTCCTGCTCGGTATATCCTGCACACATTTCAGTTAGCACTATCGGTGGGCAAATGCAGTTAACGTTTACACTGCCGTCAAATTCCTTTGCAAGAGACTGTGTTAACCCAACTACCGCAAATTTACTCATGGCATACACGCTTTCACATGCCGAACCATCCAGCCCCCAAATAGACGAGACATTTACGATTGAAGGCTCTACAGCATTTTTCAACAAGGGCAACGCATATTTACAGCACAAAAAAACACCTTTTGCGTTGACATCCATAACAAAGTCGTAGTCGGCGGAATCTACATCTTGAATAAGTCCACCACGCCAAACACCGGCGTTATTTACAAGAATATCCAAATGCTTGAAATACTTTTGCACCCACGCAAACATTTGCGCAACTTGATTTTCGTTGGAAACGTCAGCTCGATAAAGATGCACGTCATACCCCTGACCTTGCAGTTGGACTTGCAAATTTTGTGCCTTAGTTTTACTGTTATTGTAGTTGAGAATCACTGTGTAACCTTGCATGGCAAACTGTTTTACACACTCTGCACCGATTCCGCGCGATCCACCTGTTATTAGTACTGTTTTCATTTTAGTTGATATTTATATGTTTTTTGATACCGTATACTATTTTTTTTTGATAGTTTTTGGTATAAAGTTAGTTTGTTTTGTTGGTATCAGCCTCATAATTTTGGCACAACAAATACTTTTGTGTATTTTTCAATCAGTTAACATCTTAATATTTTCGTGAATAGCATTTGTCTAATCAATAAACCCGAAAAATCTAATTTTCTTCAATCAAACTTTCCCATTCCGCTAATGCATTTTCCAATTGAGCGTTTAGTTGGTCAATTTGATTCATAACAACAGATAGTTTCGAAAAATCGCTTGCAACTTCCGTTAGAGACATTTGACTTTGTAAACTTTCAATATCTTGTTCCAGTTTCGTGATAAGAATTTCCAATTCCTTCAAACGTTTTGCACGGTTAGTTTCATATGCGCGCTGTTTGGAGGAACGATAGGTGTTTGTGGATTTTTGTTGCTTGGGCAACTCCGTTTTAGGTTGTGCTTTGCGTTCCAAAAAGTTATCGTAGTTACCTTCGTAAACATTAAGACGTTTATTTTCTAACTCCACTATCGTGGATGCAATTGCATTTACAAAATATCTATCGTGAGACACAACGAGCAATGTGCCAGTATATTCTTTAAGAGCATCCTCTAACGCTTCTCGACTGGGCAAATCCAGATGGTTGGTAGGTTCGTCCAACAATAAAAGATTATTATCCTTCACCATTAGCATTGCCAATCCCAACTTTGCCCTTTCGCCACCGGAAAGTTCCTTTACAAGTTTGTAGACGTCGTCGGCACCCAAAGTAACCTGTGCGAGCAAACTGCGAACATCCGTTTGCGACATTCGAGTGTTATCAAACCAAAGTTGATCCAAAACACGCAAATCCCCTTGTAAGTTAAGGTTTTCTTGGTCGTAGTAGCCGAAACGAACGTTTTTGCCAAAAATAATTTTACCAAGATCGTATGGATTTTGCGACGCAATACGCTTGATTAACGTAGATTTTCCCGTACCGTTAAGTCCCAACAAAGCAACTTTTTGCCCACGACGAATTTGCAAATTCACACCATCCAAAAGTGTATTTTGCTCGTATCCAAATGTAAAATTTTGTATGGTTAGTGGAAATTCACTCGGTTCGTTAGAATAATTAAACTTAAATTTAGGTGGTTTTTCATCTAACTTTGACGCATCGACAATTTCAATACGCTCCAACATTTTTTCGCGCGACTTTGCCATGTCGGCAGTGGATGCACGCACTTTATTGCGAGCAATATAGTCGGTTAGTTTTTCGATTTCCTTTTGTTGTCTTTCGTAAGTGCGTTGTTGATTTAGACGACGTTCCGCCTTGAGTAATCGATACTTGGTGTAGTTACCCTTGTAACTTGTTACCTGTTGATGTTGAACGTCCCAAATAGCGTTACAAACCTTATCCAAAAAATATCTATCATGAGAAACTACAAGTAAAGTGCATTTACATGTGGAAAGAAAATTTTCCAACCAGTCGAGAGTCTTATAATCCAAATGGTTGGTTGGCTCGTCTAAAATCATTAGTTCAGGTCGTTGTAAAA
Organism: uncultured Oscillospiraceae bacterium; assembly: GCA_964404625.1. Lineage (GTDB taxonomy): Bacteria > Bacillota > Clostridia > Christensenellales > CAG-314 > Fimimonas. Next base: position 21,732 of record CAYOKR010000009.1, on the reverse strand, counting down.
GTAATTTGCACAATGCAGATTTCGTTTTTTCTCCACCTGATAAGGTAGAAACTACCCTATCGGCAAATTGCATCATTCCCATACCGTTTAGCACGGTTTTGACCTTAACTTCTACCGAATAAGCGTCTTTTGCATCCGCTTCTAACGTGAGATTGTGGTACTTTGCAGATAGTTTTTGATACTCGTCACTTTCAAACGGACACGATGCCATTTGATTTGCAACGTCGTTGATTTGTTCAACGAGTTGCATTTGATAACTAAAAACGGACATCATTTCGTCATACAATGTATTAGAGGAAACGAAATCGCAATTTTGTTTTAAATAGCCTATTGTTAGACTATTTTTTTTGATAATTTGACCGTTAAAAAGAGACAACTCGCCACAAATACACCCCAGCAAGGTGCTTTTGCCAGCGCCATTCGCACCAACAATACCAATACTATCGCCTTCGTTAATTTCGACGTTGACGTCGTCAAATATTACGTTGTCGGCATATCGAAACTGTGCCGATTTTATTTGCAATATCATTTTGTTGCCCCATACAAATTTTGACGGCAAAAGTGCCGTCAAAACTATTTGATTTTCTTTTCGTTGTGGTGAAAAAGTTTTTCGAATACATACAAAACAAATGGCATTGCGAGAATTTCCACCAATAAAAGCAATATTTGCTCCCGTCCCAAAGGTTCATAACTAAATATATCTTCACGAATGAAGGGTGTAAAGAAACATATCAAAATTATTAACCACAAACCAACGTACATTGCAACCTTCCACTTGTTAAAGGGTTTGCAAACGTAGTAAATTGCGAACAATCCGCCAAACGTGTAGGAAATAGTAACCAACGTGCCGAGTTGTTCGATGGAGGGAATAAGCGTAGGTTCAAACTCTTGCAAGGCATAAAGCGATGCCGTAGACAAAATAAAAGTAAACGCCGCCGGGAAACAATGTTTTAAGACGTTTGCCAAAAAGTTGCCTTTGATAATTCTTTCGTTAGGCTGCAACGCTAACAAAGTTGATGGAATACCCACTACAACAGAGTCCATCAAAGTTACCTGCAACGTTGTTAGCGGACTCGCCATCGTTTTATTGAGAGCAAAATGCATCACGATAAGCATTACGTTAATCACAATTACGTACACTGTTTTCATAAAAAACATAGACGTTGCATTTTGAATATTGTTCACAACTCGACGACCTTCGGCAACGACCTTGGGTAAAGAATTAAAACTGTCGTTCATCAAAATTAAGTGAGAAACCTGTCGTGCTGCGTCGCTACCGCCGGCAAGAGAGATAGAGCAATCTGCTTCCTTCATTGCCAAGATGTCGTTTACACCATCACCTGTCATTGAAACGGTGTGTCCTGCTTGACGCATTGATTTTACAAGTATTGCCTTTTGATCAGGAGATACTCTGCCAAAAACGGTATACTTGTTAGCGACTTCTCGCACTTGTTCGTCTGTCATACCTTCCAAACTGATATAGTTATAGGCATCTTCCACACCAACACGCGTGGCAATATTTGCAACTGTGCTTGGGTTATCACCGGAAATTATTTTGATAGCAACACCGTTTTTGCGGAACCATTCGATTGTTTCTTCAGCATCGGCACGAATGTGGTCTTCTATCACAATCACGGCGATAGGTCTGCGAACTTGCGGTATCGACGTGGAAGCACTGCTCATCGTTGTTGAACTATGTGCAAGCAATAAGACACGCAAGCCTTGTTCGGCATACTTTTGCACCAAATCGGTTACGTGTTGATTTTGCGTTTTTAAGACATACTCCGGAGCACCGATAAAATAGGTTCCTTCCCCTTTGAACGACACTGCAGAAAATTTGCGTTCGGAAGAAAACGGAACTATCGCAACACTATCCAAACTGGGTTTGCGTGGTGAACCAAAGTATTTTTTGAGTGCTTTGCTCGTCATATTATCTGCCTGTAAAGCAGTGTTCATACTGGAAACAATCTCGCGCACGGTATACGTAACACGTGTGTTGGGACGCAAGTCGATACTCTCGACAACTTGCATTGTTCCATCGGTAATTGTACCTGTTTTGTCTAAACACAATGTGTCTACACGAGCAAGCATTTCGATACAGTACAACTCTTGCACCATAGTTTTGCTTTTTGCCAAGCGCAAAAATGATACTGCAAGGGCAATGCTCGTTAGCAAAAACGGACCGGCTGTAATCATAGAAATGATAGAACCGGCGGTAAGTTCTAACGCCCTACCATTTAGTTTTAAAGACAAAACACCCGTAGGATCTACCGATTCAAAATTGATTATATACAAACAAATTGCCATTGGCACAAGCACTATCGCTTCGAACACCAAAATAGCATTTAGTGCTTTTAGCATTTGCGAACGAGGTTTTTTGTATTGCTTTGCGCGACCTGTTAAACCGGCAATATAGTTGAATTTTCCAACTGCATTTATGCGTGCGGTACAGCTACCCGATATCACATAACTGCCGGCATACAACATATCGCCTGTTTTTTTGGTTATAGCATCACTTTCGCCCGTTAAGATAGACTCGTTTGTTTCCACAAAACCATCCAAAACAATGCAGTCTGCGGAAATTTGCGATCCGCTTGAAAGCATTACAACGTCGTCAAGCACAAGTTGATCAACGCAAATGTCTAATTTTACACCATCACGTATCACTTGAATTTGGGGTTGTGTGATAAGTTTTAGCTTGTCTAACGTTAATTTTGTTTTTATTTCTTGAAAAATCGCAATTGCTGTGTTCGCAATAACTACCGGTAAGTAAGAGCATTGTTTCCATTTTCCATTTACTACCAGCAATATTGTAATTATCAAATAAATCACATTAAAAAACGTAAGCAAGTTGGAAATGATAATACCTACGATACTTTTGCTTTTGCGAGTATCGTCCACATTTACAAGTCCCTGCTCGATACGAGAGTTGACTTGATCAGGGGTTAACCCCGTTTTGATGTCCGTTTGATAACGCTCTACCGCCAACTGATCTATCGTTTTGACTTTATTGAGTTGTTTGACTTGTTTTGTTATCATCAATCTACCTTGTTAAAAGTGCTGTTTCTAAATTCGTAAATTTCGTACCCTTGTTCTTTAAGTTGCTTAAACTGATAACCAATATTCTTTATCTTTTTAAGCAAAGTTACGTTGCCTTGTTTACGTGCTTGACGGCAAAAATCCATCACGTACAACAAACTTTGCTTGTCTAGATTTTTATCAACAAGCACCGCTTTACCCATAGATTTTTGTTCAGTTAGACCGCGTTCTTGCAACAAAAGTACAATACGCTCGAATCCAATACTAAATCCGCATGCAGGTACGTCGGTACCCGTTATCTTACCAATCATTTTGTCATAACGACCGCCACCACCGACGGAACTTGCCATACCTTCAACGGAAATTTCGTAGATGGTACCTGTATAGTAACCCATACCACGCACTAACGTTACGTCGAATTTGACCTTTCCGTTGGTAACGGAGTTGTTTGCAACGTACAATATTTGTGCTATATTGTCGGCAACTTCGGTAGGAAGGCTATCGCCTAATTCTTCCACGCATTTAGCAAACGGATCGTCTGCCGACGTGATACGATTGATAAGATCTACAAAATCGTACGCTTTGCCCGGAGCAATTTGTTCCACTTCGGCAAGCACACCGGTAACACCGATTTTGTCCAATTTGTCCAAAGCAATAAACACTTTGTCCTTTTGGTCGTTGTCGAAACCGCAAAAATCAGCAAGAGCATTAAGCAATCTGCGGTCGGACAAGCGCACAACAACGTCCTTAAAGCCTAAATTTGCTAAGGCTTGCATTGTTGCGGAAATCAGTTCCGTTTCGGCAAGGTTGGTTTCTTCGCCGATAACGTCGATATCACATTGAACAAATTGACGGAAACGTCCACGTTGGGGACGATCAGCACGCCAAACGTTGTCCATTTGTATGGATTTGAACACACTAGGAAGTTGTCCTACGTTGTTGGAATAAAACCGTGCAAGAGGAACAGTCAAATCGTAACGAAGTCCCAAGTCGCACAAATTTTCTTCCGTGGCATTTTCCAACTTTTCGCCACGCTTAAGAATTTTGAAAATAAGTTTTTCGTTGTCACCGCCCTGTTTAGAGGTGAGCAGTTGAATATTTTCTACCGCGGGAGTCTCAATACGTGTAAAGCCGTAACTCTCGTAGGTTTTTTGTATTGTAGAAAGCACTTGCTGACGAAGTGCAAATTCCTTTGGCAAAAAATCTCTCATTCCCTTGGCGGGAGTTTTTGGTAACATTTTGTTCTCCTTAGTCGATGATATATTGTGTTAAATCTGCCTTTGCATTGCGCATTTCTTCGGCTTTTTGTTCGTAACCTTTTCTACCAAACAAAGCGTAAGTTGCGTTTTTGCCACCTTCTACGCCAGGTTGATTATAGGCATCTATGTTAAACATTGCGCCGGCATAAGCAGTTTGTAATTGCATTAAATAAAGCAATGCGCCGATATTGTACTCATTTACAACGTCCATGCTGATTGTGTAGTTAGCGCGACCACGTTGAGTGAGTGCATAACGTGTTGCATGTAATTCCTTAGACATAAGTTCGTTTAGCGAGTGACCGCAAAGGAAGTTTACGTCGGGGAAATCGTGACATCCGTCAGGTATTTGACATTGACTGCGAAAATTTTCCACCTCGAGAAAGGTGATTACCTTATCGAACGGACCTTCGTTGTAAAGTTGAACTTGGCTATGTTGATCGGTAACACCAAGCGCCTTTACAGGAGTTTGACCAACGTTTACAACGTTGCCGTCAAAATCCACTTCCTTACCAAGTGACTCTGCCCAAAGTTGACAATACCAATCGGCAATATACTTCAAACTGTCGGCATAAGGCATCATAACACCGATATTTTTGCCGTTTTTGATAGAAACGTATTGCAACAAAGCAATTGCAAGTGCAGGGTTTTTAGCAATATCTGCAGTTTTGCATTTTTCGTCCATTTCCTTTGCGCCACGCAAAAGTTCGGCAATATCGATACCGATAACAGCAGCGGGCAAAAGTCCTACAGGGCAAAGCTCGGAAAATCGTCCGCCAACGCCTTCGGGAATAAAGAAAGTTTCCAAATCAAGTTGTTTGGCAAGTTTAATAAGGTTACCTTTTGTTTCACTTGTGGTTGCGATAATTCTATCCTTTGCCTTATTGCCAAGTTTTTTTGTGAGCATATCCATTATGATGAGATATTGACTCATTGTTTCGCTTGTGGCACCGGATTTTGTAATAACGTTAAAAACAGTGTTTTCTACGTCGATAATATCGAACAAAGCATTCATACGTTCGGGGTCAACGTTGTCGATAACGTAAAAACGCGGACCTTTGCGTACTGAACGGGGGAGTTCGTTGTAGTAAAGATGTTTGAGCGCGGTAAATACTGCAATAGGACCGAGAGCCGATCCGCCAATACCCAAAACGACAAAGTTTTCGCAACTATCTTTAATTTTTTGTGCAACTGTGTTGATACGTGCAACAACGTCATCTTGGTTGTAAGGGGAATCCATCCAACCTTGCATTACTTGACCACGTTTACTTTCAACCTTTGCGTGTGCATCCGTTGCAAAAGGAATAAGTTTTGTAATTTGTTCGTTTGTGATACCTTGTTCGCCCAAGATATCCGCCATCATATTGTTGTAATTAACTTTGATACTCATAGTAAAAAACTCCTATATATCTTTTTAGTCTAAATTATATTTTCCACGCAAAGCCTTCCAGCCTTTGCCCGATTGCTTGTTTGCAAAATACAGAATTGCTTTTACATACTTTGCGGGAGTTCCGCCGACGCTAATCATGGAAATAAGTGGGGTTTCCATCATTCCCCTTATACTCAACTGTGCAACGGGATCTTGCAATGTTTTTGTAGGTGAATTCTTTTTGGCAATTTTTTTGCCTTTTCTTATCACAAACTTTACAATACCGATGTTTTGCATATCTTCGAAGGTATTTAACATTGTAAATTCGCCACGTTTTGGAATTGTGTAAACACGCTTTTGTTGTTTTGCAAGGCGATAGAATTGCTCCTCGTCAACGGTAAATACGCCTTGCGATTTTACAAAGTAATCGGGATACAGTTGTTGGTCGTTACCACAAACGTCTTTGCCAAAATCTACAGTAACTTGCTCTGTTAGCAACGTTTCGTTAACATTTTTACAAACCGAAATACCATAGTTGCCGTTTACAGCAACAAAGCCATCTTTCAAATAGATAGCAAACGCACGTTCGTCCAAACGGAATGCAACAGTTTTTGTTTCACCGGGTTGCAAATACACCTTGGCAAATTCTTTAAGTTCGCGTTTTGCACGCATATATCCGCATTGGCAGTTATCTACGTACAGTTGCACTACTTCGCTTGCAGGAATATTTGCTACATTTTTTACATCTACGGAAACGTCAAATCCGTTTTGTTTTGCGTTGACTTTTAAGTTGGAATAATCAAACTGTGCATAAGACAATCCGTAGCCGAATGGGAACAACGTTGGAACGTCAAACGTGTTATAGTAACGATAACCGACAAAAATACTCTCGCGATGTTCATCCACAAATCTATCATTAGCAAAATAGTTATAGCAAGGTGTATCTTGCAGTTGTAACGGATATGTTTCGGCAAGACGGCCACTAGGACTAACCTTGCCAAATACTAAGTCGAAAACGCTTTCCATAACCGCTTCGCCACCCAAATACATGTTTAACAATGCTTTGGTTTTATCTAACCACGGCATAACAAATGGCGCTCCGCCAAAAGCAACAAATGCAATGTTTGCGTTTACTTGATACAATTTATCCAACAATTGTTGTTGACAAGTGGGAATTTCCAACTTGGTACGATCGTAGCCTTCACCTTCAAAATCATCGGTAAGTCCACCGAAAAACAAAACTGTTTTGCACGTTTTAGCAAGTTGAACCGCTTGATTTTCCAACTGAGCAACGGATTTATCTCCTAAAACGTTGTAACCTTTTGCATAGTGGTACTTAAAGTTGTTTTCGTCCAAAACTTGCAAAAACGTTTTTGCTTGTGTGTTAATATGGCTACTACCTGCACCTTGAAAACGCGGAACTGTGGCAAGTTCGCCTACTATCAAAATTTCGTCATCTTGCGACAAAGGTAAAATGCCGTTGTTTTTTAGAAGAACTGCACAATCGTTTTCTACGTTACGGCAAACGTTGTGAGCGTCGTCAAAATCTATATTCGTTTGCATTTTTTGTACGGAACATTTTTCAATCAAATTAACAACGTTTTGACATGCGCGATTTAGCGCATCAACGGAAAGGTTTCCGCTGTTTATATCGTTGAGCATCAATTGTTCGTGATAATCACCACCGTCGGGCATCTCTAAATCCATACCGGCTTCGATAGATTTTGCACCATTATACGTTGCACCCCAGTCGGACATAACCAAACCATCAAAGTTCCACTCGTTGCGTAAGATATCGGTTAAAAGACGTTTATTTTCACAACAACTAATTCCGTTAATTTTGTTATAAGCAGCCATAATGCAATATGGTCGAGCGTTTTTGACAGTTTGCTCGAATGCGTAAAGGTAAATTTCTTGCAATGCACGTTCATCAACAACAGCATTAACCGTCATACGACGAGTTTCTTGGCTGTTTACGGCAAAATGCTTTATACAACTTCCAACTCCCAAACTTTGCATTGATTGCACATAGTTTGTTGCCATTTGTCCTGCCAAAAGCGGATCTTCGGAGTAATACTCGAAGTTGCGTCCACACAATGGACTGCGCTTGATATTCATACCGGGGCCAAGCACTACCGATACCTGTTGAGCAATGGCTTGCTTGGCAATTTCCGCACCGACAATACGAGCATTTTGAACGTTCCAACTAGATGCCACTGCACAAGCGGTAGGAAAGCACGTTGCTTTTGTGCTATCGTTGATGTTTTTGATTTTTTCAGTCAAATCGTCCTGTTTGCGAAGTCCGTGAGGACCGTCAGTCATCATTATGACAGGAAGTCCAAGACCATCTGCCGTATGCCAGGCGCCATTACCGTGGACGAGTTTCGCTTTTTGTTGTATAGCTAAATTATCGATAAAATTACCCATAAACATACTCTCCCATGTTACTAACATAATTCTACCACATATCGCCCTTATTGTGTATCAATATTGCCCAAAAAGTTGAAAATATTTTTTTTGTTTTTATTTACATAAATCTTGAAAATTATCTTAAAAGATAATATAATACAAATAGTTGAATTTTTTCGTGCAATAATTTGGACACATCACAGTTAGGTATGGATAGATAAATGCGTGAAGTCACAAAAGGTTAACGTTTGCGTAAGCAAAACGATATTTACAAAACTACACGTTCCTAAAAGTGGTTTCGCGACAATACAAAAAAACAAACAACGCATTGCTAAAACGTAAAATAAAGGAGTATTTATGAAAAATCAATGGTACAAAGAAGCAGTGTTTTATCAAATTTACCCACGCAGTTTTAAGGATTCCAACAGCGATGGCATCGGCGACATAAAGGGTATAATTTCAAAAATTAATTATCTTGTGGATTTGGGCATTGATGCAATTTGGTTTTCACCATTATATGCAAGCCCCAACGCCGATTTTGGCTACGATATTTCCGACTATCGTGCAATCAATCCCGAGTACGGCACGATGGAAGATTTCGACAAAATGCTAAAAACATTACACAAAAAGAACATCAAAGTTATAATGGATTTAGTAATCAACCACACCAGCGACCAACACGAATGGTTCCAAAAATCGCGTAACGTAAACAGTAAGTACCACGACTACTACTATTGGCGTGACGGCAAGGGCAAATGGGGTAAGAAACCGCCTAATAACTGGACAAGTTTTTTTGCCGGAAGCGCTTGGCAATACGATGAAAAAGTCGGCAAATGGTACCTACATTTGTTCGACAAAAATCAACCGGATTTGAACTACTTTAATCCAAACGTAATCAAAGAAATGCAAGACGTGTTACGTTTTTGGTTAGATAAAGGCGTTGATGGATTTAGATGTGACGTTATCACCTTACTATCAAAAACCTTCGGTTTGCCCAATGGTAAACCAAGTCCTGCGTTGTGCGGACGCGAACACTATATCGATGGTCCGCGTATGGAAGAATTGTTAGAACAACTACAAGAAGTATTACGCCAATACGATGCATTTACCGTTGGCGAAAGCGTGCTAATCAACGTGCCGAAAGCATTGCGCTACACCACCGAGGGCAACGAGTATCTAACTACTGTGTTTGCGTTTGACTCGGTAAATGCAGATAACTATTTCGGGCTTAAACAACTTGTTCGCCCGTTTAGTTTGAAAAAACTTAAAAATAGTATGCGCACTTGGCAACATGGTTTGTACGGCAAAAGTTGGAATACTTTGTTTTGGGAAAATCACGACCAAGCACGCATTGTTGGTAGATATTGCAGTGCAACGAAAAATCGCGTGCAAGGTGCAAAGATGTTGGCAACAGTGCTTATGACTCTATCCGGCACACCGTTTATCTACCAAGGTCAAGAATTTGGCACTACGTCTATAAAAATGACAGACATAAACGACTATCAAGACGTGGAAGCAAAACGCACCTATCAAATGATGAAGGGCATTTTTGGTAAGAAAGGTGCAATGAAACGTACGGCATACTGTTCGCGAGATAACGCACGCACACCAATGCAATGGAACGACAGTAAAAACGCAGGTTTTACCGATGCCGACACAACTTGGTTAAAGGTAAATCCCAACTATGTAGATATCAATGCAAAACAGTCAAAGGAAGATCCAAATTCCGTTTTGAACTATTACAAAAAGTTAATTCGACTTCGCAAAAACGACAAATCGTTTGTATACGGAACCTACACCGATTACTATCGCAACAGCAACAAGATTTGGGCATATCTGCGTGAAAGCGAATATGGCAAACTGTTTGTTGTGTGCAACTTTGCCAACAAAAACACGACTTTTGTACCACCAAAACAAATTGCTCGACAAAATTTTGCACTACTTACCAGCAACTATGACGACTCATGCGAAGTTCCGCAAAAAACGAAACTTCGTCCATACGAAGCAATTGTGTACAAACTGAAATAACGTTACAAATATCCTTGCAAATATAAAAATAGATTTTTGTCCATATCACAAAAAACATCCCCAAAAGCAAAACTTTTGGGGATGTTTTTGTTTACAGCGAATTACACTTTTAACTATAATAAGCAATAATCCAAATAATTTGTATTGCACTTAGTGTAACAATTTATCTATACAATTACAAATATTTGATATCACACGTCGGTTTTTTAGATAAAATATCACATTATTTTAATGAGTACGATGTAAATATACTATTTCGAAATATGTTTGCACTATATTATTATCAATTAAAATAACAATTTGCAATAAATTTTGTATATCAATCTATTGATTTTGAAAATAGTTGGTGGTATAATTAAATAGCCAAACAAACTGAATATACAGTGCAAAAATGGGTATTTTTAGGTACTTTTATTCACCTACCTCAATTTTATAACTAATTATAGTTATATTTTTCTCGAATGCATTTCTATAAAAAATGCAGATTCCGTATAGATGAGAAAAATATAACGATACTTTACTCTATCTGTATACAGTTTGTTTGGCGACGACTGGAATTTGCTTTTTTGTGCGCTGATTTCCGTCGGCGCACTTTTTTTATTTTATAAAAAGGAGAACGAACTATGAAACGCAAATTTTTACTTGTAGTGTTGACAATTGTTTTTGTAAGTTGTATGGCACTTGCTGCGTGCGATCTGCAACCTACAGAACCGGACGGCTGGGGTAAGGTGTTTACCTACGAAACAGCCTACGCCGAGGCACAAAGCCTTGGTTACACTGGAACTTTGCAAGAATTTATGGATTCCATAAAAGGCAAAGACGGTGTTGACGGGAAAAACGGTACCGATGGTATCGGCATAAAATCCGTTGTTGTTAACGATCAATGTAGATTGATTGTTACTTTAAGCAACGACATCGTTATAGACTGTGGCAATATAAAGGGCGCACAGGGTGAACAAGGTATCGCTGGTAAAGACGGAGCAGACGGTATCACGCCACAACTGAAAGTTGGCGAAGATAACTACTGGTACGTTTCTTACGATAACGGCACCACTTGGACTTGTCTTGAAATTAAGGCTACCGGAGAAAAAGGAGAGCAAGGCATTCAAGGTGAACAAGGAATCCAAGGTGAAACCGGGGCTCAAGGAGAAAAAGGAGATACCGGTGAGAAAGGTGAACAGGGAATCCAAGGTCCACAGGGTGAAAAAGGAGAAACTGGTGAACAGGGGCCTAAAGGCGATACCGGAGAAAAGGGGGACGCCGGTGCTCAAGGCGAACAAGGCATCAAAGGAGATAAGGGGGATACCGGCGAGAAAGGGGATAAGGGAGAACAAGGTGTAAGCATTGTTAGTACTACTTTTGACGAAAACGGAAATACCGTTATCTCCTACAGCAACGGCACTACTCAAACAATTGAACACAAGTGGAAGTTTTTAAACCATTTAGAACACGCCACTTGCGTAACAACAGGCAATGATCTTTATTATTGTGCCGATTGCAATCTAGTTAGAGTTGTAATTTTCCCTACCACAGAAACACATAATTGTAGTGATTGGATAGTTGATACCCTTCCAACGTTCACAACCGATGGTATCAAACATAAAGAATGTACAATTTGCGGAGATGTTTTGCAAACTGAAACTATCGAAAAAACTTATGTTGAAACGTTAGAAAATATCAAAGTTAGCCTACATCAAATGTATGACAATAGTTTCCCAACCAACACCTATAAAGTTATACGTTCACTCAACACAAGCGATGATACAACTATTTACGTACAGTGGTCAATAAATGTAACGCAAGGAACTACTAACGATATAAAACTAGACGCAATAGTAAATAATCAACAAACAATCCTGGTTAATCCATTTCCAACAGAAAAAATAGAATACACACTAACAGCCACTTTAGTCAACGATACTAGTGAAGCTTACACAATAGATGGAGAAGTAGTTTCGGTTACTTTTGAAAAATATATTCCTGAATTAATTGAAAATACTTACGAAGAATTTCTATCAGCATGCAAAAATAATAACGGCACAATCATTCGCATTAAAGCATATATTATCGGTGTTGTAAGTTTAGAAGACACTGACAAAGGCTCGATGTTTTTACAAGATGCAGATGGACATGGTTACTACGCTTACAAACCGTTAGGAGCAACAGATAATTGCAGTAGCACTACTGATTTGCGAAAAAAATGGCCTATTGGCACTGAAGTTTATGTAATAGGCACAGCAAATACTTACTGGGGTAAACTAGAGTTTAACTATAATTGCGAAATTGTGCCAACTGGAAATATTATTAACACCTCCGCACTCACCTATGTCGATGCAACAAAAGAATTCAGCACAGCAACAACAAATCGCGACGATTCACTCGACGTCTTTCAAAATTGTCGTGTTACTTTGAAAGATGTTACTATTACGGGATCCAAAATTACTTACAATGAAGACGAAACCTATTACAGGATCCTATATTCGTTTACACTACCCGATAGTAACGTTGAATACCAAATTTACTTACCAATTACACATCCATTTTTGGTAGAAAGCAATGTAACAACTGCATTGCAAGAAAAACTAACAGTCGGGAATAAAGTTGATTTAACTGGCATACTGTCGGTTCACATGAGCGAAATTCAATTTGTTCCCGATTCTATAGATTCCGTTTCTAACGTTCGCACTGCAGCAAATTGATTATTTAATCAACAAATTACATATAAACAAAAAAACAAGTTTGATGGGATAAATTATCCTTTTAAACTTGTTTTTAATACAAATTTAATTATTATATTACAACATCAATCAGCATTGACAAGTTTATTTATATAGTCGGCGGGTGGGGTTTCTACGTAGCAAACGTATGGTAAATTACTTTGGTCGGCAGGATAGATTTTGACTGTCAATTTGCGAGTTTCCTTATCGAAAAGCACGCAGTTCAGCACCACGGTTGGCACATAACCATCCTTTTTGATAACTACAGTTTGAGTATACCACGTGGTTACTGCGTTATCGTAACAATTGGTTAAATTTGCCACGTCTATCACGGGCGAATTCCCGTTGTTATCGCAAAAAAAAGTTTGACCGTCGATTGTTACTTGTGCATTATACACGGGATTGTTGTTAAGGTCTACCACAGTAACTTTGATTGCAGTTTTACTTGCCGATACGCCCACGTCACTTGCCTTGTCGATAGCGGTAAGCACCACCAACACCATCGACAACACCACCACGACTATTGCTACGTTTTTGAAAGTTGTTTTCATAGAAATACTATATTTGTGCAAGCAACAAAATATGACCACAACAGCAATAAGCAGAATTGTCCTCAAAATATTTGTTTGTATCTAAGTTTGTTTATTTTGCACTTTGATAGTATTTTTCAGTTTGATTTGCTTTGCTTACTAAAATAAAAGTGTATCACAAACAAATTGAAGGACACGTCTGCAGTAAAAATACAGTAAATTACCTAACCAAATGAAACGCAAATTGTTTCCGTTGTTGGTTGTATCACTCAAAATATGATTTGACAACACGTAAAAAAGACTAACGAAATAAAATCGTTAGTCTTTGATTTTATAGATAAACTATACTTATATGCACTAAACATCGATACAAAAGTACACTACAGCCCACGTTGTTGCGTTCAAGTCTACAATGAACTGTAAAAATCGAAAGTTTTGTAGCGAATACAAAGTTTGTTATTCGATAGTATCACCGTCGTTGATATACAAAATACCAATTGTGTTAGGTCCACAGTGAGTAGTGATTGTGCATCCTGCAGTAGTTTCAATTATCTCGTCAAAAATGCCCCACGATTTAACCTGCGCGATAACTTCTTGCACAAGTGGCTCGTCCATTTGTGTGTGAGTTACAAAACAACGTGTACGATCGGGAGAGGTACATTGCGCTTTTACCCAATCACCATACTTTTTGACACATTTGTTATACTTACCAATACACTTGCTGGCAACACCCATTTTACCGGATTTAACGTCGATAATAGGTTTAATACCCATTAGATTTGCTGCATAGTATACCAAACTTGTGCAACGTCCACCTTTGTGAAGATACTCTAACGTATTGATGATAAACGACGCACGAACGCTATCTACACGAGCATTTACCTTTTTGACAATTTCCGTTACGTCAACACCGTCGTTTGCCAAATCGCAAGCGTACAATACTAACAAACCTGTGCCCGTTGAAAGATTTCGGCTATCGATAACGTGCACGTTTTGAAATTTTTGCGAAGCCAAAACTGCATTATTGTGCGATGCTGACATATCTGCAGAAATATTAAAGTGAACAATCGCATCGTAGCCTTGATCGAGTTGATTTTGAAAAAATTCCTCAAACTCCACTACCGAACAAGCACCGGATTTGGGTAACTTTTTATGTTCGTTGTAGTAATTGTAAATGTCCTGCGGAACTATTGATACTCCGTCAAGAAAATCATTCTGTCCGAGAGATACGTGCAAGGGACTAATGCCGATGTTGTACTTTTCTAATAATTCTTGAGACAAATCGCAAGTGCTATCCGATGTGATTTTAATTTTCATAACAAATATATTCTCCTAACTGAGTATTGCGGATTATCGTGGAATGACGATATCCGCTTTATTTTTGCAACTTTCGCAACCTTGACAATCTGTTTTTTCACAGTTTACCACTCTGCCTACGCCAACAACCGTGCAGTTTGCAGGAACGTCACGCAAAACGACTGAATTTGCTCCAACTTTTACGTTGTCGCCAAGGGTGATGTTGCCAAGCACCTTTGCACCGGCACCAATAACCACGTTGTTTCCGAGAGTTGGATGGCGTTTGTTGTGTTCTTTGCCCGTTCCACCAAGAGTTGCGCCTTGATAGATTGTACAGTTATCGCCAATGACGGATGTTTCACCGATAACAACACCATGACCGTGATCGATAAACAAATTTTTACCTATTTTTGCACCGGGATGTATTTCGATACCAGTAAAAAATCGCGTTGTATAGCAAAGTAGTTTTGCAACAAAACGAAACTTGATTTTGTAGAAAAATCGCGCTATGCGATACCAAAACAATGCGTGAACACCGGGGTATAGCAACAAAACTTCGATACTGCTGCCTGCCGCGGGATCACGCTGCTTGATGGATTTTATAAAACCGACTTTATTTTTATCCATATCTAAAAACTCACTGACGAATATTATATACAAAACGCAAAAAAAATGTCAACAAAATTTTGCGTTTGAATATTAATTGCACAAAATTTACATAGCGTTGTTAAAAATTTACGACAACAGTGACAGATTCAACTTACTATTTTGTGATATTTACAATCATAACACGGCAATAATTACATCAAAAAGATGGTTCTACTTTGTTGACGTTGCCCAAAATTTGAATGCTGTTGCCGTCAACAATCAAACCACCTTCGTGCCACATTTGGTACACGGGCAGTCGCAAATTGGCGACAGCTTTTTGAGTGCAAGCGTTTTGCAAATCGGTATTTAGATAATGCACTTCCAAATCCAAACCTTTTACCAAGCCGAGACCTTGCCAAATGCCGTAGGTGTCATAGTCTTCGTCGGGGGTTATATGGTATTTATCCAATTGCAACATCGCGCCTGCCGATGCGCCCATAACTGTACCGTTAAAAGTTTTTACGGCGTTTGTGATACCCAATTCATCCATCCAAGCAATAGCTTTTTCCGGCATACCGCCCGTAAAAAATAGCAAATCTGCGTTATGTATAAGTTGAAGATAATTTTGAGTTTTATCAAAACAATTTAGCCAAACAATTTCTTCTTCGGCAATGCTAAAAGACAAAAACGGTTGCAGAATTTTTGCGTATTTTTCGCCGTTTTTGCCATAAATAGATTGCCAACTGTCGTAGTCCCACGCTTGACTTTCACGAAAAGCCAATGGCAAAATTAAAACCTTTTTACCAACAACGTAGGGAGCTATTTTGTCCTTTGCCCAGTCGCCGTCAAAGTTATAATAATTAAGCAAAACGTTGACCATTAGTATAGCTCCACTCCGTTTTTATCCACAAAAGCATAGGCAATTTTGTGTGCGCCCACCTTTTGATCGCCAATTTCGATAGCGTTTTGAATAAGATTTTTAGCATCATCCAAGCCTTTGCCGTTGTTATGGTAAACTTCGCACAAGACGTCGCCCTTTTTAACTTGAGAGCCAATAGCCACTTTCATAATCACGCCAACGGAAAAATCAATGGAGTCGCTCTTTTTCATACGTCCTCCACCAAGATGTGTTACTGCACGACCAATATCTGCCGCAACCATGTGAGAAACGTAACCGTCACGTTGTGCTAAAACGACGTCCTTTTGACCGATTGTGAATTTTTCCGGATGTAAAATGTATGTTGCATCGCCGTGTTGAGCATCCACCATTTCTGCAAACTTTTGCAAAGCTTTGCCACTATCGATTGCGTTTTGGAAAGCAGTTTCGGCAGATTGCATATCGTACTTACCCGTTAGACAAAGCAAACGCAAAGCAACTTCTCTAATTTCATAATACAAGCGATTTTTCTTGCCGTTAAGAACGTCGATAATGCCGACAATTTCCAATGCGTTGCCTACGTGATCAGACAAAGGTTGTTCCATATCGGTGATTAACGCGCCCATTTGTTTACCTGCACGTGTGCCGATTGTTACCATTTTTTGCGCAAGTTCCAAAGCACTTTCCGCAGTGGGCATAAACGCACCGCTACCATACTTAACGTCCAACAAAATTGTGTCCGCACCGGAAGCAAGTTTTTTAGACATGATACTTCCACAAATAAGTGGCAAAGAGTTTACCGTGCCTGTAACGTCACGCAAAGCGTATATTTTTTTGTCCGCCGGAGCAAGGTTCGCCGTTTGTCCAATTACAGCGCAACCGACTTTTTTTACAACGGAGAAAAATTCTTCTTCCGTAAGAGACGTATCAAAATGAGGAATACTTTCCAACTTGTCGATAGTACCGCCTGTAAAACCAAGTCCACGACCACTCATCTTGGCAACGTACACTCCGCAACAAGCAAGAATTGGAGCAAGGGCAAGCGTTGTGCTGTCACCAATACCTCCTGTGGAGTGTTTGTCTACAACAATTCCTCCCAAGTGAGACATATCTACAATATCGCCACTGTGCAACATTGCGTTGGTTAGATCGAAAGTTTCGCGATCGGTCATTCCATTGAGCAAAATTGCCATAAGAAGTGCCGACGCTTGGTAATCGGGAATATCACCGTTGGTAAAGCCTTCAACAAAAAAGTTGATTTCTTCGGTAGAAAGTTCACGCTTGTTCTTTTTGCTTTCGATGATGTCAAGTATTGTCATAGTGTTTTCCTTTATTTATTGCGTACTATCTTCCAAACAGATTTTAGTACTTACTACAAATACAGTTTGGTGAAAGAGAATTATACCATCTTAACAAGTATTTTTCAATACCTACGACAAACTTTGCGCATTTATTATAACGAAAGATGCTGAAATTTAACTGTAAAAATGCTCGAAATAACAAATAAATTATCAAAAACAATTTTACTTACAAATTTTTTTGTCTATATGTAATAAAAAACATTTTTCAAATAATTTGCGAAAGTAGGTCGAATTTATGATGACATGGTTAAACTTGTTGACAATTTTACCAGTCTTCACTGATGTGAATTTTTATATCGGTATAAAATTCTTTGTACTTATCTTTAAATTTTTGTGCGTCGGTACGGTCATCGGCAGCTATGGCATCGGTAAGATCCAAACCGTCGTCGTCCATCATTTCCGATTGACGCATCAAATCGTACATAGTTGATTTTTTTGTCATGTTTTTCCTTTTGGGTTGTATGTTTGGTACATCAAACATACAAAGCCTAATCTAAATTGTATTTTTGAAGCAAATTATCTACTTGAGTATAAAGTTGTTGCAAACTTCCGTTGTTGTTGATTGTTACCGTTGGATTGTCGCAAACTAATTGATTCGACGCAATATTCAACACGTTTTGAACGGAAACTCCATCACGTTTTACAACGGCATCTACCCTACTTTCCAACGAACGTTGCACCGACCAAATTTGTTGCCAAGGAAAGTCAAAGGCATCAATTAGGGGAATTTCCACAAAAACCGTGCCGTTAGATTGTTCGACAAGTTGCATTAGTTCTTGTTTTATACGGGTGTGGAAAATCTGGTTGTACTGTTCGCATAGTTGTTGGTCGGCAAAAATAACGTTGCGGATTTTTGCACGATTCAGTTGCCCATCGATAACGCAGTCTTCCCCCAATAAACTTATAATCTCATTTAACACTTGCGATTGAGTGGCAACTTGACGAGAAATTTGGTCGCAATCTATAACAGTAAAGCCTTTTTGTTGAAGATAATTACCAACAACACTTTTGCCACTACCGATACCGCCGGTTAAAGCGATTACATTACACTTCATACAAGGTTACCCCCTCTTCCGCTTGAGCAATCAACGGACAAAGTAACGTTACGGCATTTTCCATTTGCTCTTTTACGATAAGTTTTACTTGTTCCGCTTCGTCCAAGTAACAATCAACAATAAGTTCGTCGTGAATTTGCAACACTATTTTGCTTTTTAGCCCTGCATTACGCAACGCTTCGTCCACACGTAACATTGCAATTTTCATAATGTCGGCGGCACTACCTTGCAACGGCATGTTCATAGCGGCGCGCTCGCCAAAACTACGCATATTGTAGTTGGAAGATTTAATTTCAGGAATTTGTCTACGACGACCTGTTATTGTGGTAATGTAACAATCGTGTCGTGCTTGTTCAACACAGTTATCCAAGTAATTTTTGATTGTTGGATATTTTTCGAAATACAATTTGATATATTCACGCGCCTTTGGAACGCTGATTTTGGCATTTTGAGAAAGTCCGTAGTCACTGATACCGTAGATAATACCGAAGTTGACTGCTTTTGCCATGCGTCGCATATCGGCATTGACAAGTTGCGTTGGAATTCCCAAAATTTCACTTGCAACTGCAGTGTGAATATCTTGTCCGTTACGATAACAGTTTAGTAAGTTTTCGTCCTTGGAAAATGCCGCCAAAAGACGCAGTTCGATTTGAGAATAATCAGCCCCGACAAAAACGCCGTGTTTAGATACAAACAATTTGCGCACTTCCTTGCCAAACTCCGTACGAATAGGAATGTTTTGCAAATTAGGTTCGCTACTAGAAAGACGTCCGGTGGAAGTTTGCGTTTGATTGAAAGTTGTGTGCACTACACCACGGTTTAAGTTTTGTTTAATACCGTCCACGTAAGTGCTGAGCAATTTTGCTATTCTGCGATATTGCAAAATCAATTCAATAATGGGATGTTTATTTAACAGACTTTCCAACACTTCGTTATCGGTGGAATAGCCACGTTGTGTTTTTCTACCATGCGGAAGCTGCAATTTTTCGAACAAAATGCGTGCAAGCTGCATTGGACTGTTTACGTTAAACTGTTCGCCTGCAAGGTTATATATTTGTTGCGTTAAATCGTCTAATTGTTGATGAAAATCTTTAGACATTTGTTCCAACAACTCTACATCAATTTTGACGCCTTCCACTTCCATACGGTAAAGCAAGTCAGAAAGGGGCAACTCGATATCTTCGTAAAGGTGTTGAATACCGTTTTCGACAAGTTGCTTGGAAAGTTTATCGGCAATGGCAAAAATGCCTGCGCCAATTTGCTCGTAGCCGTTGGCAACACACAAACTTTCCACATCCTTGTAGGAACGATACTCCACCAAGTACTGCATAAGGCAAACATCCTGCATAACGTTGTTTAACGTTAGCCCGAGTTCATCCAATTTGTGTCGCAATGCTTTTACGTCGTAGACGATTTTGGGCACGTTGTTAGCAAGTAACGGTGCAACAATACTGCAAAAACTTGCTTCGTTTATTTCGTCGAGAAAACTATCGCAAAGATGTGCCACATATTGTTTTTTTACGTCGTTGGAAAAATAAACGTCGTCCCCTTTAATATGGAATGCAAATTTGCTTTGTTTAAAATCTTCTACCAACTGTTGTAATTGAGCGCAAGTTTCCACATTGACGGTTTCTACTTGTATTATTTCTGCTACCGTCGATTCGTCAAAACTTAACCGTGAAAGTATGCTTTTGAATTGCATTTGTTCCAAACGTTGTTTTACTTGAGCATCGAAGACAGGTAAATTGCAGTTATCTAAGTCGTAGATTATATCAGCATCGGTAACTATTGTTGCAAGTTGACGACTTACGTAAGCCATCTGCTTGTCGTTGACCAATTTGTCCTTTAATGCGCCTTTTTGTTGGTCGATGTTGGCGTAGATGTTATCGATATCGCCGTACTTTTCCAAAAGTTGCATTGCAGTTTTTTCCCCCACACCCCTAACTCCTGGGATGTTATCGGAAGTATCACCGCGCAATGCTTTGTACTCGATAACTTGTTTGGGCGTTAAATGGTACACTTCTTGCAAATAGGCAGGATTGACGTTTTCCACTTCGCTTACGCCACGTTTTGTTAAAAGCACCGTTATGTTTGACGAAACAAGTTGCAGCATATCTCTATCGCCGGAAATAATAAGGCTGTCGCCATCGAAATGACTACTTATTGTACCAATGATGTCGTCCGCTTCGATACCTGCTTTTTTAACGATAGAAACGTTCATCAACTGCAATACTTCTTCCAAAATGGGCATTTGTGTAGCAAGGTCATCCGGCATACCTTTGCGGTTTGCTTTGTAATCGGCGTACAAATCTTTGCGGAAGTTGTGTCCGTGCATATCAAATGCGACTATCACCTTGTCGGGAGAATAGTCTTGCAGACACTTTAGAAAGATATTCAAAAAGCCGTACACAGCGTTAACGTTGCGACCTTGATTATCGCTTAGAAATGGCAAAGCGAAAAAAGCTCTGTTTAAGATGCTGTTACCGTCGATAAGAAGTAGTTTTTGTTTGTTCATAGTTCACCTTTTGTTTGGTTTGCCTTTTGCAAAAGGCTGTTGGGTAATTTACACCACAAAAGTCGATAAATAATTGTCGATTACAAAACGACCTCTAATTGTTTTAAACCGTTAAAGTTAGTTTGACTGCTACTTGGAACCGTTCAAAATCGGTTTGAGAAATTGTCCGGTGTAACTTGACGGCACTTGACAAACTTGTTCCGGAGTGCCTTGAGCGACAATTTTACCACCTTGATCGCCGCCTTCCGGTCCAAGGTCGATAATGTTATCGGCAACCTTTATAACGTCCAAATTGTGTTCAATAACAATAACGGTATTACCTGCCGACACAAGTCGTTGCAAAATGATGATAAGTTTTGCTACGTCGTGAGTATGCAAGCCAGTTGTAGGTTCGTCCAAAATGTACAACGTTTTGCCCGTGGAACGTTTGGAAAGTTCCGTTGCAAGTTTAACGCGTTGTGCTTCGCCACCCGACAACGTTGTTGCAGGTTGACCAAGCTTGATATAGCCCAGTCCAACGTCGTACAACGTTTGAATTTTGTTTTTGATAGCCGAAATATTCTCGAAGAAATCTACAGCTTCTTCCACCGTCATATCTAAGACGTCGGCAATGGATTTACCTTTGTATTTTACAGCTAAAGTTTCGCGATTGTAACGTGCGCCGTGACAAACTTCGCAAGGCACGTACACGT
>CAYOKR010000008.1:0-37624 GCA_964404625.1 uncultured Oscillospiraceae bacterium | reverse complement strand
GAATGTACAAGATTTACAACGACGGTGGGCATTACATTGCCTTGCCGATTGTAAACGGTGGCAAGAAAAGAAAGGCTCGAGGCGGTGGCAATAGTTCCGCATCTATTGCATTTGACAGTTTGTATTCATGTGCGCTTGAACAAAGCATGAACAAGGATGATATGCGTGCATTCATTAAAGATGAAATGCAACGCATATTCCCGAGCATGTTGAATTTGGATGAATACATAGATAAAAAACTCGGTAGCAAACACAAAAATTTGTGGAATCGTAAAAAAAGATTCCGCAGAAAAGCATATCTAAACAAATGGAATTATTTTGTGACGATAACTTATGACGATAGAAAGCACGATGAGGAAAGTTTCCGTAGAAAACTCCGCAAGTGCTTATCCAATTTACACTCAAGGCGTGGTTGGAAATATATGGGCGTGTTTGAACACGCACCGGAAACGCATAGATTGCATTTTCACGCATTGATGTACATCCCCGATGGCGAGATGATTGGCACAATCAACGAGCAAGCGGATTACAGCACTGCACAAAAGAAAATGCAAACAACGCATTTGAACTCATTTTTTGCCGATAGTTTTGGCAGAAACGATTTTGAAATGCTGGATAACAACGTGTTAAGGCACGGTGGCACAATCAATTATTTGTTAAAGTACATCGAGAAAACCGGCGAAAGGATTGTATACAGCAGAGGCATCCCGACAGAGATTTGTAGAAAGGTCAATGACAACGATATTGTTACGGAAATGGAAGATTTTGGAAGAAAGTATATCTTATTTGATGATGTTATCACTTGGGAAAAAGACGTGATGAATTTTACGTATAAACAATTATCGTATATTGACGTGATCTGCAATCCTCCGAGGGTTGCTTAAAGCTGGATAGAAAACTTTTAGCAAGAGTTTTGCACCGATGTAAATGCATACGGTGTTTTTGGCATTTCAAAAAGAGGCACAAAAATTGGCAATATACTTTCAAAAACTCCGCTTAACAAATAAAACGGCGTATTCCGCAAGCGGATTAGCGAGGAAACGCCGTTTGTAAGCGATTGAAAGCAGTCTGTCTGTATATGCATTATGCGACACCTTGCGCCCACGCGCAACGCGCGTGGCTCGTATAATAGCAAGGTGTCGCATAATGCTCTCAACATTCAAAACATCCACTAAATAGTGTGAAATTTTGGGTTGCTTTGATAAATGTTTGAGATTTATAATTTAACGTGTAAGGCAAAGGAAGGTGACGGCTCAATGAAAAAGAAAGGTACAAAGAATTTAACATTAACACAGCGCATTCAATTAGAAACGCTTTTGAAAGAAGGTTTACATAAAAAACTTATTGCTGAACAACTTGGGATTTCTCTGTCTACAATATATCGTGAGTTAAAGCGTGGATATTATCAGCACAAAACATGTCGGTATGTGGATTGGTTTGGAGATAGGCATTACAAAATGGTGGATGCATATAGTGCTGAATTATCGCATGAAAAGTATAAACTCAATCAGACTGCGCATGGTGCACAGATTAAACTCGGCAACGATTATGATTTTGTAAATTATGTTGAGAAGCGTGTGCTCGAGGACAAAATATCGCCGTGTGCCGTATTGGGTGAAATTAAGAAAAACAAACTTTTTAAGACAGATATAAGCAAAACAACATTGTATCGGTATATTGAGAACGGTTATTTTCCCCGGTTAAAAATGAGTGATTGTCCGATGTATCGGCGCAAAAAGAAGTATAGGAAAGTCGTTATAAAGCGTGCTCCTAGTGGTACAAGCATTGAAAAACGCCCTGCATGTATAGCGGATAGAAACACTTTTGGCAATTGGGAGATGGATTGCGTGGTTGGCAAGAAGTCTACAAAGGATGTATTGCTTGTACTCTCGGAGCGTTTGACTCGCTATGAGATTATAATAAAAATGCCTAACCGCAAGACAGATACCGTTGTCAAAAGTTTGGATAAGCTCGAGCATGATTTTGGAGCACGATTTAAGGACATTTTTAAGAGTATAACCGTTGATAATGGCGTTGAATTCTCGGATTCGCAAGGATTGGAACGCTCAATCTATGCTGGCAAGCGAACGCAGATGTACTATTGCCATCCATACACATCTTGCGAACGAGGCACAAACGAGCGGTTGAATAGAGATATCCGACGGCATTTGCCTAAAGGTGTAAATTTCAAGGATTACACGGACGAGCAAGTGCAATTTGTGCAAGACTGGCTCAATGATTATCCTCGTGCAATCTTTGATTACGGAACAGCAAGAGAAAAATTTGCAGAACAATTAGCGATTATTTAGAATTTTTGAAAGTGTATTTTCAAAAAAGTTAGCCGTCTAATGAGACGGCTTTTCCACGTACAACAATTTCTATTCTGTCGGTGCGTTGACAGTCTCTCAAGGCAATTGCAATTGCCTTGAGAGACATTTTTCAGCTCAAATTTTATCATTTTTTGAGTGTCACAAAATTTTTTTTCTAAAAATTGTCAAAAATAACTTGACTATTCATTTTTTGAAATAAAACGCATTATTGCTGTAAAATTTGTCATTGCAGAGCGAAAAACCACAAGCAAAAGATAAAATTAAGTTAAAAAACTCTCTAAAAGGCTCAAAAGTAAAAGCCGATTGCAAATTCGTGGTATATCTAAAGTAGGTATATTACGCAAATAGTTGAGATTTTTGCTATAAAGTGGTAAAATGTTTTTGTGAGGTATACTATGAATTCTACAATCGTTGCCCTTTCTACGGCACGCGGTCGCAGTGCTATTGCCGTTGTGCGTATGAGTGGCGAAAATGCTATCAATATTGCCAAACAATTTTTTGCACCTTTTCCATCCCAACCCAATTATTTGCGTGTGGGTACTTTGCGTACGCAACATTTTGACGAACACGCAATGTGCGTGTATTTTTCCGCACCCCATTCCTACACGGGAGAGGATACTGTAGAGTTTCATTGCCACGGCGGTACGGCAGTGTCGCAAGCGGTAATTGAGCAGTGCCTAAAACACGGCGCGGTTATGGCGCAAAACGGCGAATTTAGTAAGCGTGCGTTTATAAATGGCAAGCAAAATTTGACAAATGCCGAAGGTATCATCGAAATGATTGATGCTGAAACGGCATCTGCAGCAAAAGCGGGCGCAAATTTGTTGGAAAACAAACTAGGCAAACGTGTTGTTGAATTGCAAGACAGGTTGTTAGACCTTATTTCCTCTTGCGAAGCGACCTTGGACTATCCCGAAGAAGACTTGGAACTACCTACAACGCAGACGGTAGCAAAGGGGCTTGCGGAAATTTCTCAAACGCTTGCAAATATCATTTCGACGTCGGCACTTGGCAAAGTTGCAAAGTATGGTATCGACGTTGCCATAGTCGGCGCACCTAATGTGGGAAAATCGTCGTTGTTAAACGCTCTTTTGGGTACCGATAGGGCAATCGTGTCCGGTATCGAAGGTACTACGCGCGACGTTTTGACGGAAAGTGCGTACTATCGCGACATCAAATTTAACTTTATCGATACCGCAGGTTTACGTGATACGGAAAACGAAATCGAAGCGGAAGGTATCAAACGTGCCAAAGCCGTTGCTGAAAAGGCGGACGTAATTTTGTATGTGGTAGACAATCCTAACGACCAGACTGTTTTTGCTACCTACAAACCGCTTATTAAGATTTATAACAAGGCAGATTTGGGTGCAAAAATGCAACTTTTAGATAACGAAATTGCCCTTTCGGCAAAAAGTGGCGAAGTGGAAGAATTAAAACAACGCCTTTACGATATGTTTGATGCCGGTGAAATACAAAATTCCGACTTGCTTATCACTAACGAACGACATCTTTCTTGCTTGACGCAGGCAAAAGTACAAATCGATATTGCCATACAAGAAACACAACGTGCCACGTTAGATATCGTTACAAGTGCAATGCGTGATGGTTGGCAAACGCTGGGCGAAATAACGGGCACAAACGCACAAGAAGATATAATTGACAGAATTTACTCGAAATTCTGCCTTGGAAAGTAAATTTAGAGGTAAAAAGTGAAAGATTTTGACGTTATTGTTGTCGGCGCAGGTCATGCCGGTTGCGAATCGGCACTTGCTACGGCACGTTTGGGATGCAAAACGCTACTGTTGGCAACCAACTTAGATACGGTTGCTTTTCTCGCGTGTAATCCCAGTATAGGCGGAACCGCCAAAGGACAAATCGTTCGTGAAATTGACGCTTTGGGCGGTGAAATGGCGCTCAATGCAGACAAAAGTTTGTTGCAAATGCGTATGCTTAACCGCGGAAAGGGCCCTGCGGTGTATTCTCCGCGCGCTCAAGTGGACAAGAACTTGTACCACGTCAACATGAAAAAGACGATAGAAAGTACCCCCAATTTGTATTTGCGCCAAGCGGAAGCAACTAAAGTAGAAGTTAACGACGGCATTTTTACCGTTACAACTGCTGTAGATTTGCAGTATACTGCCAAGTCGGTAATTTTATGTTGCGGTGTGTATCTAAATTCGCGTACGTTGGTGGGAAAATGTATTCGCGAAAGCGGTCCAAACGGTTTTGCTAATGCAAAAATGCTTACCCAAAGTTTGATAGACCTTGGTTTTACGGTACGTCGATTTAAAACGGGTACGCCTGCACGTGTGCGACTTATGTCTATCGACCTTGCTAAAACAGTCGAGCAAGTCGGCGAAAGCGACGTTACGCCGTTTTCCTATCTTACGGATAGTATTCCTTCTACAAAACGCAGTTGCTATCTTACTTATACAACAGAGCAAACAAAACAAATCATCTTGCAAAACAAACATCTTGCGCCTTTGTATAACGGAAGTATCAACGGCGTTGGACCGCGTTATTGCCCCAGTTTGGAAGATAAAATCGTACGTTTTTCAGACAAGGACCGTCACCAAATCTTTTTGGAACCGGAATCGGAAGATACTTGCGAATTTTATGTTCAAGGCGCATCTACAAGTATGCCTGCCGAAATTCAAGCGCAAATCTACCACTCTATTGAAGGTTTGGAAAGCGTAGAAATTATGCGTGACGCCTACGCTATTGAGTACGATTGTATCGATGCAACCGAGTTGGATGCGACTTTGATGTCTAAAAATATCAAAGGACTGTTCTTTGCGGGACAAATCAACGGCACTAGCGGTTACGAGGAGGCTGCGGCTCAAGGTTTGGTTGCAGGTATCAATGCCGAAAGATTTTTGCATGGCAAAAGCCCCGTTATTTTTAGACGTGACAACAGTTATATTGGTGTTTTGGTGGACGATATCACCACAAAAGAAACATTCGAGCCTTACCGTATGATGACAAGTCGTGCGGAGTATCGCCTTGTTTTACGCCAGGATAATGCCGATTTGCGTTTGACGGAAATAGGGCGAGAAATCGGTCTTGTAAGCGACGAACGCTATGCCAAATTTTTGCGCAAAAAGGAGCAAATGGCTCTTTGTCAAAAACAACTAAAAACGGTGGTTTCACCCAAAGTGTACGGACCTCTTTTCGAAAGTAAAAACGAACCCGTTACCGGAGCCGGACTTACCGTGGACGAAATGTTGCGCCGAACAAACATTACCATTGCCGATATCAAATCGTTGGGATTTTTCCAAGATATAGATGGTGATGCTCTTGCCGAAGTGGAAATCGAGTGTAAATATCGAGGATATATTCAAAAGGAAATGGATGCAATTGCTCAAGCAAGTAAGTTAGAAAATAAACCTTTGCCTCAAGATATTGACTATATGACTATCGACGGATTGCGTATCGAAGCACGGCAAAAACTTAACAAAATCCGTCCGCAAAACCTTGGACAAGCCGGACGTATCAGCGGGGTTTCTCCTGCAGACATCCAAATTTTGATTGTCTATCTTGCACAACACAGCAACTGAAAAGTACACAAACTTGCACTTTAACTACTACTTTTGTGTGGTTTAAGTGCAACTTTGATTCAAGAACAACAAAATACGTGTTTTGATGTGTGTATTAAAAACGACTTTGCTCAAGTTGTGCAAGGTTTGTTATTTTGCACTGTATGTTAGCAAATATTTTAGGTCTTTTTGCATATCACACAAAGCGTTTTTGCTATTTACTCAAACAACGTTATTCAAATGGTTTCCTTCGTTGGTTATGTCGTAAATTAGTTTTTTACCAAATAAAGTCACGTAGAACTTTGTCATTTTGTAATCAAGTCTTTTGAAATTGCAACGTATCGCTTTTTCAACATCAAATCAAATATAAAAAAGACGGCGGTTGACTGCTGTACTAACAACAATATGAAACAATTTATCTTGCAAAACACCAATATCGACCTTACGGAAAAAATGGTAGAACAACTAAATTTCTACTGCGATTTTTTGCGCACGGAAAATGAAAAATACAACCTTACTGCCATTACGGAAAGGAATGAAGTATGGGAAAAGCACTTTGCCGATAGCATTCTTGGTGCGGTTGCCATTCCACAAAACGCAACGCTGTGCGATGTTGGTAGCGGCGCCGGATTTCCTGCTTTGCCGTTAAAAATCGTTCGCCCTGATATCAAAATTACTTTGGTGGATAGCCTTGCAAAACGCATCAACTTTGTTACTATGCTTTGCGAAAACATCGGGGTACAAGGGCAATTTATTCATTCTCGTGCGGAAGATTTTGCAAAAGCGCACAGCGAAAAATTCGACGTTGCAACCGCTCGTGCCGTTGCTCCGTTGCCTATACTTTTGGAATACACTGCGCAAATTGTAAAAATCGGCGGAATTGTGCTTGCCTACAAAACAGACCTTACGGAGGTTGACCAAGCCAAAAACGCATCAAAAATTTTGGGATTGAAGTTGGAAAAACACTTCGATTTCACATTGCCAAACGGTAGTAGTCGTTGTTTGCTTGTTTATCGCAAAATTGCCCACACACCTAAACTGTATCCACGTGGACAAAACAAACCACGCAAAATGCCGTTGTAGATTGTTTGTATAATTGCCGTTTAACTTAATTCAAGCGTTATAAAGTTTGTTATTACTGCTAAAAATAGTTTTGTAATACAAAAAGTTTTGCTTTACTTGTAAGGGCGAAAATTTCGTCATTTTATCACCGTGGGGCTGATTTTTATAAAAATGGTGTTTGTGTCGGTAAACTTGGGTCGCAACTTTTTGAGCAAATCAAAATAACGTAGTACTACACGTTGGAACTTGACAAAACAGCATTATAAATTATATGTTTTTAATTAAAAATTCGTTTTATTGATTTTCGATAGCACTACGTATTGACGTACTTTTGTCAATAACCACAATTCTAACAGTAGATATGGACCATAAAAATCAAAAAACTCGACGCGTGTCGAGTTTTTCTACTTTATATTGCATTTTAATGCCTTATTGTTGTATTTTGCAACAGATATGGTTACTTTTTTTTGACGTACGTTTATCACACCAAAACAATTTTGATTGCAACTTAGTTGTAAAAGTAATCCTTTATAATATCCTTCATTTTGCTATCGTTATATTCCCATCTGTTGATGTCTTTATTGTAAGATGCTAATACAAATGAGTGTCTAAAGGTTTCTTGGTGACCGCAACAGGGACAGTAGCAAGTAAATTCAACTTCGAGATACGCTCGTGTGTCACCCGGTTCATATTGTGTATTAAGAGATTTATAGCCGACGTCTTCTTCAAAGTCGTACACAATCGAACAACACGGACAACTCGAACGATTTATTTTTGCCAAGGTTTTAAAATAATTTACGAATGAGCAAATAAACCAAAATATTCCCAAAACCATGGGAAGGTATCGCCAGTCGCTTTTGATTACAAGGTATAACACTGCACAAATTATGGCACCAATCCAAAAACCTACCATCATTGCAAATGCTTCTCTCCTCGCTTCTTTTACGGTTGTACGGTGAACTTTTTTAGCGTTTTCGTATTCTTTCATTTGTACTCCTCTTCCACAAACGCATGTGGATATTGATAAATCTCTATCATTATTATACTATTTTGACGTTGCATAAGTCAATAGATTTATAAAATTTGAGATAAATTTGCAACATTTGTGCGAATTTATGCAGAAAACATAATGTTTTGTGGAATAAAAGCAAACTTTGTAATGTTTCAAAACGACGTTACGTCGATTGTATTTTCCAAATTTGCACACTTACAGTGCAAAAATGACAGTTTTGCGAAAATTATTCAATTATGCAAAAACTATTGCATCATATAGTTTATCTTGTTTAATTATGTAGTAAGTTACTACCTTGCCTTTGTAAAAGTGGCACGTAACGTTTGAAAGTAACAAAAAAAAGAACAACTTGGTTTTGTCCAAATTGTTCTTTGTGATATTATTATTTTTAGATTGTGTTCAAGATGTTTATCAATTATATCAATATTTTTTTTGCTTTTAAACCAATAGAATAGCGAGATACGATTACTCTGCCAAACGATAAATTGCTTCCAAGTACAACTCCGCCATCAGTCTTAGGCTTTGTAAACTAATGCACTCGTTAGGCATGTGGATAGTTTGTTCTTCCCCGGGGAAAAGCGGTCCAAATGCCACGCAGTTGGGCAGACATCTGGAATAGGTGCCGCCGCCAATGGCAATGGGGCTAACGTTTGTGTTCATCGTGCTGTTGTACACGTCCATCAAAGTAGTAACAAGGTAGGTATCACCGGCAACAAACAAGGGTTCGCTTGCGTGTTTACCAACAATATTGCAAAAATCGGGACTATTTGTCACGATAAGATTTTCCATTTGCTCGCACGTGTAGGAAACAGGGAAGCGGATATCCACCGTGATTGTAACGTCGCCTTGTTCGTCCGTTTCGATTATGTCTAAACTGCAAGTAAGGTTACCGCTTTCGCTGTCGTTAAGGTTAATTCCCCATTGTTTACCGGTGGTGTCGCAACATTTGTTATGCAAAAATGCTAACGTTTTGTTTTGCGGATACGCATCGTACAGCATTTCGATAACGGGATGTACTGCGTTGATACCTTCGTCGGGGGTGCTTCCGTGCGCGGATTTGCCAAGCGAGGTGTACGCGTATGTGCCGTTTTGCACGCTTTCCGTAACATTACCAACAATTTGTAGTTGTTTTGTGGACGTTACAACACATTTAGATGGAACAACGTTTGCTCTTTCTCCGGCATTTATAGTAACGCCGTTTGGCAACTTTCCGCAACTAAGTGCAAATTGAAAAATCCCCTTTTCGCGGTTGATAACGGGGAAATCTCCGTCGGGACTGAAGGAAATGTCGGGGTAGGGCATTTTGCCGAAGTAGTGACGCATACATTCCATACCGCTTTCTTCGTCGCAACCGAAAATAAGTCTAATGGTGTGCGTCGGTTCAAATCCGGCATCTTTCAATGCTTTTAGTGCAAACAAACAAGCAATCATCGGTCCTTTATCGTCCATTGTTCCGCGACCGAAAATTTTGTCGTCGTGGATTTCCGCAGCGTAGGGCGGGTATAACCATTCTTCCGTTTTGCTGGGAACAACGTCCAAATGACCTAAAATACCCAATACGCCTTTTCCTTTGCCTGCAAAATCTACGTGACCGGCATAACCGTCACAGTTTACAACGTCAAATCCCATGTTTTGCGACGTTTCCAAAACGTAGTCCAAGCACTTTTTGATTTCCACACCAAAGGGTGCATTTTGGCTTGGCACGTCCTTTTCGGTATTGAAACGTACCGTTTGTTTTAATACCTCTACCATTTGATTGAAGTTTTCGTTCAAAATTTGTTTTGCTTTATTCATAGATAATTCTCCCATATCAACGCATTTTGCGTTTGATGTTTTGATTGCGAAAGTAACGTGGCAAAAATTTGTTCACTTTACCGCAACCGTCGTGTATTGTTGTAATATATTATATCTATTTTACGATTTTTTGCAACAAAGTTGTGCCAAAATATGCAAAGTTATCTCAAAAAACTGTTGCAAAGGTTGTTGTAGCGTCCAATTCATACAAAAGATGCGAAAATTTTGTATTTTGACGCTTTTTGTATTAAATACATACAAAGTTATGCAAAAAACTTTCCGTATACTGTACACAAAAACAATTTTATGTGCTATTATATATAGGCTTATAACAAAAAAATACATCACAAAAGGACTACTATGACTAAAAGTAACGATGGACACCGCGAACGCCTACGCCAACGTATGCTAACAGAAGGCTTGCAATCCTTTCAAGATCACGAAATACTGGAACTATTGCTGTTTCAGTCAATCCCACGCAAAGATACAAACAAAATTGCACACGACTTGATTGACGGTTTTGGCAATTTATACAACGTGCTTAACGCCACGCCCGAACGTTTGATGACGATAGAGGGCGTGTCGCACATTACCGCTTGTAATCTTTCCATGCTAAAGGAAGTTTTTCAGCGGTACAACCAAGTTAAAATCAAACGCAAAAAGTTTATTGGCATAAATCCGCTTATAGAGTTTGCACGTACACTAATTTCCAACGCCTATGTCGAACATTTTGTCGTTGTGTACGTCGATCCTTCCACAACCTACCTTCATCACGAAATATACTGCTCCAACAATCCCGAACGTGTGGATGTCGACATCAAAAAGGTCGTTGCAACGGCGGTGCGAGTGGGTGCAAATGCGGTTGTTATTGCACATTGCCACCCCAATGGCGAAATCGAACCCAGCGAACCGGATATCCGTTTTACGCGCAATCTGTTTTTTGCGTTGGGCAGTTTAGATATTCTCGTGCTGGACCACATAATTTTTAACGGCGGAAAGGAATACTTCAGTATGTACGAAACGGGCATAATGAAGGATATTCAAACGAACTACAGAAAAGCATTGCTATAAGTAAACGACAGTAAAACGGTTACGTATAATTATTGATATTTCCTCTTGCGGTTATTTTGAGTGATGACCAGCAGTATAGGAACACACCCCGAAACAAAATATTGTACATATACAAGATGATGTATTTTGTTTTTGAAGTCGGTGAATTATACTTTTAAGTGCGACGTAGATAAACTGTTGCATTTAGCTTGACAATTTACTAAGTCGTTACTCGTTTATTGCAACAAATTACAAATCACATTTGTAGTGATATCGGTAAAGCGAGCATTTGCTCTACGATATTTTTTAGATAGCAACTTTGCGTATCTCACAATAAAAGGGGTACGGATTGATGTTTTCAAAATCGTATCGTTGTGCAGGCAATTCTACTATAACAACCACATTTCCCGCTGCGGAAAACAAAAAATATATAATTAACCCCTTAAGGAGAAATATACTATGGCACAACAACTTCGTACAAGATTTGCTCCCAGCCCCACAGGTTATATGCACATCGGCGGAGTAAGAACGGCACTGTACTCATTTTTGTACGCTAAAAAGAAAAACGGCAAATTTATTTTGCGTATCGAAGATACCGACCAAGGTAGATACGTGGAAGGCGCAGTAGAAATTATCTATCGTACGCTTCGCGAAACGGGTATTATGTACGACGAAGGCCCCGACGTTGGTGGTGACTACGGTCCGTACATCCAAAGTGAACGTAAAAACGAATATTTACACTATGCACAAAAACTTGTAGAAAGCGGACATGCCTACTACTGTTTCTGTTCGGAAGAACGTCTTGCATCTTTGCCTGACGTAAACGGCGCGCGCAGATACGACAAACATTGCTTGCATCTAAGCAAGGACGAAGTAGCAATGCGTCTTGCCCGCGGAGATAAGTACGTTATTCGTCAAAACATGCCTACGGAAGGCAAAACCACCTATCACGACGAAGTTTACGGCGATATAACTATCGAAAACTCCGAGTTGGAAGACCAAATTCTTATCAAATCGGACGGTATGCCCACCTACAACTTCGCCAACGTTATCGACGACCACTTGATGGGTATCAACTGCGTTATGCGTGGTATCGAATATCTTTCGTCCACGCCCAAGTATAACCTTTTGTACGACGCTTTAGGTTGGGAACGCCCTATCTACATCCACATGCCACCCATCATGAAGGATGCGCAACACAAACTTTCCAAGCGTAACGGCGACGCTAGTTACGAAGACCTTATCAAAAAGGGTTTTTTGAAAGATGCAATCATCAACTACATTGCTTTGCTTGGTTGGTCACCCAAGGACGACAGCGAGAAAATGAGCTTTGAAGAACTTCAACAAAAGTTCGATATCTCCGGTATCAACAAAAGCCCGTCTATTTTCGATCCTGTAAAACTTGCTTGGCTAAATTCGTTGTACATCAAGGAAATGACTCCCGAAGCATTTGCCGACTACGCAAAACCCTGGATTGAAAATTGCTATCTTAAAGATTTCGATACTCAACTTGTTTGCAAATTGTTGCAATCTCGTGTGGAAACCTTTGCGGAAATTCCCGAAAAACTGGACTTTTTGGTAAACTACGACGAGTTCGATAGCGATTTGTATGTCAACCAAAAGCAAAAAACCGATGCCGAACAAGCAAAAGTAATTTTGCCCCTTGTAAAGGATGCTTTGCAAAACGTAACAGAGTGGGATAACGCTCACCTTTACCAAGCATTGGTAGAACTTGCCCAAGCGCAAGGCATCAAAAACGGCAAAGTTTTGTGGCCGGCACGCATTGCTTTGACAGGCCGCGCATCCACTCCCGGTGGCGCAAGCGAAGTTGCTGAACTACTTGGCAAAACGGAATCTCTCCGCCGTCTGGACGCAGCAATCGCAAATTTAAACAAGTAGTTGGTTTTGCAAAAACTACAATGACAATTACTTTTTGCCTATGATGATCATTTGTATCAATAATTTGCAAATCGTTTTCGTAAATTAACAAGCCATGGCAATTACAATCGCGATATGCGATACGCCACAAATATAACTGTATAAACATCTATCTTAAAGTCATCGATAATTTCGGTGACTTTTTTGTACAACAAAAAAAGACCTGCACGTTGATGCGTGCAGGTCTTTATGCGTTTATGGTTATTTTTGATTGTTGCAAAAGTAGATTTGTGTAATATCTATTTTTATACATCAAAAATATTGTGTTATTGCAAGGGCTTTGCAAAATTTGCGTTTTTGATGCTTGACGTTTTGGATATTTTACAAAATTACCGTCTATCGTTGCAAATTTATTTTTGCTTAGAGTTTACTATTCGTTCAACTTATCCGCTGTTTACTCTGCGGATTCTCTAATTGCCGTGGCAATGCTGTCGGTAACGTAGTTTGTTAGTTGGTAACTAACAAAGCCCACGCGGAAGCGCAAAATCGTGTGTTTGGGAACGTATGTGTCAGTAAATTCCGTACTTATGCAGTCAAGTTTTTTCTCGGTAAGGTCGGGGATGTTTACCTGCGTCATAAAGGACATTCCGTCCATCAAAATGTCCAAACGGTTAATAATTGTCGGTACTTGTGCGCTTTCCGTTTTGCCGTCAAGGGTGTGTTCTAACAAAAATCTTTGAGATGCGTTGTACACAAAGGACATCTTTTTGGTTGTTTGTGTAAGCGGATCGAATACCATCACACTGGGACTATCTTGAAAACCGCTGTCTGTTTTGTCGAAAGAACGGATGTAAGTTAGCACTTGGTTGTTATCGATAACGTTTATTGTGGAAATTTCCGTTGTTATTGGTTCACCGCCGTCTATTGTTGTCGTTGCCTTGGTGGATTTTTTACCAACGTTGTAGGTTGTTTTCACGGAGTAGTTGCTTGCACCTTGATATTGTTTGCCAACGTAAAAACCGTTAACGGTTGTGGATGAGGAAACAGGCGTTTGTGCAATGCCCGTTGCGAAAACAACTTCCGTTTCTGTTGTAGATTTTAACGTGTAGTGAGTGTCCGTTTGAGAATCGATGATGTTGTCGTCAATTTTTGCCTTATTAATTACGTCTTTTTCGTATGTGGCGAATATCGTTTGCGAGGTGGTTACTTTGGTTCTTTTTTCTTTGCCGGTTTCGGTACTTTCTGTAAACTGCGTCAAATTGACAACGTACGTTCCGGTGATACTTGTTGGAGCAATGCGATCTAATTGATCACCAAGCGGATTTAGTTCACCGGAATACAAAAAGTCGCGGTAGTAGGTTCCGCTTGTAGTAGACATTGACGTTTGAAAATCGCAAAGGGAAATATTGTAGGTCCAACTTTCGTTATCTTCCCATCTAACCTTTTTTTCCGTTGTGGCAACGTTGTTGCACGCGGTAAAAATGCCCAGTGTCAAAGTTAAAAGAAGCACAAGCGCAATTATTTTTTTCATTACAGTCCATCCTTACGGTAGATTTTTTTGTTTAGTGTTTGCATTGTACCCAAAAAGTCGCAATGCAAAGGATATATTGTATAGTATACCACACAACCGAGCGTTTTGACAAGTCTTATTGCGTGATTGACTCGCGGTGACGTTGTATTTTGGGAAAAGTTGCAAAATTAGTAGGATAGCCGTTGCAATCGACGGTAAAAAATGGTAAAATACATACAAATGGGCAATTTGCCTAAAGGATTAGCAAATGATAACTATTTACAAAAACAGTACAACTAAACAATCGGCAATGCAAATTGTCCAAGTACTAAAACGTGTGGATAAAACCAATTTGTCCGTTATGCACACGGTTATTGTGCCCGACCGTGCCTCGTTAGAAATGGAACGTCTAATTTTGCAACAGGTTGGTGGTAGTTTTAA
Source organism: uncultured Oscillospiraceae bacterium (assembly GCA_964404625.1). Classification (GTDB taxonomy): domain Bacteria; phylum Bacillota; class Clostridia; order Christensenellales; family CAG-314; genus Fimimonas. The sequence goes on along the minus strand of CAYOKR010000008.1, from coordinate 23,011 downwards.
CGTGCAAGTTCTAACTTTCAAACGTCTTGCGTCACGTATTTTGCCCAAGTTCGACTATCTTTCCAAGCAGGCGGGCATTATGGCGCTTACGGGTATCATCCAAGATAACAAACAAAACCTAAAGTGCTACACCAAAGGTGTGGATAGCGCAGGGTTCGTTGCCGATATGTACGATACTATCAGCATGATGAAGTATTGCAAAATTCCACCGGAAAGGTTGGCTGACGAACGTTTTCCGCGTAGTATTCGTACCAAAACGGCAGATATTGCTCTTTTGTATCGCGAATATCTAAACTACACGCAAAACAGGTTTGTGGATTCCGCTGATAAATTAGATTTGTTGTGCGACGCGTTGCCCAAGGTGGAAAGTATCCAAAACGGCTATTTTTATCTTTGCGATTTCGATAACCTTTCCGTACAGGAACTTGCTCTTGTGGAACAACTTATGCTAACAAGTCAAGGCGTGACCGTTTCTTGTTGCGTGGGACAAAGCTTAAGAGACAAGTATTTGTATTTGGACGATATCTATAACGGTGTTTTGCAAGTTTGTGCGCGCAACGGAATAGAAGCGAACGTTGTGGAAAACACTCAAACGGAACAAAACGTTGTAACAAAGCAAATAGGCGAGCATTTGTATCGTTATACCACGCCAACTGCGGTAGAATGTGGTGATTTTGTGGAAATCTTCCAAGGAGAAAATCGTTATAAGGAAGTTTATAATCTTGCTTGCAAAGTTCAAAACTACGTCCGTCAAGGCGGGCGATTTAAGGACGTGTACGTCGTTACCAGCGACGTGGATAAGTATTCCAACGCAATAACGAGAGTTTTTGAACAATTCGATATCCCCTATTTTTGCGATAGACAGTTTGCTTTGGCAGACCAACCCTATGCGCAGTTTGTTTTGGATTATCTAACTTTATGCAACAACAACGGTAAATTGCAAAACGTTTTGAGTTTTGTAAAAAATTATTTGTACTGCGGTAATTTTGACGGTCACACGTGGGAAAGCGACGTGTACAAGTTTGAAAATTACTGCTTAAAGTACAACGTTTCATACCGCTACGACAATTTTTCGTTAGGTTTGGACGACTACTATTACCCTCGCGCGGAAGTTTTTCGCCAAAAGTTTAACGATTTGTACAAGTCGGTAACCTTTCCGCGTTCGGCAAAGGGCGTGGAGTTTGTTTCATGTGTACGCAATTTGCTTACCGTGTGCGACGTGGCAAACAAAAATACAAAACTTGCCGAGAAACAACTTGCTAAGGGACTTTCTACGCAAAGTAGCGTAACAAGTCAAAGTGTGGAAAAATTCGAGCAGGTTTTGGTTCAAGCGGAAACCATTTTGGGTAACCGCTATCTTACGCTAGAAGATTTTATAAAGTCTTTGACGGCAACGGTAGCGTCGGTAAAAATTTCCGTAATTCCGCAGTATAACGACTGTGTTGTTTTTGCAAATATGGCAAAGGCGCGCAAGCACGACGTCAAATTTTTGGCGCTTTTGGGCGCAAATTATGGCGCAATGCCCATTGTAAAAAAGGATTGTAAACTACTTACCGATGCTAACATCAAGGATTTGTTATCTGTCGGTGTAAACGTTGAACCGCAAATTTCTACGGAAAACAAACGCGAGCGGTTTAGTTTGTTCCAACTTTTGCAAGAACCTACGGATAAATTGTACGTATCCTATGCCGTAACGGACGGTGCGGACAGTCTTACGCCGTCGCCGTTTATAGAGCAACTCTGTAATTTGTTTGTTTGCAATGGTAAAAAACTTGCCGTTTGCGACGAAGAAATCGAGGAAGTGTACACAAAAAAGCAAGCCATTGCCAAAGTAGTTTTGAATAACCGCAAATTGTGCGATAAACAAATGGTAAAAATGCCCACGTTCAAAGTGTTGCTCAACGTTTTTCAAGGAGAAAACCAAAAGTATCGCTTACGCAAAAATGGACATCAAATAATGATACAAGGCGGCGACAAACTTTTCTTTAAGAGTGCTCGCACAAGCATCAGTCAACTTACGCAATTTTACCAATGCCCGTACAACTTTTATATGAAGTACGGACTAAACGTAAAACCGCGCGAAGTTGCTACGTTAAAATCTAACGACTTGGGCACGATTTTGCATGACGTAATGGAACACTACGTTGCACAAGTGGACGTTGCCGAAGATGAATCGACGACAATTAAAAAGGCAAACGAATGCTTCGATAAGGCACTAAGTAGCGATTTTTACAGCGCACTCAAAAACGACGTGCAAATGCAAGGTATATTGTTGCAACTGCGCGCCGAATCGGTGCAAATGTGTAAAGTCGTCAAAAAACAATTGGCAAACTCTAAATTTACCAATCTCAAGACGGAGTTATCTTTCGATGGTGAAAACGCACCTATGGTCAACGTCAACTATGGCGAAGGCGAGTTTAACTTGGTTGGAAAAATCGACCGTATCGACGTGTACGGTGATCATATGATAATCATCGACTATAAAAGCGGTATTACCGCCGCCAACTACACGGAAAAAAGTTTGTACGACGGTCAAAAAATGCAACTTCTGGTATATTTACGTGCCGCACAAGATTTCTATAAATTGCGCCCCGCCGGATTTTACTACTTCAATATGCATAACAACTTTACCGATATTGCCGAAGACAAAGTGTATACCTACGAAGGTCGTACGCTAAACGATTTGGATATTGTCCGCGCAATCGATACCACCTTGGAAACGTCGTCTTATAGCGAAAAATTGGATATAAAACTCAAAAAAGACGGTACGTTACCGCAAAAAAACACGCTTATTACCGCCGAACAGTTCGAAGACCAAGTAACCTATGCAACGGAACTTATCAAACGTGCAGGTAAACTGATGCACGATGGCTATATTGCCGTAAATCCATACGAAGGTGTTTGTGCTTTTTGTGATTACAAAGATATTTGCGATTTCAATGACGTGTACAACTACTCGCCTCGCAAGGTGAGGAACGTAACAGCAAAGAACATATCGCAAATTGTTAGACCGGAGGAAGACGACGACTATGACGAAGACGATGAGTAGAAAATACACACCGGAGCAACAAAACGTAATAGATTTTCCTCAAAATAACGCACCGATGCAAAATATGTTGGTGTCGGCATCGGCAGGCACCGGTAAAACTACCGTTATGATAGAGCGCATTGCACGACTTATCAAGCAGGGAATCAACATCGACCAAATTGTTGTTGTAACGTTTACCAATCTTGCCGCTGCGGAAATGAAAAATCGCTTATTTTTGCAACTATCTCAAAGTGCAGGAGATCCGCGCGTTCGTGAACAACTGGAAAAAATCGATACGGCATCCATTTGCACGATTCACTCGTTTTGTAGCGAAGTTTTGCGCAACTATTTCTACGTTGTGGATATCGATCCATCCTTTGGTATTTTGGATAATATCACGGTGTCTAACCTAAAAAAGACAGCGATTGACGAATTGTTTAAGGAGTACTTTGCCGACGATGACAAAGAGTTCTTGCGTCTGTATAAAATCTATGCAACGGGGCGTAAGGAGGACAACTTTAAGCAACTTATTTTGCAACTGCACAATTTCTCTCGCAACATTGTAGATTTTGAGTCGTGGTACGCAAATGTGCGCCAAAACTGTTTTAACCACGACGATAACGGACCTTTAATGTCTATTTTGTTGACTGATATACAGTCTACCGTCAATTATTGCAAAAGCCAACTTAAGCAACTTGTTCATCGTTGTGGAATAGAAGGCGGTGTACAAATTGCCGCTACTTGTAACGCGAGTCTTAAAAAATTAGACGGTGTCAACTGGTCCAATCCTATATCGGCATTCAACGCCATGCGTGTTTTGGAATTTGAAAAACTTCTTGCAAAAAACAGCAAACAGCGTATCAAAATGGCGGACGAGGATATCGAAAATAAAATCCGTCAGGATTACAGCGACATCCGTGATGCTTTTAACAAAAAAGCAAAAAGTTACCAAGAACTGTTGCGCACAAACAACGTTTACGATATGTGGCGCGAACTTGACCAATCTGTGCAACTTACCGACAAACTTGCCGAAATGGTAATGCGGTTTGAACAAAAGTTTTTTGCACTCAAAAAACGCCGTGGCGGTGTGGATTTTAGCGATTTGGAACACCTCACTTTACAAGTTTTACGCGATGACGAATCTGCCGCTGCAATCAAACAAAAGTATAAACTTGTGTTTGTGGACGAGTATCAAGATACCAATCCTGTGCAAGAAGCGATCATCAATGCTCTTGCCAATGATGATCATTTGTTTATGGTGGGCGACATCAAACAATCCATTTACGGTTTTCGCGGGTGTGATCCCTCCTTTTTTGCCTCAAAACATCGCAAATATTTGCACAATGACGGTGGTGTTGCCGAACAACTAAACGATAATTTCCGTAGCAACAAAGATATTTTAGATTTTGTCAACCTTGTCTTTAATCAAATTATGACGGAAAATTTAGGTCAGGTAAACTACCGCGAAAACGCTCAATTAAAGGGACAAACAGCGCCCACTCTAAAACAAGTGCCGTCGGTACGTATCAATTTTTTGACAAAAACAGCCTTGCGCGAATTCCCTATCGACGACTATTACGATATAACACAAAAGTCGTTGGACGTGGAAGATACGGTGCAAGCAAGAGCAATCGCTTTGCGTATCAATGGATACGTCGGCATGGCTTACAAAGATAAAGACGGCAATGCAAAACGTATTCAATATGGTGATATCGTAATTTTGATGCGCAGTATGACGGCGCGTGCAACGGCAATCTATAATGCGCTTGTCGAGATGAATATTCCGGTAACTGCCGGATTTAAGGTTGATGGTTTTGCATCAAAGGAAGTGCGCGAACTTGTCAATTTGTTGCGTGTTATCGACAACCCCTACAACGACGTGTATCTTGTGGGTGTGTGTTTGTGTTGTTTTGGCGACTTTACGGAAACGGAACTTGCCGACGTGCGTTTGAATACGAGCGGAATTGTACCGTTTTTCGATAGGCTAAAGGAATATGCTAAAAATTACGACAATAAAACGTCTGCAAAAATCAACAATTTGCTAAAACTGATTGAAGACGTACGTTTTTACTCGCACGGTGCATCGGTATGTGAAGTGGTCCTAAAAATAATCGAGCAAACTAATTACGATTTGTACGTACAAGGCTTGCCTAACGGTGAGTTACGGCTTAACAAACTTAACGCTTTTGTTGATGGTTTGAAGGGGGCAAGTTACGCCGAAAGTATCGACAAATTTTTGTACTACGTGGACGAAACGGACGAATCTAAATCCGAACAGACGCTTTCCGGTGCAAATGCTGTGCGTATAATGACCATGCATGCATCAAAAGGGTTGGAGTTTCCTATCGTAATTTTGGCAGGGCTGGAAGGTCGTTTTAATTTCGATACTCCAAAGGATACTTTCTACGTACAACGCAATACCGATTTAGGTTTGTTTGCTCAGTTTTACGATTTCGACAGGATGAAACGTTGCGACACGTTAGGTGCCTATGCTTGCAACTTGCGCAACAAACGTAAACAACGCGAAGAAGAAATGCGCCTTTTGTACGTTGCAATGACGCGCCCTAAGTATGTTTTGGATATTTGGGCAACTGTGGAGCAATCCAAGTTAGACGAAATTCCTAATCCACCGCAGGATGCAAATAGCAATCTCGATTGGTTGCTCTATGCGTTAAAAAACACTTCGCGCGGAATATTACAGCCTAAAAGCGACAAACTCTCCATTGAGGTTGTGGATTCATTCCAAGATTTGCGAGATGAACAAATGCCGTATGAAAGGTACTTGTGCGAGCAAGATACCGACGGAAAAACAATTTTAGAAAAACTCAACTACGAGTACCCCTTCCAAGATCAAACCAAAATGCCTACAAAAATTGTAAGTTCTGCGTTGGATAAGCAATTTTTTGATGATGACGAAAATGCAACCGTTCCGGTGATTGTTGCCGACAATAAAAACAAGATAGGCACGGCGTACCACACTTTGTATCAATTTGTAGACTACAATGCCGACGTGGAACAAATCCAAAATACCATTAACCAACTGGTAGTACAAGGCAAAATTGACGAGCAATGCGCGGAACAATTAGACGTAGACTTAATTTTTAAGACGTTGCAAAATCCGCAACTAAAAGAAATTTTGCAAGGTGGAAAAGTCTATCACGAAATTCCCTTTATGTTGTACGCCCCTTACGACCAACTTGCCAAGGACAAGCGTTTTAGCGACAACGTTATGTTACAAGGTGTTATCGATTTGCTGGTTGTGGGCAAAGATAAAGCAACAGTTGTGGACTTTAAGTATACGACTCGTAGCGACCAAGTTGCAGAGAGATATCCCTATCAACTTGCAAGTTACAAAATAGCCGTCAAAAATATTTGCGGAATAGATAACGTTGATGCATACGTACTTTCCATTGCCGACAACAAACTTATAAAAATGTAACAAAACAACGGTTTAGACTTTACTTTTGTGCGCTTTAAATATACGTTTTGTGTAGTGGCGTGCTATTTGTGGTTAGTTTGGCTGTCGTGATGTTTGTCGATAAATCAGTCGGGCGTTAAGTAGTTAATTGTGAGAATTGTTGTGTTATTCTCTTTAAAATTGCAAATTCTGTTGTGGAACGGGCTTGCTCCCAATGAACGTAGAGTTTGCAAATGATGTTTAATGCAACAAACGGTTGTTGGTAGAGTGTACTTACTCTTTCGTCAACTTTATGCAAAACAAAAATACGCAAAATTGTCTTTAATATCAATGATATTTTGTTTTTTACTCAAAAATATTTACAATCACATATCTATCAAATAAAGTCTGTTCTACGTGCGAGAATAGACTTTTTTGTTTGGAAAACGTCGTTGTCTTTTTGCGAAAAATGGCAAACAAAAAGTTTATTTGTAAAAAATCATTTCGGTTGTTTATTAATGGATTTTTTCGTCAACAATTTTGTAAACGTAATGGTTAAAAGGAGATGTCATGCAACAACTATTGTATTTTTTGCTCAACTACAAAACCGTTGTTTTGTTTACTGCGTTTGGTATTTTGTCGGTAACGGCACTTGTCAATTTTGTGCACAATCCATATGGCAAACAAAATGCAAAACTAAAAAAGTTTAACAAAAAAATTGTAAAATACCCAAGTAGTGTGGTGACGGAAATTCACCTACTTCCCGAGGAATATCAACGTCAGTGGCGTGCCTACGTCAACAGCGGATGTAACAAACCGTCTACTGTGTTCGAGTTCGTTAAACTTCCGTCGCCATATTTGTTGTGGTTTGTGCATCTTTTAGCAACGGCAACAAGCGTCTTTTACTTGGTAGTAGCAATTTTACTGAATTATTCGTCGCTTTTTACCACTCAAATTGTCTATTTGCTTTTTAGCGTGATAGTTTTGTTAGTCAAAAACATTATCGACCAAATCAATCTTTCTCACGCTCGCAAGGTTTTTGGCAAATTTCTGCACGATCTAAACAGAATAACACAACTGTATAAGAATTGTGTAAATCAGCCACAGCAAGGTGATTCGATATCGAATTTTGAGCCAACGCAACAATCTAACCTATGCGATACAAAAACACAGCAACAATCTGTAATATTGCCACCAGACGAACAAATATCGCGCACCAACTCGTTGTATAAAACTGTCCCAAGCCCCACATTCTCCACGATAGACCAACCGCAACAATCTGTGTCGCAATCAATAGAGAACACACAACGAAAATTGTCGGCAAATCAGCAAACTTTACCAACAACGGGACCGCAACAGCCTGCGGAAACGGAAAATTATCAACAACAGCAACCTTTGTCTGCCGATATTCCACAAACGGAGCAACCAAACGAAACAATAGTGGATAAAGCAGTGCGTATTCTACGTCAAAAAGGATTGGAAAATCCGCGCACTGTAGAAGAACAACGTAAACTAAATCTTGCATTAAACAATTTGTTGCAAGCCTGTTGCAAACGTAATTAACAATTTTTTAAGCCTTCGTGTAATGCGAAGGTTTTTGTTGTATATACAAATTTTACCTATTTTTGTGTGATTTTGTGTTAATTATGTGCCAAACTGAGTCAATTTTGCTAAAATTGTTCACGAATGTAATAGTACGTCAAGATGTTGCAAATATCCTTGCAGTGTGGTAAAATTACAATAGGTAACGTTGGTCGTTACCAAATATTAAGGCAAGAAGGATCTTGTTATTATGAAAATTATTGTTGCGGGTTGTGGTAAAATCGGCAAAACAATCATTGAAAGTCTTGTCGAAGAAAAGCACAAAATTGTTGCTATCGACCATAACCCCAAAGTAGTGGAAAATATCGCAAACACTCATGACGTTATGGCGGTTTGCGGTATGGCAACGTCGTTGGAAATTCTTAACGAAGCAGGCGTTGGTCAAGCGGATTTGTTTATCAGCGTAACGCATAACGACGAAGTTAACATGTTGGCATGTTTCCTTGCGCATAGTCTCGGTGCAAAACATACCATAGCACGTGTGCGTGAAAGCAATTACAACGACGAAGGCTTGCGCTTTATTGCCAAACAACTCAACATCTCTGTACCGCTCAATCCGGAAAGGCTCACTGCGGAAAATCTTTTTAACCGTTTGCAACTGCCAACTTACGTAAACGTGGATACTTTTGCAGGCAAAAAGGTGCAAATTTTGGAAACGACCTTGCGTGAAGATTTTAAAATTGTTGGTATGGAACTTGCTCAAATACGTTCCAAATCACCCGTTCCGTTTGTTGCGTGCGTAGTAAAACGTGACGACCAAGTATATATTCCCACAGGCGCATTCGTTCTGCAAGAAGGCGATAAGGTCGCGTTTATGGTAAAGCGTAACGACGCCAATAAATTTCTTAAAACAATCGGGCTTGTGCAAAAGCAAGCACACAACGTTATTATTTTGGGCGCAAGCACCATCGCCTACTATCTGGCAAAAATGCTCACCGACAACAACTACGGCGTAAAAATTATCGAAAAGGATCCCGTTCGTTGTACGGAAATATCTCAACTGTTGCCAAGTTCTGCAACTATCATTTGCGGAGACGGTTGCAGTCAGGAAATTTTGCTGGAAGAAGGCATTAAAACAACCGACGCACTTGTTGCATTAACCGGTCGTGACGAAGATAACGTGCTTGTTGCGTTATATGCAATCAATCAAAACGTGCCAAAGGTAATCCCCAAGGTCAACGATTCGCAAAAATACGCCCTTGTGGAAAAGTTGGGTATGCCAACACCAGTTACGGCTCAAAAAATCGTTGCAAACGTAATCACACGATATGCTCGCGCTTTGCACAACACTTTGGGTAGTGCCATCGAAACGTTGTATTCGTTGATGGACGGTGATGCCGAAGCGTTGGAATTTTCTGTTTTGCCCGATTGTGCACTTATTGGCAAAAAGTTTAAGGATTTGCAAATAAAACCCAACTTTATCGTTGCTTGTATCGTTCGTGGCAAGGAAACAATCATCCCCACGGGCGAAGACGAACTAAAAGCAGGGGACAAAGTAGTTGTTATTTCTGCAGGCAAACGTCTGGTGGATTTGGCGGACATGCTGAGGTAGTTGTATGAATCTTCGTATGATTTTTAACACACTGGGCAAGTCGTCCATTGCCCTTGCCGGATTACTGTTGTTGCCAACCATAACTTCGCTTGTTTGCAACGACGGTTGCGCATGGGTATTTGCTGTAACGATAGGTATTGCTCTTTTGGTAGGAATTTTGCTAACGTGTCTTGTAAAACCACGTCATACGGCAATTTTTTCCCGTGAAGGTTTCGTTACTGTGTCGCTTGTGTGGATTTACTTCTCCCTTATGGGCGCGTTACCCTTTGTTATAAGCGGACAAATCCCCAACTATATCGACGCGCTTTTCGAAACGGTTAGCGGTTTTACTACAACTGGCGCAAGTATCTTGACCGGTACACAAATAGAGTCTTTGCCCAAGGGGTTGCAGTTTTGGCGCAGTTTTTCCAACTGGATTGGTGGTATGGGTATCATCGTATTCGTTATGGTATTTGCTACCGGTTCGCAAGATCGCAGTATTCACGTACTTCGTGCGGAAATGCCCGGTCCTACTGTAGATAAACTTGTTCCGCGTGCTCGCGATACGGCAAAAATGCTTTATTTGATATACGCAGGTATGACTGCATTACTTGTAGTGTTGTTGATGTTTGGCGGTATGCCGTTTTTCGATAGCCTTTTGCATGCATTTAGTACGGCAAGTACGGGCGGTTTTGGTATAAAAGCGGATAGTGTTGCATCATACAGTAACTATTGCCAATGGGTTATTGCCATATTTATGTTTTTGTTTGGCGTAAACTTTAATGTGTATTGTTTGTTGGCGCTCCGTCGTGTAAAATCGGCATTGTCCAGTCAGGAAGTATTTTTGTACTGCGGTATCACGGTGATTACGGTAGGCACAATAACAATAAACCTATTGGGATTGTTCCCCTATACCGAAAGTTTTGGCGACGCATTACGTCTTGCAAGTTTTCAAACGGTATCTTTTATGACAACAACAGGATTTACCAATATCCCTACAAGTTCAAACGTCAATTTATGGCCGGAACTTTCCAAGTGGTTGTTGTTGCTTGTTATGTTTATCGGCGGATGTGCAGGATCAACTGCGGGCGGACTAAAAGTATCGCGTGTCGGTATGCTTTGCTGTGCCGTAAAAAAGGAAATTCGCCGTTTGTTACACCCACGTAGTGCAAACGTAGTCAAGTTCGAAGGTAAAGTGCTTACCGACGAGGCGCTACAAAGCGTAGGTAGTTACTTTGTGGTGTATGTGTTTATAATGGCGGTTGCCATGGTGTTGTTGAGTTTTGATCCCAACGGAAAGATAGATTTCGTTACAAATTTTTCTGCGTTGACGTCTTGCTTTAATAATATTGGTCCAGCCTATGGCGAAGCAGTTGGCGGATTTTTCGTCTTTTCCCATTTCTCCAAAATAGTGCTTACCATAGCAATGTTACTTGGCAGATTGGAAATCTTCCCATTGTTGATATTGTTCCAACCATCTACTTGGAAAAGACAATAGTGGTATTATGATAATAAATCATATATGTAAATTAAGCGATTATAGTTTTTGGCGACCTTGTATTGTGGTGATGTCGATAAAAAGGTATGTATAAGTTAATTTAGCATTGTGCTTGTGGTAACTTCGAAAGATTGCATAACGTTTAATTGCGGATGGTTGTTAATTGTATAATTTAGCATATTGGCGAATTTGATGTATTGTCAAATTCGCTATTTTTTTGAGATATCTATATCGTAGTGATTTTGTTAATATTTTTGCAAAGTGAAATTTTTTTGTTTTGGGTAGTTTTAATCAATCAAAAGGTCGATTTTTGCTCATCAAATGCGGATTTTTCTCTTTGATAAATTAAAATCTACAAATTTTGTTGGTTGTTTACACAAAAATCGTATCAAACGCCTTTCGCAAAAGTGTAAGTTGTGGTACAATATATCCATGAGTATGCAGGTTGATATCAAAACTAAATTAACCAACCTTCCCAATGAGCCCGGGGTTTACATAATGCTGGATGCTGACGGTAATATTTTGTACGTGGGCAAGGCGAAGGTGCTAAAAAATCGCGTCCGTCAATATTTTCACGCATCTACAAACAAAACGGAAAAGGTATTGGCGATGCTTTCGCACGTGGCGGATTTTAGATATATCATCACTGCAAGCGAAGCGGATGCGCTCAGTTTGGAAAACACGCTAATCAAAAAACACACTCCGCCCTACAATATTTTGTTAAAGGACGACAAGCAATACCCATACGTAAAGGTGGATTTGAATGCCGATTTTCCCAAGTTTACGTCTACTCGCAAACTGCAAAAGGACAAATGTAAATATTTTGGACCTATCACGCAGGGCGGAGCGAAAGCGTTTTTGGAAATTTTGGGTACGGCGTTTCCTACAATCACCTGCAACTACAACTTTAACAAACTGCCCAAAAACTTTAGACCGTGCTTAAATTATCACATTGGTCGATGCTGTGCGCCCTGTATCGGTGCAGTCACAAAGGAGCAGTACCGTCAAATTGTTAACGATGCCGTAAAGTTTCTTAATGGCGACGATACAGTTGTAAAACAAATTTTGACGGAAAAAATGATGCAAGCAAGCGAAAAAATGCTGTACGAACAGGCTTTGCAATACAAACGATATTTGGAACTTATTGACAAAATTTCACAACAGCGCATTGTTGTGCTTAACAAATTTGTCGATTACGATATGTTTGCGGTGGCAAGCAACGGCAAAAACTGTGTTGTAAACCACACGATGATTCGTGGAGGAAAGGTTGTTTTTGCCGATAACAACGTTGTGGACGACGGTGCATTGGACGAAGCGCAAACGCTATCGAGTTTTTTGGCAGAATATTGCGACGTTGTTAAACTTTGCGGAGAAATCTACACGAATATTCCATTGCCCGATGCCGACGATTTGTCTAATTTGCTTACACAAAAAATGCAACAAAAGGTTGCGGTGTACTGTCCGCAAAAGGGCGATAAGCGACGTCTTGCGGATATGTCCTATCGCAACGCGGTGGAATATCTAACGAAAAATCAAACGGCACTTGACAAAAAATTCAACATAACGCACGGCGCGGTTTTGCAACTAAAGGAAATGCTAAATCTCAAAACTTTGCCACAGCGTATCGAGTGCTATGATATTTCTAATGTGCAAGGTGTCGATAAGGTGGCCAGTATGGTAGTGTTTACTAATGGTAAAAAGGATGCAAGCCAGTATAGGCGTTTTATCATCAAAACGGTAGAAGGCGCAAACGACTTTGCCAGCATGAAGGAAGTTTTGTTGCGACGTTTCGAACGTATGAAAGCGGATGACGGAGTATTTGGTAAACGCCCCGATTTGATTGTTGTTGACGGTGGTTTGGGACAGTTGGAGTATGCACGTCAAGCCATGGAAGAAAGTGGCGTTAGCGTGCCTATGGTTTCCCTTGCGGAACGCTTCGAATGGGTGTATACCTTTGCTTCCAACCAACCTATCATTTTGCCACGCAACAGTTTTGCACTCAATTTACTGGTTAATATTCGTGACGAAGCACACCGATTTGCCATAACCTATTTCCGTAGCAAACACAACAAAAATAGCATAAAATCTGTTTTGCAGGAAGTGGACGGCATCGGCGAAAAACGTCGTATCGAACTGCATCGACGTTTCAAAACGATGGACAATTTGCAACAAGCAACCGTGCAAGAGATTGCTGCTGTAAAGGGTATGACAAAGACTACTGCACAACGCTTGTACGACTTTTTGCACCGCAAAGTTTAACCATTTTGCGTCACACCAAATACATTCGCAAATATCGCATATACTAATTATATCTACACAACAATTTGCAGTTAGACACAAAATTACCACTTAACACAAACAAAATAGAGGAGGCAATATGAAGAACGTTATCGTAGGACAATCGGGCGGGCCGACTGCAGTTATCAACGCAAGTTTGCTTGGTGTATATACGCAAGCGATAAATCTTGGTGCGGATAACGTATATGGTATGGTTTACGGCATACAGGGGTTGTTGGAAAATAAAATAGTAAACCTTGGTGACAGTTTAGAAACGGAGCAAAATCAACAACTGCTTCGTCGCACTCCATCGGCATTTTTGGGTTCTTGTAGGTATAAACTTCCCGAGCCGGTTTTGGGTAACGAAGTGTATCAAAAGATTTTTGAAGTTTTGCAACAACTGGAGATTTTCGCCTTTTTCTACATCGGCGGAAACGACTCTATGGACACAATCAAAAAACTTTCCACCTATGCGCAAATGGTAGGCAGCAACGTTCGTTTTGTGGGCGTGCCAAAAACTATCGACAACGACCTTGTTATCACCGATCACACACCGGGCTATGGTTCTGCTTGCAAATACATTGCAAATACCCTAAAGGAACTTGTTCGCGACGGGCTTGTCTACGAAAATGCCGTAATATCGGTTGTGGAAATTATGGGGCGTGATGCCGGTTGGTTAACGGCTGCGGCAAGTCTTGTAAAGGGTGATGATTGTGAAGGTGTGGAAATGATTTTGTTGCCGGAAACAACGGTAGATATCGACCACTTTTTGCAACGTGTTGGCAAAATCGTTGAACAAAAACGTTCTGCCGTTATAGCCGTGTCGGAAGGCATCAAAATTGCCGATGGTCGATACGTTTGTCAACTTGCCGACGAAGGCACACAAAAGGATCCTTTCGGGCACGTTCGCCTTGCAGGAACGTCTCGTTACCTTGCCGATTTGATATCAAAAACGTACGGGTGTCGCACAAAAAGTATGGAGTTGTCGTTTATGCAGCGTTCAGCAAGTCATTGCCAATCGCTAACCGACGTTAACGAGGCACAACGTCTTGGCGAAGGTGCTGTGCGATTTGCTTTTGAAGGCAAAACGGGTATCGTTACCACTCTTGTGCGCGCAATCGATACGCCATATCACTGTGACGTGCATTTTGCAGATGTTTTCGAAATTGCCAATGCCGTTAAAAAAATTCCAACGGAGTGGATTGACGCGGAGCATTATACGGTCAAACAACCGCTTGTGGATTACATCCGTCCCCTTGTGGAAGGCTATCTTGAGCCAATTTGGGAAAACGGACTTGCAAAACATTTAATTTTGAAAAAGTAATACTCAACGTAGATTTTTGTATAGCAATATTTATGCGGAAATATATTTTAGTGGATGTTCTAAGTCTAACAGCTGTTGTAAAGAGTGATAAAATGTACTTATTTTAATATTTATAGTTGGGTAAATTCTCAAATCAAGTGCAAAACTTTATTTATATTGCATTTATATGATTCATCTATTACAAAAAACGACAGTAACTCGACTGTCGTTTTATTTTGTATCAATAATACCTCTAACGTGTTTGCTCGGCGTAAAACCCTTGTTTTGTGTTATCTTGCGTATACCCAAATAATTGCAAGCAGTATTGATGTTTTTTACGATTTTGGATAACTCCTTACTTTGGCGAATTGCATATTTATCACACGTGTAATTTTAATCAATCGCAACGTTGCTTTTATCTAAGCAAATGCGATTTTTATTTGATAGCTACCAATCGCATTTTGATTATTTATCAATATTTTGCCGAAATACTGACTTTATCTTGCGATATTTTGCAAAAATCTTCTAATTTTTATCCGTCGAACCGAGTCCGCCGATACGTGTTTCGGTAACGTCGTCGTCTTCCGTCAAAAGGTAGTGCGTAAAAATACCTTGTGCAAATGCTGTACCTTGTGCAAGGTGTAACGTTTTTTGCCCTTCGTTAGTAAGTTTTACAAAAATATGACCTTCGTTGGACGCATCGCTATAGTCCGTATCAATAATTCCTACCGTGTTGTCTAGTCGCAAGCGGTACTTAAATCCTAACCCACTACGTGGGAAAATCATCAAACACCAATCGTCCGGCATCAAAACGCGAACGCCTGTTGCAATGGTGATTGTTTTACCCGGCTCAAGGTCTATGTCGGTCGGCGCAAAAAAATCGTAACCGGCACTTTTAGTTGTGGCACGTTTTGGTAACACTATATTATCATAGGTTTGTTGTGTTCCGCTTTGTAAAAAAGTTTCAAGTGATACTTTTTCGAATTTTGCTCTTGTTCTCATGGTTGCACCTCGAAATATGTTTGAATACGTTGCGTACGTGAAGTTTGACTTTGCTTAGGCTTAAATGCGACGAAGTTCGAAAAAATAGCAGTGATATTCGAATCGGTTTACGACGTCGGCACTTTAGTTGGTTAAACATCGTTTCAATAGTTTGATGATAGTGAGATAATTGTCAATCGTTTGCAATCTGTAACGTTGCAAGTCGATTTCAATCTACAATATTGTACCACATTGCAAACGTTTTTTCAACATTATGTGATGATAACGCAAAATTCACAAAAATTTTTCAAAAAAATTTCAAAAAAAATTGTAAAAAGTGTTGACAAATTCCACAAAGGTGGTATAATGTTAGCAATCGAACGGGGAGAGTGCTAACAAACAAAAACCGAGATTGCTAAAAATCGTACAATCAAAACCTAAAATTGCCTGCAAAGCAGCAAAAAGTCCATTGCGAACGCAAAAACGTGTTTCGTAAGTGATAATTTTGCAAGTGTATTGCAATTAACAAACGATAATTGCTTGTTTTGTAAAAACGCAGATACAAAGTAACGTCAAAACGGTTTATTCTTTGTGCAAGCGTTTTTACATCAAGTAGTTGTAGTAAAATGCAACGGCGCAAGCAGAATTGTCGAGTGGCACAATGCAAACGTTACGACGTGAACGTCCCACGTAGTAACTTTGGTATCAGGGCAACGGCAACGCAATGGTTGTGCGACGATAGTAATCGGGCAGATGTTTGCGCATCCCCTACCATCCGAAAATAAATTGTAAAAGGAGAATTTATTATGAAAACTTATTTGACCAGAAGAAACAGCGATATTATCGAAGACGCATTCAACAACTTTTTCCGTCCGTTTTACGTTGACGAGGAAGCATCCATTATGAAAACTGACATTCGCGAATCGGACAACGCATATCTTATGGATGTGGAAATGGCAGGTTTTGACAAATCCGACATTTCGTTGAAGTACGAAAGCGGTTACCTTACCGTTTCCGCAAAGAAGGAAGAAAAAGCCGACAACGTAAAGTATATCCGCAGAGAACGTGCTTACAGTTGCAGTAGAAGTTACTACCTTGGCGACGTTGATGAAAAGGCTATCAAGGCAAAATACAACAACGGCGTTTTGGAAATTGTTGTTCCTAAGGACAAACCACAAGTGCAAACTCATGCTATCAACATTGAATAGTGCGATTGCTTGCGTAAATGTGGCGCCCTAAAAACTAATCAAACAACTACCTCTCGTTGCACCCAACGATGCTCGAGAGGTGGTTTTGTATTATTTTGCAAAATGCTAATAAAAAGTGATAAGCGGATTGCTGTTGACAACAACTTTTCAAAATTGCGAGCAATAAATGTAATTAACCGACGGGCTACGATATTGCATTTGAAGATGATTTTACAAATTGAAAAAGGTAAAATTGTGATAGATCAGTGCATTGCCGATGAGAGTGTCACAAATTATAAATAATAAAAATTTAACAAGCAAGCGATTGTAACGGTTAATCAAAAGGTCTTTTGTCATAATTATTGACAACAAAACCTGGTGCATAAAATTAAGCTTGAAATAAGCAACGTAATGTATTATAATAGTAGTGTAAAATGTCGCAATGTGGAAAATTTGTTTTGCAAATCTGCAACTGTCAAACGTAAAAAGGCGTTGCTTTATTATAATGATTGGTTGGACTTGTCATTAGATAACAAAAACACAAATTACACCAAATAACTGTTTTAACTATACACAAATTGACCTTTAATTGTAAATTTGCGTTGTTAAACATCGATTATCAATATTTACTTTAACTTAAAAATCAATCAAATCGCACGTCGATTTGTAAAATATTAAAATAAAATTGCAGTTGATAAAACTGCCTATTGTGAGGAACATAATGAGAAAATTTAAAACGGAGTCCAAAAAGGTTTTGGACATAATGATTAACTCAATCTACACTAACAAAGATATTTTTCTACGCGAATTGATATCTAATGCAAGCGATGCTTTGGACAAATTTGCCTACCAAAGTTTGACGGACGGTTCCGCTTTGGACAGATCCACTTTGCAAATTACTGTGCGGGCAGATGCGGAAAAACGCATTCTTACTATTTGCGATAACGGTATTGGTATGACCGCCGACGAGTTGGAAAACAACCTTGGTACCATTGCAAAAAGCGGTAGCGAAAGTTTCAAAAAATCGTTGGACGCAAATGCCGACGTGGACGTTATCGGTCAGTTCGGTGTGGGATTTTACTCGGCGTTTATGGTTGCCGATAAAGTATCCGTGTTATCAAAAACGCAAAACGGTAGTGCAAATTTGTGGCAAAGTGCCGGTGCGGAAGGTTACGAAATCACCGCAAGCAACTGCAATTTCGAACGTGGTACGCAAATTACATTGCAACTAAAAGCGGATGCCGACGGAGAAAACTACAGTGACTATTTACAAGAGTACAAACTGCGTAACCTTATCAAAAAGTATTCCGACTATATCCGCTATCCAATAAAATTGTGGAGCGAAGTAACTCAGGGTGACGATTGCGATTGTGACGAGTGTGACCACGATCATGAACACGAGAAAAAATATGATTGGGTTACCGTAAACAGTATGACGCCCCTTTGGAAACAAAACAAAAAGGACGTTACGGAAGAACAATACAACAATTTTTACACCGACAACTTTTTCGGTTACGATAAACCTTTGCACGTTATTCACACGTCTGCCGAAGGTACTGTAGAGTACAAGGCATTGCTATACATTCCGTCGCACGCACCATACAACTATTACCAAAAGTCATTTGAAAAAGGTCTTAAGCTGTACACAAACGGTGTTTTGATTACCGATTGTTGCGCAGATTTACTTCCCGATTGCTACAGTTTTGTACAAGGTTTGGTGGATAGTGACCTAACGTTGAATATTTCGCGTGAAACCATCCAACATAACCGTCAACTAAAACTTATTGCCAACAACGTTGAAAAGAAAATTACTTCCGAACTTACCAATATTCTCAAAAATGACCGCGAAAAGTACGAACAATTTTGGAAAGAATTTGGTTTGCAACTAAAATATAGTTTGTATGCAAACTGGGGCGCAAAAAAGCAACAACTTCAAGATTTGGTATTGTTCCACTCTCTCAAAAACGATAAACTGGTAACTCTTGCCGAGTACGTTGAGCAACTGGCAGAAGGTCAAGAAAATATCTACTACGCAACGGGCGCGAGCGTTGCAAGTATCAAAAATTTGCCACAAGTTGCCAAGGTTCAACAAAAGGGCTACGACGTGTTGTGTTTGACGGAAGACGTGGACGAGTTCGCGCTTAAAGTTTTGGCAACCTATAACGACAAACCTTTCAAATCCGTTTCAGATGAAACCGTCGAAACTGCCGAGGAAGAGAATGCTGACCTTTCCGCGTTTATAAAAAACGTGCTTGGCGAAAGTGTTGCCAAGGTAAAATGTTGCAAAAACGACACTAACCATCCCGTTTGCATCACCACCGAAGGCGAACTTTCTATCGAAATGGAAAAAGTTCTCAACAGCATGCCCAACGTTGGCGAAAATAAAGTTAGTGCAACCAAGGTATTGCAGATAAACGTAAACCACCCTGTGTACACAAAATTGGTTGATTGGTTTGCAACCGACAAGCAAAAATTGACAGATGCTGCTAAAGTTCTGTATCAACAAGCGCGCCTTATCGAAGGTTTGCCCGTGGAGGATGCCACCGAACTTGCCGATTTGGTAGCAAAGTTTATTGCGCAGTAACCCATTGGCAACGCAAAAGGCAAAGCTCCCAACCAAGTGCAATGCTCTCAATCAGCGTGCTTAGGAGTATGACGTGTCTAAATTGACAAAATGTAAAACAATGATAACGATTTTTAAGATTTATATTAAATAAATCTACAAATTAAGCGAATGGTTTTCTTGTTTTTTATTTGTTTAAATGGGTAAAATGCCAAACTAAGACAACGGTTTTTTTATTATTTCTGCTAACGAAATTTACAAATTCATATAAATTGTTTTCTTGTTTCACTGTTATGACTGAAAGTATAATTCACAGAAAAAACAAAAGAAAAAGTCGCATTTGCGACTTTTTCTTTTTGGTCGAAGTGGCGGGATTCGAACCCACGACCTCTTGGTCCCGAACCAAGCGCGCTACCAACTGCGCTACACCTCGATATTTATTTTTCTAACGCTAACCTTTTTATTAAATCTACGTATCTTGTGCCATTTCACAAATTACATATAAAATCAATAAGATTTTTCGACAAACTAACAAAATACGGTTGATATAATGTCGCAGTTGTGATTGTCAAAATAATCAATTATTTGCAAAAATTCAACACGTATAGCGATTTTGTTCGCTTGCAAACCGCATAACTTTGTTTTAGCCTACCCATTATACCAAATTGTGTAAAAAGTTGCAACAGTTTGACTGCAAAATACTTTTTAGTTTTGTTTGACGCGTCCATTTTTTACGTTACGTCCCAACATTTTTATTTTTGTATTACGTTATGGCACTGTGATATTTACCTTATATCCCGATATTCTTCTTTCTGTTTTGCATTTTAACGCTCTAAATTCTCGTGTTTCACTCGAATATTTATATTTTCGTTTCACTTCGATGTTTTTGTTCAACGTCTTATCTTCCATATTTTCGCTAGTGTTATGCAATATCCACGTTACGTTTTAATGCTTTCTTTTTTTCGTTTGCTTATCTTGTTGTGTTGGGCGATTTTGCAAATACTTGGTCAAATTTTTGCCAAAGGGGTTGCATTGTCACGTGGTCGGTGGTACAATATATCTATAACAAAGGAGGCGACTTTGTAATGAAAAATTTTTTTGCAGAATTCAAAAAGTTTATCACCCGTGGCAACGTGCTTGATATGGCTGTCGGTGTTATCGTCGGCGGTGCGTTCACGGCTATTGTAAACGGACTTACAGATAACATTTTGAGACCAATCATCAACTGGATTTTGGCATTAATTTTGGGCAACAATGGTTTGGAAAGTGCAGTAACGGTATTAAGCCCGGTTTATACGGCAGAAGGTACTCTTGACCTAACCAACTCTATTTATATCGACTGGGGCGCATTTATAAGTGCGATTATCAACTTCTTTTTGATTGCATTCATTTTGTTTTCCATTGTTCGCGCAATCAATTTTGCCAATTCGGAACTTGCCCGTGCGCAAAAACTTGAAACGGCTTTAACAAGAAAAGAAGTTAAAGCGCTTCGTAAACAAGGTAAATCCAGACGTGAAATTCGTGCTTTGCAACAAAAACGCTTGGACGACATTGCCGAACAACAACGTCTTGCCGACGAAGAAGCAGCAAAAAACGCACCCAAAACAGAACAAGAACTTTTGGAAGAAATTGTAGAACTGCTAAAAGCCCAACAAAAGTAAAAGTAGAAACAACAATTCGCAAATATAAAATAACGTCAGTCGCTATATTTTGCATTGCAAACGATAACGTCGACATTTCGAGTTAATACAAAATTAACACATAATGATTTTTGTCGATAGGATAGTGGCTTTCTGCGTCTGCACATTGTAAAAAATGAAACTGTGTCGCACAACGTTTCGTTCGCTTAAAATCTATTGTCTTCGAACGCAAAAAATGTCAACGTAATGCAAAATCTCGTTACAAAATGCAGTTTTTCCCTTGACGTCGTGTTTTATGTATGTTATAATTTTTGTAACGTGTACTATACAAAGTGAATTTTGTGTCATTCGACAAAATCTTTGTAAAATAAACAGTTTATCGTGATGTCAACGTTCCACTTTAAGTATACAAAACATAATGTAATATAAATAGGAGAGTAACAATTATGGCAAAGAAACCTATCAATTTAATTGAACTACTAAAACTTGCCCGTGACCGCAGAAAGAATTGTGTTTCTAAGGATTACTGGACAAAAACCAAAAACTTGCTTTCTCACGCTTACGTTGACTACACAGATATGTACGTTGATTTTTGCAAGAAAAAGGGTGAAGAATATAACGATAAAATCTTTTATATCTTCCAACATATGCTTGTATTTTTGATGATGTGCGACGGAAGAGTCGGCTACAGAGAATACGAAAGTTACAAAGTTTTTTGTGAGTTTGCAAAGGTAGAACCGCTTACTAAGAAAGATATCAGCGCGTTGTACGACCGCCTTACAGTGGAAAGTCTCGTTCAAGAAATGAGTCTTCTCAGTGACCTTCGTGAATATATTGAAGCGGACGATTTCGAAGCAATGGTACAAGGCTTCTGCTACTTTGCAATTGACGACAAAAAGAAACTTCACAAAAACCAATACTATATTTTGAGAGGCTTCTTCGAAGATAAATTCGATACTTGCCCTGATAGTTGGTTT
Organism: uncultured Oscillospiraceae bacterium; assembly: GCA_964404625.1. Classification (GTDB taxonomy): domain Bacteria; phylum Bacillota; class Clostridia; order Christensenellales; family CAG-314; genus Fimimonas. The sequence continues at coordinate 1,027 of CAYOKR010000008.1, read as the reverse complement.
AGTTTCAAACTCAAAAGCGGTTTTAAACTTTAATTTTGCCCGAAATATTGCCGTTTGAATAGGCAAAATTTGTTGCATAATAGCGCAGATTATGAAAATTCGAACTAAAATATTTTTATAGCAAAGTTTCTGTATTTAAAATAGCATGGTACTAAAGTGTTTTTGGTACAGTGCATTTAAATGCATAAAACGAATAATTGAATGCAAAGACAAATCCCGTCAAGTGTAATCTTGGCGGGATTTTGCATATACTTTTTGGATTGAAAGTATGAAGTAACCGTTGGATAAATGTGATATTAAATAAGGCGCGTAGCATACTCAATCGATGTAATTTGTAAAGTAATTGTTGGATAAGCATGGCATTGGCAATACAGTGTCGACACTTTGGTTTGCTAAAATAATCATTTAGAGGCTGTGGTAACGGTAGTGTTGTGAATTGCTGTTGCCAATTTTGTATCACAAAATAACGGCACGTTGTCTTTGCTTTTGTTTTGATGATATTTTAACTTTTTGTTTGGTCGTGTAGACTGGCGTAAGCGTTGCAACGAAAGTGTTTATCTTACGCAAATATCGTTGTATAATTTTATGCATAAAAGCATAAAACTTGCTATTTAAGCGCCAAAACTGTACGCTCTAACTATCACTTTTGGGTATCAATCGTCAAGATGGTTGAAATTGCTTGTTATCTTTGTCGGGGCCAAAACTTATTTGTTCCATTTAGCAACAAGGGTGTCAACGTCGGTGATTTCTGCACCGTAGGTATCAACAAGATATTTCAAACCGTAGTTGTAGTCTTCTGCCGTAAAGGAGTTTGTTGCATCCTTTGCAACCACAACGTTGTAGCCAAGGCAGTAGGCGTCGGCGGACGTGTGACGGACGCACATGTGGGTGTGCAAACCGGTCATAATTACCGTGTCTACGCCAAGTTCTTTCAAGAGTAAATCCAAATCGGTGTGGAAAAATCCGCTGTAACGACGTTTGGGGACAACGTAGTCGTTTTCGCTCAAGTTAAGTTCGGGGATGACTT